>NZ_JAWOQN010000503.1:0-698 GCF_033337395.1 Vibrio sp. YT-19(2023) | reverse complement strand
TTATCTAGCAAGATAACGTGACCAGAGTTTTCGGCACCGATCTTCCAGCCTTTAGCCAGCAATTGCTCCATTACATAGCGGTCACCGACAGCAGCACGAACAAATGGAATACCTAATTGCTTCAGGCCATTTTCCATACCTAGGTTAGTCATCAATGTACCAACCACGCCACCTTTTAGTTCACCACGACGAAGAGCATCACGTGCGATGATGTAAGCAATTTGGTCACCATCGACTTTATTACCTAAATGGTGAACCATGATGATACGGTCGCCGTCACCATCGAATGCAAGACCAAGATGAGCTTGCTCTTCGACAACGCGTTTTTGTAGCGCGCGAACGTCTGTAGCACCGACTTCTTCATTGATGTTGATACCATTTGGCTCAACACCCATCGCGATTACATCTGCACCAAGTTCTTTGAAGACATTTGGAGCAATATGGTAGGTAGCACCATGAGCGCAATCAACGACGATCTTTAAGTTAGAGAGACTGAGTGTCGATGGGAATGTGCTTTTACAGAACGCGATGTAACGACCTGCAGCATCATTTAAACGAGTCGCTTTGCCCAATTCAGAAGACTCAACACATTCAATGTCTTTGTCCAATTCAGCTTCGATAGCAAGCTCGATATCATCAGGCAATTTTGTGCCCTCAGATGAGAAGAATTTAATACCGTTGTCGTAATATGGGTTATG
>NZ_JAWOQN010000502.1:0-698 GCF_033337395.1 Vibrio sp. YT-19(2023) | reverse complement strand
AACCAAAGCTTGAGGTTTTGCTCATCGCGATGCGCGACAAACTCTAACTCGCGCCATACGCCATGATATGGGCCATCAGTGGGCACCATTTCAAACTCTTGTACAAATGGCAGTTCGAAACCTTTTACCTCTTCACATTCGACTTGGCGAATACGCAAGCCTTGGGCTTCAAACGCTGACAATATGGCATCCATAAGTGGGTCGGGTCTAACGGTGAGAATGTCTTTGTCGGTAGGGTCAAGCGCCATCGCCACATCTAAGCCGGTTTCTAGCCAGACTTTTGCATCGCCGATGGTCACTGGTGTGTTCCAAGGCACGTCGAGTTGGACGTCGAAGGTGCGCTCTTCACCAGGATGAATCGTAAAGGCGTACGGGAGATTCCATTTCGCCAAGACATGCGTTTGCGGTACTCGACGCATGCTGTGCCCTTCTCGCGCACCACGGTCGTCCGGAGCCTCTGCGATGTAGCGGCAACAAAGCTTCATATCGATATTATCGATCGCTTGCTCTGTCGCGCCACCATAAACGTGAATAGAAACATCCACACTTTGACCGGGATAAAGCACATCCTGATTTAGAATCGAATCTACCTTAGCGCTGCCGATCCCAAAGCTCGCAAGTGTCTTCTTCAAAAATGACATATGCACCTCCTTTGTCGAGATCTCATACTACTACTGCTGATCATGGGATCAAAAAGA
>NZ_JAWOQN010000501.1:0-698 GCF_033337395.1 Vibrio sp. YT-19(2023) | reverse complement strand
CGATTGTCACAAATGATCAATGCACCATGATCTTTCTGATCTCGAATCAAACGCCCTACGCCCTGCTTTAACGTGATCACCGCATCGGGGATTTGCACTTCAGCAAACGGCTCACCACCACGCAATCGACAATCTTCAATTCGGGCTTTTAGCAGCGGATCATCCGGGGCAGTAAACGGCAATTTGTCGATGATAACACAGCTCAGTGCGTCACCTCTAACATCGATCCCTTCCCAAAACGCCCCCGTCGCCACAAGCAAAGCGTTACCCAGCTCCATAAACTCTGCAAGAGTCTTTTGCTTGCTCATTTCACCTTGCATAAGAACCGGAAGATCCAACACCTCACGGAACTTCTCTCCCAACTCACGCATCATGCTGTGAGAAGTACATAAGAAGAAACAACGACCGTCATTTTCTTCAATGACTGGCGCTAACATTCTCACCAATTTGTCCGCTAAGCCTGGGCTGTTTGGCTCAGGAAGATAACGAGGCACACAAAGGCGAGCCTGCTTTTCATAATCAAATGGCGATGGCAGCGAAAACTGTTGTTTAGGTTTTAAGCCGAGACGATCGGTAAAGTGCTTAAAGTCACCAGAAACCGCAAGCGTTGCTGAGGTGAAGATCCACGCACCTTGCTTGATTTCAATTTGTTCATGGAACTTATCTGCCACCGATAACGGAGTAATATGCAGAGTAAA
>NZ_JAWOQN010000500.1:0-699 GCF_033337395.1 Vibrio sp. YT-19(2023) | reverse complement strand
CAGAATGTTTGTCATTGAGAGTCTATGTTATACCGCTTGCGAAGCTGGCGCGGCTTCTTTTATACGCTCTTCCTGATTCAATGATTTCTCGTATTGGCTGTACTTCCACCAAGCAAAGCCAAGGAAAATCACGATACCACCAACGTTGTAGAAAATGATGGTCATGATGTCGGCCCCTGTAGGGAAGGTCGATGCTAAGAAACCAACCGTAAAGATAGCGATCAGTACCGATACAGTAGCAATGCCCATTTTGCGTGAGCCCATTCTGAAATCACGCTCGACGTGATCCAGTTTCAAGCCCAGATTCAGGGACGCCAGCATGATGAACAGCGGTGGCAGCATGGATGCCGCTGCGGTCATGTTGCTCACGGTGTTCATCAGATCTTGAGCGGTGTTAGAACCTAATGTTGGGATGATCATCAATGGGATAACGATAAGGAACTGATACCAAGCTGCGCGAGCTGGTACGCCGTTTTCGTTCAGCTCTACGGTTTTCTTACCAAAAATGCCTTCTGGAATCTCAGAGAAGAAGATTTTCACTGGCGTTGCTGTCCACATCAGTAGAGAGCCAAACATAGCGGTGAAGGATACCAAGCCTACGAAGCGGTTCATCAATATTTCTGGCAAACCAAAGTACGCAGCCAAACCTTCAAATACTTGAACCGATCCGCCCGTGTATTTTAGGGTTTCGCTAGGAAC
>NZ_JAWOQN010000499.1:0-699 GCF_033337395.1 Vibrio sp. YT-19(2023) | reverse complement strand
GGAGGAGACTCGCCTGGCACAACAATTAGGTAAACGACTAGCAACAGCAGCGTTAAAGCTCAAAGCTTGTCACTAATACCAGTATTAATAATCAGTAGAATTGGTATCAATTCAAGGATAGAGAATCGATGTCTGACTCTTTCGAAGAACAACCACCTCTTGGTGCTCAAGCAAAAACGTATCGCTACCTCGCTTTGTTCGGCAACTTATCTTTATTAGCATGGGTCGCGATTTGGCAACTCGCTTTATCTCCTCACCCTCATCTGAGTAGCACAACACTCGCGATTGCATGGTGTATTCCGTTATTGCTACCGTTACCTGGCATCTTAGCGGGCAAACCTTACACGCATGCATGGGCGAACTTTGTCTTGATGCTGTATTTCTTGCACGCCCTCACTATCTTGTACGTGGACGGTGGTGAACGGTGGTTGGCAGCGGTTGAGCTGGTGCTTACCTCTCTTGGTTTTGCTGGCAATATTTTATTTGCTCGTGCTCGAGGAAAAGAGCTAGGCCTTAAACTCAAACGCTTGTCACAAGTAGAAAAAGAAGAAAAAACGAAGTTCAATAAATAACTTCTCTGATTCAAAAACAAAAAGAGTCGCAATTGCGACTCTTTCTTTATTCTATGCTCAAACGCGGATTAACTTTGCGAAGTAGAATTCCACTCATAAATCAGATCGTATTGATCTTGCACTTGAG
>NZ_JAWOQN010000004.1:0-213446 GCF_033337395.1 Vibrio sp. YT-19(2023) | reverse complement strand
TGAGTAGTTTTACAGGCAAAGCCGAAGCGGATGATAACCACCTACTGAAGTAGGTGGTTTAGGGCTGAAAATAAAAAAGGAGGCCGAAGCCTCCTATAAATTTACTTTTTAAATCAGTGAATTACGCACTCTGGCAAGACGCTATTTTAGACTTTGAAAGCCATGACAAAATAGCGCAAACGATAATGAATGTTATCGACGCTGCAATGAACGAGAACGCTATTGAAGCAGTCATACCAAGGGCAATAAAGCCGACGCATGAAACAAGCGCGACTGATAATGCATAAGGTAGCTGTGTTGATACGTGATCAATGTGGTTACAACGTGCACCCGTCGATGACAAGATAGTCGTATCTGAGATTGGTGAACAATGGTCACCGAATACCGCACCAGCTAAAACCGCACTCAGCATCGGTAGCATTAGCGCTACGTCTGTTGCGCCAGCCATGTCTCCAGCGATTGGAAGCATGATGCCGAACGTACCCCATGAAGTACCTGTTGAGAACGCCATCAGGCCAGACAACAAGAATAGGATAACTGGGAGCCAATGAGGGTTGATATTGCCCTGCGCCATTGTCGAAAGGTAAGTACCAGTCTTCATATCACCGATAACAGAACCAATGGTCCAGGCAAATACTAAGATTAGAATCGCACCAAACATAGACTTAGCACCAATCCAAAGTGTACGTGCGATCTCAGCCATTGGTAGACCTTGCTTCACAACAGTAAACAGTGCAACTGCTAAGCCAAGCAAGCTACCGTAGATTAGTGATGTACCTACATCTGTATTTTCAAAAGCACCAAGAAGCGCAAACTCCTTACCATCAGCAGCCAATGCTTGGCCACCCGTGTAAAGCATTGAAGCGATAGTCGCGATAATCAGCGTCACGATAGGAAGTATCAAATCTGACACTTTACCCTTTTCACTTTCACGGATATCTAGCTCTTCGTTTAGGTCATGCGCTTCTTGCGAGTCATTTTCTTTGTCTTTATCAAAGCCACGACCTTGCGATGCAGAGATCTCATGCTCACGCATTTTACCAATATCAAGACCAAACCACGCAACAGCGAACACCATTAGCAGCGCAAAAACGGCGTAGAAGTTCATTGGGATAAGACGAACATATGCGCCAAGAGCCGAATACTCTGTGATCCCATGTGAGACTAAGATCCCGCCAATAATAGTAATAATGTAAGCACCCCAGCTAGAAGCAGGCATAATTACACACATTGGAGCAGCGGTTGAGTCTAGAATGTACGCAAGCTTAGCGCGAGACACATAAAAGCGATCGGTTACTGGGCGAGAGATCGCACCAACAGCAAGGCTATTAAAGTAATCATCGACAAAAATGAATACGCCTAAAAAGGCGGCAAGAAGTTTGGAGCCGCGTTTACTCTTCACTCGAGATTGTGCCCATTCAGCAAAAGCACGAGTACCGCCAGATAGCGTTAATAAAGCTGTTGTCATACCTAATAAGATTAGGAAACCAACAATGCTCATGTTCCAAGTGTTAATTCCGCCATCTTCAATAAAGACAGAAGAAACTTGAGAACTGACGTAACCTGCGGTGTCGCTGATAGACCAGCTATTAAGTAGCACCGCACCTAGCACGATACCTACACCCAAGGAAACTAATACACGTCGAGTCAAAATCGCCAAAGTCAAAGCGACAATAGGTGGCAATAATGAAACAGGAGAACTAGAAAAATCTATTAAATTCATGATCTTCAAAAACCAAAGTTTGGCTAGAGATCTACTGCAGACAAGTCACGTAGCATACGATACGTGCTCATGTTGAACTTAGCGACAGGGAAGCGAACACTCCACCCAACCCTACAGTAGCGCTCCATAGTTTAATGTGAATATATACTATGGCAGTGTTGTTCCTTTCAGATACAACCCCAGCAAGTAACTTTGATGAGTTACTTACTTCGGCAATCTTCGCCTTCCACTATTATTCATTGGCATCACCCCAATAATAGCTACTCTTCGAGACCGCGCCTCTACGGCAACAACAAACAATTAACCACTAACTGTACAAATTAAAAACAAATTGTCTGCAATATTGCATCAGGTGGCAGCCATTGTACTTATGATGAGAGTCAATGCAACACATCAAACTAAATTAAACAAATAAATAATGACTGAGATAATTTATAAACCTTGCCTACTTCCATAAGTTTTGTGCAACTGAAATCACATCAATCATGTTATTTATGAAACATTATTACTACCTTAGAAATATCATGGTTTATCTTATATCAATAAATTAAGGATATATGACACAGCATTAAAGATGGATGCTTCATATTTTTAAGTAATAACTCAAATTTTTTTATAAAAAACCAAGCTGTCACTCTCTCTATACAATAATGATTGTTGATTTTAGTTCTCATCTAATAATGATTTATTTCGAGTGTAATAATATTAATTGCTTTAAAAAATAGTCAAATTTAAACAAAATCTTGATTTAGCATTTGCACATAAGGAAAAGATAAAGTTAAATATAAGGACTCTTTGTTTATTTATAGATTGGCATTATTTAATCGTAACGATAAAAAGTGCCCAACACATTAACCTTTTAATAGGAATCGTTATGTCAGAGCTGACTAAAACCCTTCTAAATATCCGTAGCCTTCGTGCATTTTCTCGTGAGCTGACTCTAGAACAATTGGAAGAAGCTCTAGATAAACTCACTACTGTCGTAGATGAGCGTCGTGAAGCAGAAGAAGCAGAACGCGCAGCACAAGCAGAGCAAGAAGCTAAGCTTGCAGAGATTGCTGAGAAAATCGCTCAAGACGGTATTGACGTAGAAGCACTTATTACTGCGCTATCTGGCGAAACTAAGACGAAAGGCAAAGCGAAGCGCGCACCTCGCCCTGCTAAATACAAATACACAGATTCAAACGGTAATGAGAAAACTTGGACTGGCCAAGGTCGTACACCTTCGGCGATTCAAGAGCAACTTGATGCAGGTAAATCTCTGGATGAGTTCCTAATCTAGATCCGTGCTATTTTTAAAAGGCTCCCATAGGGAGCCTTTTTTATTTAAACCATTACAAATAAAAAAGGCACGTTTCTTAATGTGCCTTTTACTTTAGTTACAGAATAGTTAATTAAATCGCTTCGTATTAACGTTCCCAGTATGCTTCTTCTAGGCTATCTTCTCGCTCAGGAAGTCCGCGCGACAATCGTGGTGAATGTTGCACGAGAACTTCGTAGCTAGCACGGTTTGCGTATTTGCAGACTTGAGAAAAAGAAGAGTAAGTTAAATACTCGTTACTGTGCTTGCTTGAATTAGGCACATTTTCTTTATGGTATTTATTTGCTGCCATATCATGAAGAACAGCAGATAACGCAGCATCACCTGCGCCATTTGTATTCTTAATTTTTTCTGGGCCACCCATATATGGCGAGATATGCGAGTACACTTTTATTGGCGTCTCGCATGAGTCTTTTTTCGCCGGACGACTGAATTCATAACGATTAAATTCAGCAATTGACCCTGGAAGTAATGGCAAAGAAGTTTCGCGCTTCGCGCTATCTTCCGTATAACCCGCCATAAATAGGCCTACAGGCCCCGCGGTGCACAATACTAGATCTGCCCACTCCAGTGTTTTATCAGATGCAGCAAGTGGGTCTGACTCACCCGTCAGAGCTTCTGCTTCATCTTCATTCATCGCAACGACTGAAACGTTATCTCGAATGAATTCTTGCCAATATTTCGGGTCATCTTGAATAACGAACTTCGTCCCAAGAGTCAGAACAACAGGTACATCATTCTTTTTCGCGTACTCAATCGCTTTCATTGTTGCTTCAGGCATTGGGTCGCCTTCTTTACAACGTACTAAATATGACGTTAGTACAAGCGCCGATGCATTTTTAAAGATTTTTTCTGGAATGCTATCAGGATGCAGTTGGTTCATTTGCCCTTCACTGATCGCAAAAGTACGTTCACCATCTTCTGTAATAAGAGCGAAACAACGACCGATAGCGCCATCAACACCTTGTAGATAGTTCAAGTCCATGCGGCTTGATGTATTACAAAGGTAACGGTAGCCATAGCTGCCAATTTTGATATCCTGGCTCATCACTCCAAGCAGCGTAGAGCGATCATCTGCTAGCACAGAGTAGTTGTGTAGCGTGTTACCAATTGTGCCACCCGCATACTCATTGGTAATTAAGTTCTCTTCTTTAAGTTGCTGGTACAACTCTTCTGCTCTTTCGTCATCAATAACCAAAGAGTGACCTTTACTCAGACCGTACTTTTCAATCACATCCGTTGTAACTTTAGCTTCAATATCAACCAAAGTTTGGTCAATACCAATGATGTGAGTGCGCGTCATCTTCTTGCTTTCTTGTGCTTGGCTCACCAGCGGGTCACGAGCATGAACAGGAAAATAGTGCTTCGATTTGCGTTGTCCAGGAAATTTCATATTGTCAGTCTGAGTAAGGGGATGAAAAGGAGAACGGATTCTATACCGCTAATAATAAAGCGGCAATAAAAGCAATTATAGCAAACGTTTGCTGACAGCTTTTTTCTTTTAGGTGGCTTATTCACCTTCCATAAAGCTGAGATCTGGTAGTTGCTCAAGGTGCTCGCTATAACGCTTTAGGTTGAACTCACCCTCATTCTTCATTACATCAAAAACCTCAATTGACATCGCACATGCCATCATCGCAACCGCATCTTCACGTGGTGTGCCAGTCATCATTAAACGCATAAGGGTTTCTTTTACTTTAAGCGGGTTACCATCTTCGAGCTGATTTTCAACAATTTCAATCAACTCACTTTCTTGCATAAATTGGTTTTCTTCTGTCATTTGATGTTTCCTCTTGGATTTTGGCCAACTATGCCATATATACCTCTTCTATACTTGCGAAATTACTCGTTCGAATCTTTGTTGAAGAAAAATCCAGCGAAACGAATTGTGATTTCGATCTCGGATCTGTCACCGGTCTGTGGATTCTGATAGAATCTGCATCCCGTTTATTTAAGTGGTGTTTAGTAATGTCTGATAACAGCCAAAAGAAAGTCATCGTCGGTATGTCCGGCGGCGTTGATTCATCTGTTTCCGCGTATCTTCTAAAGCAGCAAGGCTACCAAGTAGAAGGCCTTTTCATGAAGAACTGGGAAGAAGATGACAACGAAGAATATTGTACAGCGGCAGAAGATCTTGCTGACGCTCAGGCAGTATGTGACAAGCTAGGCATCCACCTACACACTATCAACTTTGCTGCCGAATACTGGGATAACGTATTTGAGTACTTCCTTGCTGAATACAAAGCGGGCCGTACTCCGAACCCTGACATTCTTTGTAACAAAGAAATCAAGTTCAAAGCATTCCTAGAATTCGCTGATGAAGTACTTGATGCTGATTACATTGCAATGGGCCACTATGTGCGTCGCTCTTTCCCAGAAAACGGTGAAAAACCACAAATGTTACGTGGTCTAGATGGCAACAAAGATCAAAGCTACTTCCTGTACACATTAAGCAACGAGCAAATCGCACGTAGCCTATTCCCTGTTGGTGACCTAGAGAAGCCAGAAGTACGCCGCATCGCGGAAGAGCAAGATCTAATCACGGCGAAGAAGAAAGACTCTACGGGTATTTGTTTCATCGGCGAACGCAAGTTTACTGAATTCCTAGGTCGCTACCTTCCAGCTCAACCAGGCAACATCGAAACACCTGAAGGCGAAGTGATTGGTCAACATCAAGGCCTGATGTACCACACGCTTGGTCAGCGTAAAGGTCTACACATCGGTGGCCGTAAAGGCGGCGGTGGTAACGAGGACCCATGGTTCGTTGGTGAGAAAGATCTAGAACGTAACGTTTTGATTGCCGTTCAAGGTAAAGACCATCCAATGTTAAAATCAGAAGGTCTACTTGCATCACAACTTCACTGGGTAGATCGTGAGCCAATTCGCGATGTTATGAAGTGCACAGTGAAAACTCGTTACCGTCAGGAAGATATTCCTTGTACAATCATCCCTATCGATGATGAAAACATTAAAGTTATCTTTGACGAGCCACAAATTGCTGTAACTCCAGGTCAATCAGCAGTGTTCTACAAAGGTGACGTGTGCCTAGGTGGCGGCATCATCGAGCAACGCATTAAATATTCTCAAGCTTAGGAGTCGTTACGTGGCGAATACACTTTATGACCGTACTATCGCTTTCGCTGGGATTTGCCAAGCTGTTGCTTTAGTTCAACAGGTAGCGAGAAACGGACATTGTGATCAAGATGCTTTTGAAACATCAATCAACGCTATTTTGAGCACGAACCCTGCTAACACAGTTGGCGTATTCGGTCGCGAAGCCGATCTAAAGCTCGGCCTAGAGTGCTTGGTTAAGGGGATTGATAGCACACCATCAGGCAGTGAAATTACTCGTTACATTATTAGTTTAATGGCGTTAGAGCGTAAGTTAAGCTCTCGTAACGATGCTATGTCTCAGCTTGGTGATCGTATTCAAATGGCCAAGCGTCAGTCAGAGCACTTTGAGCTACTAGACGATCAAATGATCAGCAATTTAGCGAGCATCTATCTGGATGTCGTTAGCCCTATTGGCCCACGCATTCAAGTAACGGGCACGCCATCTGTACTGCAGCAGACGGCAAGCCAACACAAAGTTCGTGCGCTGTTGTTATCTGGCATTCGTAGTGCAGTTCTTTGGCGTCAAGTTGGTGGTAAGCGTCGCCACCTAATCTTCGGGCGCAAGAAGATGGTAGAGCAAGCACAAATCCTTCTTGCTCGTCTGTAGTAAAATATCAAATAAGCAGCTCGCGTTTATCGCGAGCTCATTTTTTTCGACTAAAACAAATCCCGCGCAAACGTTTGCGCAATATTCGTGACAATTGCCACAGTTATTGGTATAAAGCTCACGAAATTTAGAAACCCAATTCAGGAGAACATCATGGAACTGTCAGCATTGACTGCTGTTTCACCAGTAGACGGCCGTTACGGAAGCAAGACAATTGCGTTACGCGAAATTTTCAGTGAATACGGTCTACTAAAATACCGTACTATCGTTGAAATCCGCTGGCTACAAAAGCTTGCTGCTACTGCTGAAATTGCAGAAGTGCCAGCGTTTAGCGCAGAAGCAAACCAATTCCTAGACGACCTTGCTGCAAACTTCTCTGAAGAAGATGCACGCCGTATCAAAGAGATCGAGCGTACAACTAACCACGACGTAAAAGCGGTTGAGTACTTCCTAAAAGAGAAAGTAGCAGACGTTCCTGAACTGCACGCAGTAAACGAGTTCTTCCACTTCGCATGTACTTCTGAAGACATCAACAACACATCACACGCTCTAATGCTTAAAGAAGCGCGTGAGAACGTGATTCTTCCAGAAATCCGTAACCTAATCGACGCTATCAAAGCACTAGCAGTGGAATACCGCGACATTCCTCTTCTATCTCGTACACACGGTCAGCCTGCTTCTCCATCTACTATGGGTAAAGAAATGGCAAACGTGGCGTACCGTATGGAGCGTCAATTCAAGCAAATCGAAAACGTTGAGATCCTAGCGAAAATCAACGGTGCAGTAGGTAACTACAACGCACACCTTTCTGCTTACCCAGAGCTAGATTGGCACAAGTTCTCTGAAGAGTTCATCACAGAGTCTCTAGGCGTAACTTGGAACCCTTACACAACTCAAATCGAACCGCACGATTACATCGCTGAGCTGTTCGACGCTATCGCTCGTTTCAACACTATCCTGATTGACTTCGACCGTGACGTTTGGGGTTACATTGCACTAGGCCACTTCAAGCAAAAAACTATTGCTGGTGAGATCGGTTCTTCAACAATGCCTCACAAAGTTAACCCAATCGACTTTGAAAACTCAGAAGGTAACCTAGGTCTTGCGAACGCTGTATTCGGCCACCTAGCACAGAAACTGCCTATCTCTCGTTGGCAACGTGACCTAACTGACTCAACGGTTCTACGTAACCTTGGTGTTGGTGTTGGCTACGCTATCATCGCTTACACTTCGACACTTAAAGGCATCAGCAAGCTAGAAGTAAACCGTGAAGCCCTTCTTGCTGAACTAGACAAGAACTGGGAAGTACTAGCTGAGCCAGTACAAACCGTTATGCGTCGTTACGGCATCGAGAAGCCATACGAGAAGCTGAAAGAGCTAACTCGTGGTAAGCGTGTAGACGGCGAAGCAATGCGTAACTTCATCGACGGTCTTGAGCTTCCTGAGCACGAGAAAGCACGTCTGAAAGAGATGACGCCAGCGAACTATATCGGTCAAGCAATCGAGCTGACAGATAAGCTGTAATACTCCTGTAACGACCAGATACTTAAAAGGTTGACGCGAAAGCGTCAACCTTTTTTAGTTAGGAGAGTTAGGTCGGGAGAAAATAATTTTAGTTATATGGAATGGATTATTAATTGAAGATCAGCCCCATTTGTTATGCCTGCTTTTGGAAGAACAAGGTTATTGTTCCTACTTCCACACCAAACTTTTTTATTTTCGTTAGATTGAAAACGTGTCTGTCATCCTGACGATAAAGCCAATCATCAAAAGCAACCGTCACTGATGAATCCTCCATTTGTAGCTCAAAGTCATATTGCCACTGTAGCGCATTGCCCTGCTCTTCCCCTGTTGCTACACCTATAATATCGTCTGCCTTACCTTCATAACGACCGTCTTCTAATCTAGTGATAACCCAAATTCGCTGGTCCACCTCTCCGTCATCAAACACGAAGTCTTCCACCAGCGTCAGCGTATCACCCGCTACAGTACCCACTATATCGACCTCAAAGCGACGCGTTTGCTGTCCGGTATAATCTTGCACCATCCCCCACGCCTTTATGTCGCCTTCGAAATAACCGAATACGTCAAAAGTCGGTGTAGAAGAGCGGTAATTATCAATGTCTGCGGAACATGCCGAAAGAAAAACAGCTGCCACTAAAGTCGCTGCTTTAAAAATTCGTTTAAACACTATCTAACCTGCCCTATCAATTGTTTTCGGAGTTTCGGAAATTCTGTGTTGGGTGATAACCATATAGCCAAAAATGCATCGTTCATTCGTTCGTCTTCAATGATGCCAACGTTCTTTACTTGCACGTCCCCAACCTGCTTATAAAAAAGCTGACCAGATTTTCCATCTGTTAGATAAGTAAGCTCGTCACCTTTTTGAATATCAGGAAACATACGATCGAGCTCGCTGATCCAAGCTTTTCGATATGAGTCCGTAAAACCCAATTTCGCCCACTGCTCATCCGTCACATCAAGCAGCTGTTGCTTACTGATGTCTCTCTTGTAATTAATTTCCAACGCAAGGGGATGTGGCGATACGTCATCGCTTACGATAAACTTTCCATCAGGCGCTTTTAATCTTGAGTGATAAATATCGAAGATGAACCAAGTAAGTTGGGCTTCTCCAACAGTTTTCCATCCCTTCCAATTCGCAATGTTGCTTGCGGCTTCGCTGTTTCCAACAGGTTGAGCTTGCAGAGCAAAAGAGCCAGTTACTATTACCAACGCAAGCAGCCTAGTCAGTCTCTGAGTTAAGTCTCTCTTCAAGCTTTTCATTTCCGTACACCTTGAGTATCAAGAGCATCATGACGCACCATTCGACAAACAACATTGCCAGTGTAGCGCCAGTGCTGAATCCAAATTCAACGGCTTGGAGCTTATAGCCAGCAAAGTAGCTCGCTGTTCCTCCGAGTCCGCCTATTATTGATACGTAGGTTTTTGGGAAACGGTACAAAATTGACTTAAGTTGATAGGCATACCAAGAAAACAAAACCCACAAGCATAATAACCAGACTGGCAGCCATGGGGTTGGAAAGACAAAGACCGATAGTTGTTGATTGAGCGTATCAAGCACGAGCCCGCTCGTGACGATCACACCAATACTTTTGAGCGAAGATGCATCGCTTTTCAGACAGTATAGTAGGGTTGCCAAAGTAAGGAATAACGTCACCCATTGCCATTGATAGGTTCCAAGCACCGCTGCAAACCAGCAGAGTTGGAACCATGTCGAAGCAAGAAATACCTTCATAACGAACTACGGGCGTTGAAACGTCATGTGAACTGCACTGATCGTGCGAGCCAAAAAGCCACCTTCACAGTAGCTCAAATAGTAGCGCCACATACGCACAAAGCGGTCGTCGTAGCCAAATGAGCGCACTTCATTCTCTGCTCGATTAAAACGAAGGTGCCATTCGTTCAGCGTCTTGGCGTAGTCCAAACCAATATCGAACAAGTCTCGCGTCACTAAGTCACTGTACTTTGTTGTTGCTTGGGTTAGTGAGGTTACCGACGGTAAAAAACCACCCGGGAAAATGTACTTTTGGATAAAGTCGACGTTGTTACTGTAGTAATCGTAACGCTGATCGGCAATCGTAATCGCTTGAATCGCCATCAAGCCACCAGACTTCAATAAAGACTCACAGACCTTAATGTACGAAGGCAGGAATTGTTTGCCCACAGCTTCAATCATTTCAATAGAAACGAGCTTGTCATAAGTGCCGGTTAGGTTTCGGTAATCTTCTTTGAGTAGAGTGATTTTGTCTTCTAAGCCACGCTCTTTGATTTTTTGCTCCGCGTACGCGTGTTGCTCTTCAGATATCGTTGTTGTGGTGACCTGACAACCGTATTGTTCAGCCATGTAAATCGCCATAGCGCCCCACCCAGTGCCAATTTCAACAACATGATCGGTAGATTTCAGCTCAAGTTGCTGACATAGACGATCCATTTTGTTGATTTGAGCCTGCTCTAGAGAGTCGTCCGCATGATTGTAAAGCGCCGACGAGTACAGCATATTGGTGTCAAGGAACGCTTCGTATAGGTTGTTACCCAAGTCGTAATGCGCATGGATATTTTTACGTGAGTTCTCTTCAGAGTTTCTGTTTGACCAATGGCTGAACTTGTACAGTATTTTAGTCAACCAACTGCCTTGCTCTTCGAGTTTATCTAGAGCACGCATGTTAAGGGCCATCAGTTTCATTAATGAGGTTAAATCGGGGCTATCCCACCACCCATCCATATAAGCCTCACCAGCAGCAATACTGCCGCCCTGCAAGATCCGTGAATAAAAGCCTGGATGTTTTACCTCTATAGTAGCGACAACAGGTTGACCACTGTACTCCCCATTTGGCGCACTAAAACGCTCGCTTCGCTCTGTCGTTTCCGTCTTAAAACTTTCAATAACTGTTAAGCAGCCGATTTCCATTTTTTGCAGACATTGAAAAATAACTCCGCGAGCCGCTTTTTGCGTTGTCGTCAATTTACGCGGCAATGTCATAGAACTAGTATTTAACATGCAGAATTCTCCTTGTGCTTTTTATTTTTTTTGTCTGTTTTTTCAGTATCGGCTTCTATTTCTTCATGCGTTGAATATTTAGGATGAGAATAAAAAGGTGCGCCTTTCACCCAAAGTTTTAATGCGTGCCAATAAATACCAACCATTACTTTTACCGTTTGTATTGGTGTAACGATCAAACACCTCAATAAGGTTTTGCTTGAAAGTGGCTTGGCTTTCATAACCATGGTGGCATCAAAGTGTTTCTCTCCTTTGTGACATTCAAGATGAATATTCAACTTGTCTGTCAAAGGTTTAATTCTCCAGCGGTAGAGTTGGTCAATCGGGTTGAATGGTGAAACATGGAATGCTTTAACTTGTTCCCAACCAAACTTTTCTTCTTCTTTATCTGCTGACACCACGTAGTAATGTCGTTCATTCCAAGGAGTGTTACTCACCTCTGCGAGGAGATACTTCCATTCTCCTTCCGCGTTATAAACGTAGTAGAAATTAACGGGACTGAAATAAAGTCCTAGATAACGCAAGTGACAGACTGCGATTACCTTGCCGGTACAGCGAACACCTGTCAGTTCTTCAATTTTGCTGTGCACTGCCGACTTGACGCTACCTTCACCAATGTAATCACTGCGCTTGAAGCGAGCCCAATGCCACCAACGCGAACCAAAACCCCATACTTTTTTCTCTAAAGCATCGATCTCGTCTACATCAATGGCGGGCATAAATAAAGAGTAGTTCAACTCATGATTCACCGGCGTGAATCGACGGTGACGAACGTTGCCTATAAACAATCGGCTGTTCATTTGGCTATCCATATCACGCTGCGCCTTTTTCGAAAGGAACCACATTTTGTTCGCGGTACTTTTCTTCTAGTTCTTTCACAACATCAAGCGCGCTACGCACGCCATCTTCATGAAAACCGTTGTACCAATAAGCCCCGCAGAACCAGGTACTTTGTTTGCCCTGTATCTCATCTTTGCGCTGCTGCGCTGCAATAGACTCAGTGGTGAATACTGGATGATGATAAGTGAACGAACGCAAGACTTTATTTGAGTTAATTTGCTCAGTACTGTTCAACGTTACACAAAACGTGTGTTCTGATTGAATATGCTGAAGAATATTCATGTTATAAGTGAGCGAAGGGAGGCGTTGCTGTTCCTCTTCACTTCCTTCCAATAGGTAGTTCCATGATGCCCATGCTGCCTTACGTTTTGGTAGTACGGCAGAGTCGGTATGAAGAACAACTTCATTTGCTTGGTATGTCATATCCCCCAAGATTTCCTGCTCAATTGGGCTGATATCCTCTAGCGTTCTCATTGCTTGATCACTGTGACAAGCAAAGATAACGTCATCAAACCAATGTGTTTCTCCGCGAACTTGAACGCCAACCCCTTTTTCGTTGCGAACCACTTTTTCGACAGGACTATTAAGACGAATATTCTCGACAAAGCCTTTAGTCAATGGTGGAATGTATGAACGTGAACCACCTTTAATCACATACCATTGTGGTCGGTTAGTCACATCTAGCAGACCGTGGTTGAGGAAGAAACGTAAGAAGAACATAAGAGGGAATGCGCGCATGTCAGCCAAAGTCGACGACCAAATCGCAGCGCCCATCGGTAATATGTAGTTATCGGTAAAGAAAGCACTGAATTTGTGTTCGTCAAGGAACTCACCTAACGTCTGAGAGTGCGTGGACTGCTCGCTAGCGAAGCGCTTGGCAAGTTTATTGAAACGAAGTATCTCGAAGATAAATCGATAAAATTTAGGGTTTGCCCAGTTACGTTTTTGAGCAAACAATGTCGACACTGTGTGGCCGTTGTACTCTAGTCCGTTCCCATCATTTCTGACACTGAAGCTCATTTGAGTCGGCAGACCTTCAACGCCAATCTCGCTCATCATTTTAATGAAATTAGGGTACGTACGGTCGTTATAGACGATGAACCCAGTATCTATCGCGTATTCTTTACCATCAAGGCTCACATCAACGGTTGCAGTATGGCCACCGATGTAATCGTTCGCTTCAAACAGCGTTACATCATGTTCTTTATGCAAGTAATAACCACAAGTAAGGCCAGAGATTCCCGTTCCCACAATCGCTATCTTCTTTCTTCCTGCTGTTTTCATTTTTATTCCTTCTTATGATACGAGTTTAGCAGTTAGGCGAGCTTGCCAACTGTATGGAAGTAACGAGATAAAACGTAAAATACTGGTAAATCTCGCCGGGAAATAGATATAGGTCTTGTTGGCGGCTAACTGCTTCCTGATAGAGTCCGACGCTTGCTGAGTAGAAATGATCATTGGCATTTCGAAGTCGTTTTTGTCAGTCAACGGCGTTTCAACAAAACCAGGAAACACCGTTACCACTTTGATCCCTTTCTTTTTCAAGTCGACGGCGAGCGTGCGTGCAAAATAACTGACTGCCGCTTTGGATGCGCCGTAAGCTTCAGCACGAGGCAATGCCACTTCTGATGCGATAGAGCCAACAATAACAATGCGGTGCCCTCTCTCTAAATGCACTTGGCAGCCTTCAACGCAGTTGGCAACACCGACAACATTTACGTTCATCACACGCGCCATGAGTTTCGCGTCGACCACTCCCTCATCCATGTACTCACAATCGCCTGCGTTAAAAACCCATGTGTTTGGCGTAAATGGCAAATTAGAGAGCGCCTGCTGAGTTTCCTCATAATTTGTCACATCAAACTGCAATGTATGAATTTTGGAGGAAACTGCCTCCAGTTCTGCAAGAACATCTTGATTCCGACCACAAGCAATCACATTCCATTCTGAGTTCGCGTAATCTAGGGCAAGCTGCCTTCCTATTCCGGAGGTGGCGCCTGTGATTAAGATGGTGTTGTTCATTGTCCTAACCTCTGCTTGATGGTTTTAACGACTGAACCAAGTAACGGTAAATGCTCATAGAGCATCTCTCCGAGATCAAAATAGTCTCGGTGATAAATGACCTGACCTTCGCTAAATTTGAGGTGCGAAACACCATTGACGAGAATAGGCGCACCCTTCTGAAGTTTGGGATGCTGAAGGTCCATTGTCCAAGTTAGGAAGCCTGTATCTCCGACTTGTTGATGCTCATGGATTACAAAATCACAACTGATGACGTTGGCATATAATGAGGTGAAATAATCCGAAAGTGCTGGCCATCCTTCTAAACGATGCGCTGCGTCCTCAAATACTACATCTTGGTGATATATATCCTTAAGCAGATGTAAGTTCGCTTTGTTGAGCTTTTGATAGATATTGCCAACAGACTGTATGTCCATTTTTTACTCCTACACGCCCATTAAGTTGTACAAAATTATTATATGTACAAGATAGTTCATTCCACCAAAGTTGTACAAAAATAATTTTGTATAACTTTATTTCTGTAAGTAGTACGTGATGAAGTTCGCACGCGATCAATCGGCGAAAAAAAAGGCTTGGTCAAAACCAAGCCTTTTCAGCAGATTAACAATTATTTAAGTAGGAACAATTAGTATTGCTGGCCTCGCAACGCTGCAATACGTTTATCTAGCGGAGGGTGGCTCATTAATAGCTCAGTCAGCGACTGCTTGCCATTGATACCAAACGCCATCATGGTGCCATCCAGTTGAGATTCATGACTCACCTTCAAACGCTCTAGAGCCGCAATCATTTTTTCTTTGCCAACGAGGCGCGCAGCACCTGCGTCCGCGTGGAATTCGCGATGACGGCTGTACCACATAGTCAAGAAGCTAGCTAGGAAACCAAATACCAGTTCAAGCACCATGGATACGCCAAAGTAAACCATCATATTTGTACCTTGGCCTTCTTCATCATCGTTCGATGCCACGATATTGGCAATAAAGCGTGATAGGAAGATAACAAACGTGTTCACGACACCTTGCATCAACGTCATCGTGACCATATCACCATTTGCAATATGGCTCACTTCGTGTGCAAGTACTGCCTCTGCCTCATCACGAGTCATATTGTGTAAAAGACCAGTAGAAACGGCGACAAGAGAGTCATCTCGTTTTGCACCTGTCGCAAATGCATTGATATCTGGTGAATCATAAATAGCCACCGTTGGCATACCAATACCCACTTGTTGAGCTTGACGACCCACAGTTTCGACTAACCAATGCTCCGTTTCGTTGCGCGGGCTTTCAATGACCATACCACCAACCGAGCGTAGCGCCATACCCTTTGACATCATCAACGAAATAAATGCGCCACCAAAACCAAATACAGCAGCCATTACAAGTAAACCTGACAGACTGCCTGGTTGCATTCCAGTTACAGCGTAAACAATATTCAGAACAACACTAAGCACTAGCACGACAGCTAGGTTAGTTGCTAGGAATAACATAATTCGCTTCATTACTTTTCTCCGAGGAAGCTTATCGTTTTTTTAAAACGGATTGTTATAAGGAACAAATGGTAATCGCTATAAAAGCCAATTCCGTTGATTTTCATGTTCCGTGCGTTATAGATATAGTCTATCCGCGATAAAAACAAGGTTAAGCAATAAATTGCAACATTTGTTTTCGGGACTGAAATATTTGATTCAAGCGATTTCAAAACATGCTTTGGTAGGAGCCGGAACCTCCGTTCATATACATTTATCAAAATGATAAAATAAGCTCTGAGCTACCCATCATCTATTGATAGATGATCTTGGTGTTAAATCTATCACCTCTTAGCAACTTAGCTAGAAATTTTTTAATAGACCAAAAACAGTACGTTAGCTCTGCTATAGACTTTGGTCTTATTGTGCGGCTACATGGACATGCTAAATTCGAATGAGATGAACAAAACAGAGCCACTCTAAGTACATTGCAAAAAGTGCATTGGGTGAGCTCAAAAACTCCATGTATTGAGGGAAAAACCATGGTAGAAACTAACGACTATCAAATGGCTATTGATTTACTGCGTTGTCACCTAGGCATCTCAGAGGACGAGGCAAAGCAACAACTTGGTATTTCAACCGATCATCATATGTCTCAGCGTGTTGCAGAAACACAACAAGCATTGATGGGGCTCAGCCAAGATAAGTAATCTGACTTTTTAGGTTACACCAACAAGAAAGGGCTGCATTGCGCAGCCCTTTGGTTTTTTAGTCTTTTACCCTAAACACCATTAGTCAGTGTTTAGCAACGGCTCTACATTAATGTACTTGCCTAGCTCTTTACGTTTAGCACTTGGAATATATGGAATTTCCCCAAGCTTAGGTGCATCGATACGTGCTTCTAGCATCTCGATAATGTCAGCGTAGTGCTCTGTGCCTGGGTTGACGCGGTTTGCCACCCAGCCAACAAGATTCAAACCATCCGCTTTAATACTCTCTGCTGTGAGTAAAGCGTGGCTCAAACAGCCTAATTTAATGCCAACCACCAGTACAACAGGTAACTGCTCTTCTTTTACCCATGTAGATAAACAGTCCGTATCGGATACTGGCACACGCCAGCCTCCAGCACCTTCAACGAGAACAACATCGGCTTGCTGCTTATGTTGAGCCAGTTTTTGACTCAGAACATCGTAACTTATTTCGACATGTTCATGCTTCGCTGCAATGTGGGGAGAAGCAGGCAACTCTAAAGCGTATGGGTTCACATCATCATAGGCCACATCGAGTGTTGCGGCGTCTTGTAAGTGTAAAGCATCAGAGTTACGCCATCCGGCTTCAGTCTTGTCACTCCCTGCTGCCACTGGCTTATAACCAATAGTGTTTAGTCCTTTTGCGGCGATCGCTTGCAAAATGGCTTTAGACGCTACCGTCTTTCCAACATCAGTATCCGTACCAGCAATAAAAAAAGCATCAATCATAGATGTATTACTCCAAAACAAACCTGATAACTTGCAGGTAGAAGACCTTGATCGTTTTTAAACGCTTGGTACGCATGCTCAACTTTTAACAAAGTCTCGCGACTAGTTAAACCGTGTGAGCGCCCGCTTACGTGATTTGCACCTATACCTTTGAGGTCACGCATAACTGAAAATGCAGAGTCGTACCAAACTGTGATGGTGGTCAAGTCTAGTTGATGGCTGTCACATCGAGATTGCGCTAACGCAATTTTTACCTGATTGAGCGTTAGAAAGTTATTGACGTGTTGATATGCATCAATTTTTTCCCATGATGCACGCAGCTCATACAGTGATCCATCAACCAGTGTAGAGAACCACGCTTTCCCACCATTTTTTAGCACGCGGCGCACTTCTTTTAGTGGGTAACTTAAATCTGTACACCATTGCAGCGCTAAACTTGAAAACACATAATCGAAGCTATCATCGTCAAATGGTAAGTTTTCAGCATCAGCAACTTGGTAGTGCATTCGTACTGCACCACAACGCTGCTCTGCTTTATCTAACATGGCTTGAGAGATATCGCCGCAGACTACTTCCGCACCGCGTTGTTGAAGTAGTTGGGAGAAATAACCCGTGCCACAACCTAAATCCAATACACGTTTTCCCGTCAAGTTTTCAGGAAGTTTATCAAGCAGCTGATGCCCGACATCACGTTGAAAAGCCGCATGTTTATCGTATGTTTCTGCTGCTTTACCAAACGAAGAGGCAATCGCGTCTTTATCTTGATGGAAACTCTCTAACGCGAGCGTTTGCGCTAATGCGGTAGTTGCATTATCCATTACAGCGCTCCTAATGCTTGCTTCAATGCGATTGAAAGCGTTTTAACTTGTTCATTAGTGTGATTGGCAGTGAGTGTGATTCGAAGACGAGACGTTCCTTTAGGCACCGTCGGAGGGCGAATAGCAGTCACCCAAATACCGTTTTGGCGACAAGCACCTGCTACTCGCAAAGCCAATTCAGATTCACCAATCAAAAAGGGCTTAATCGAAGTTTGAGTCTCAACAAACCCCTCAAGGTCGCTAAGGCTATCTCGATACACTTCACTAAGCTCAGAGAGCTTTTCACGTCGCCAAGACTGCTCTTGAACCATAGAAACCGCATGCGTGAGCGCGTAGGCTTGTGCCGGAGGCATCGCTGTGGAATACACATGGTGACGAGCAAACTGAGTCAAAAAGTCTCCCGTTGCGTGGTCACATAAAATAGCCGCGCCAGACATACCAAACGCTTTGCCGAAAGTAACGATCAGTATCTCGGGTTTAACCGTTGCCAACTCGCAAGAACCACCACCGGATTGACCAAGAACGCCAATACCATGAGCGTCATCGACAGCAAACCAAGCATCATGACTACGAGTGACTTCAGCTATATCGCTAAGCGGCGCACAGTCGCCGTCCATGCTGAATACCCCTTCAGTCACAACTAGATGGTTGTCTTCGCTATTAATCAGCGACTTTAGGTGCTCGATGTCATTGTGTTTGAAGCGCTTCATCTTAGCTGGTGACAACGCCCCCGCTTCCATCAGTGAGGCATGGTTCAAACGGTCTTGGATCAATACGTCTGATTTTTCCAACAAGGTGAACAACAAGGCTTGATTAGCACTGAATCCAGAACCAAACAGAATTGCTCTGTCGTAACCCAACCATTCGGTCAGTGCGGCTTCTAAATTGCTGTGCGCGGCACTAAAGCCAGTCACCATCGGTGATGCTCCACTGCCACTACCATATACGCTTAAACCTTGCTGCCAAGCCCGAACAAGCGCTTGGTCATTAGCCAATCCCAAATAATCATTACTTGAGAAATTAATGTAGCGTCTACCTTCGTGTTCCAAAACGGACTGGTTACCGGCAAACACCACATTCATAGAACGATTCAACCCTTGCGTTTTACGCTCAGCAAGGGCGGACTCGATACGAGATTTAAACGCTGGCATCGTAGAAAAGGTCGTCTTTTGTCGGGCGAGCAGCAACACGCTCTACCACGCGATCGAGTAGCTCGTTTTCTTCGATTTCATCAGGTTTTTGGGACACCTCTTGGCTGTTAATGCCGAGCTTATTGAACAGCATCATGTCTTTGTCTTCGGAAGGGTTTGGCGTGGTCAGAAGTTTGCAGCCGTAGAAAACGGAGTTTGCACCCGCCATAAAACACAGCGTTTGCATTTGTTCGTTCATGTTTTCACGGCCAGCGGATAAACGAACGGCTGATTGAGGCATCATAATTCGTGCAATCGCAATCAGGCGAATGAAATCGAATGGCTCAACATCATCCACTTCTTCCAGTGGTGTGCCCTTCACCTTCACAAGCATATTGATTGGAACGCTTTCAGGGTGTACCGGTAAGTTAGCCAATTCAACCAACAAACCTGCTCGGTCGTTAGCACTTTCACCCATACCGATGATGCCACCGGAACAGATCTTCATGCCAGCGTCACGTACGTGAGACAAAGTATCTAAACGGTCTTGGTAAGTACGTGTGGTAATGATATTGCCGTAAAATTCAGGTGAGGTATCTAGGTTGTGGTTGTAGTAATCCAGACCTGCGGTTGCCAATTGCTTTGCTTGATCTGGCGTCAACATGCCTAATGTCATACACGTTTCTAAACCCATGCCCTTCACGCCTTTGATCATGTCGGTCAAATGCGGCATGTCACGCTCTTTTGGATTTTTCCATGCTGCGCCCATACAGAATCGAGTAGAACCAGCATTTTTGGCTTTTTGCGCAGCATCGAGTACGCGTTCTACTTCCATCAGACGCTCTTTCTCGATGTCTGTGGTGTAACGAGCACTCTGAGGACAGTACTTACAATCTTCTGGACAAGCACCTGTCTTAATCGACAGAAGCGTGCTTACTTGAACATGGTTGGTTTGTTGATATTGACGATGTACAAGCTGCGCTTCGAATAGGAGATCCATGAATGGTTTTTCCATGAGATCGCGCACTTCAGCATGCGTCCAGTTATGACGAACTTCCACGTGTATTCCTTTAGTCACTTTTGTTGTTGTGTTGACAGTCTACTGAGTCTCGATAAACTGTCAACACAACACAAAGGAACAAAGTTTACATCTGTTTATTTTTTAATCTTAATTGTTATTGGAATCGCACATGGATCTCGCCTTCGACCGCCAGCATATCTGGCATCCTTACACTTCGACATTGACACCTCTGACCTGCTACCCAGTGGCATCGGCAAATGGTGTTCACATTAAACTGGAAGACGGTACAGAGCTGGTCGATGGAATGTCTTCTTGGTGGTCGACGATCCACGGCTATAACCATCCGCACTTAAATCAAGCCGCTCACCAGCAAATCGATCAGGTCTCTCACGTGATGTTTGGCGGGATTACCCACCAGCCAGCAATCAGTTTGTGTAAGAAGTTGCTATCCCTAGCCCCAAGTAATCTTGAACATGTATTCCTTGCCGATTCAGGCTCCGTTGCCGTAGAAGTCAGCTTAAAAATGGCACTGCAATATTGGCATGCAAAAGGCGAACGCCGACCGAAGTTTCTTACTTTGCGACACGGTTATCACGGCGATACGTTTGCGGCGATGTCGGTTACCGATCCTGACAACTCAATGCACTCTCTCTACAAAGGCTTTTTACCTGAACATATCTTTGCGGAGTCCCCAACTTGTGGTTATTGGGATGAATGGGATCCAGAAGCTCTTACTGACTTCGAGCATAAGATTGATACGCACCATCAAGAACTTGCTGCGGTGATCCTAGAACCTATTGTTCAAGGCGCAGGCGGCATGCGCATCTACCATCCAGAATTTCTCAAAGGCGTGCGTAGGCTTTGCGACAAATACGGCTTGTTATTGATTGCAGATGAGATCGCTACCGGATTTGGTCGTACCGGTAAGTTGTTTGCCTGCGAACATGCAGACATTCAACCAGACATTCTGTGTGTCGGGAAAGCACTCACTGGCGGCTACATGACCCTCTCTGCGACCCTGGCGAGCAAACACGTAGCAGACACCGTTTGTGGTGGTGATGCAGGCTGTTTTATGCACGGCCCAACCTTTATGGGTAACCCACTTGCCTGCGCTGTTGCCACTGCAAGCTTGGAATTGATTGAACAAGGTAACTGGCAACAGCAAACCCAACAAATCGAAGCGTTGTTTTCTGAGTTACTGCCAAAACTTGAAGAACACGAGTTGGTAAAAAACACCCGTTGGTTAGGTGCCATTGGCGTAGTGGAGACGTATCGCCCTGTGAATATGGAAACCATCCAAGCCTTGTTTGTTGAACACGGAGTGTGGATTCGTCCATTTGGCAAACTGATTTATATGATGCCGCCGTTCATCAGCAAGCCAGAAGATATTGAAAAGTTAGTGAATGCGATTGATGCTGCGTTACAACGTAAAGACTGCTTCGCTTCATAGTTCAATTGAACATGAAAACGGTTTGAGTATGAGACTCAAACCGTCTCGTTATTTATTAGAGCAGTAAAGTTATCGGAGTTGACTGTCTTTACTCGCTCGTCTATTGAACAATGCTTGGCGTTGAGACACCAATTCGATTGTTGACTGACATTCGATACACAAACGAACGCCTTTCATAGCAAAACGACGTGCTTCTGGGATCTCATCACCACACTCATCGCAATAATGGGCGCTTTCACCCCTTGCGATACTGCCACGAACACGGGAAATCTCGTCGTCTATTGTGTTTTGAATTTGTTGGCTGACGCTATCGTCATTGGCCCACCCTACGGCCATAAGCCCTCCTCGTTACTTGAATGAGAAAATCTACTTACCGTGGTAAGGTGGATGATTATATCGATTACAAATAACAAGATAATTAGGGTAAATTCGAAAACACTATTGCAGCTTAGTAATAATCAATTTTCACTCGACGCAGATAACAAAAAACCCAGCACTAAGGCTGGGTTTTGGTGTTCTAGTGGTTAATGAATTAACCGATGTGCGTTGCGCCCGCCATGTACTTCTGAAGTACTGTAGGGATTGCAATACGGCCGTCTGCTTCTTGGTTGTTTTCTAGGATAGCAACCATTGTACGACCTACAGCTAGACCAGAACCGTTTAGCGTGTGTACAAGCTCAGGTTTCTTCTCGCCTTTACGACGGAAACGCGCTTGCATACGACGAGCTTGGAAGTCCCACATGTTAGAACATGAAGAGATTTCACGGTAAGTTTCTTGAGCAGGAACCCAAACTTCTAGGTCGTAAGTCTTACGAGCGCCGAAGCCCATGTCACCTGTACATAGAACCACTTTACGGTAAGGAAGCTCAAGAAGTTGTAGAACTTTCTCAGCGTGACCTGTTAGCTCTTCTAGTGCGTTCATTGAATCTTCTGGCTTAGTGATTTGTACTAGCTCAACTTTGTCGAACTGGTGCATACGAATCAAACCACGAGTATCACGACCGTAAGAACCTGCTTCTGAACGGAAACATGGCGTGTGAGCTGTCATCTTAATTGGTAGATCCGCTTCGTCAGAAATCGTGTCACGAACTAGGTTCGTTACAGGTACTTCTGCAGTAGGGATTAGAGACAGTTTACGTGGCTCTTCGTCGTTTACTTTTTCTACTAGCGGCTCAGTGTGGAAAAGATCTTTACCAAACTTAGGAAGCTGACCAGTACCGAATAGGCTGTCAGAGTTTACTAGGTAAGGTACGTACATTTCTGTGTAGCCGTGCTCTTCAGTGTGAAGATCCAGCATGAACTGAGCGATTGCACGGTGTAGACGAGCAAATTGGCCTTTCATCACGATGAAACGTGCGCCAGTGATCTTAACTGCACTTGCGAAGTCTAGACCGTCGCCCATTTCGCCTAGGTCAACGTGATCTTTCAGTTCGAAGTCGTAAGACTTTGGCTCACCCCAACGAGAGATTTCAACGTTGTCGTTTTCATCTTTGCCATCTGGCACTTCATCTGCTGGGATGTTTGGTACAGAACGCGTGAATTCGTCTAGTTGAGCCATTACTTGCTCAAGTTCAACTTTCTTCGCATCAAGATCGCTACCTAGCGTACCGATTTGTTTCTTGATCTCTTCTGCGCCTTCTTTGTCGCCAGCCGCCATTTTTTGGCCGATTTGCTTGGAGATGGAGTTACGCGTGGATTGTAAATTTTCTACTTCTACTTGAATGGACTTACGTTGTTCTTCAAGTTTACGAATAGTATCTACGTCTAGCTTAAAGCCACGACGCGCCAGTTTAGCAGCTGTTTCATCCAGCTCTGTACGAAGTAATTTAGAATCCAGCATTGTTAATCCTATGCTTTTTGTTGTGAAATCACGCGCACTTTCCAAGCGTACGCGTTAAAAAAATTTACTAAACAAATGTATCCAAAAACGCCTACTTTTCATAGCGCTTTTGTGGGCTATTTGCGTCTAAAGTAGCCAAGTAATCTAACTTTTCGCCGATTTTGGTCTCCAGACCACGATTTGTCGGCTGATAGTACCTACGATCGCCCATTTCAGGCGGCAAATATTGCTCACCTGCTGCGTAAGCACCAGGCTCATCGTGAGCATAACGATACTCAGCCCCATAACCCATGTCTTTCATCAAACTGGTTGGCGCATTTCGAAGGTGATGCGGCACTTCATATTCAGGTAAGTTATGAGCGTCCGTTAGCGCTTGTTTCCAAGCAACGTAAACGGCATTACTCTTTGGAGCGCACGCGAGATAAACAATAGCTTGAGCAATCGCACGTTCACCTTCTGCTGGACCAACGCGTGTAAAACAGTCCCACGCGGAGAGTGCCACTTGCATGGCTCTAGGGTCCGCATTGCCGACATCTTCCGATGCTATCGCAAGTAATCGACGGGCAATATAAAGAGGATCACAACCCGCAGCAATCATACGTGCAGCCCAGTAAAGCGCCGCATCTGGGTTAGAGCCACGAATGGATTTGTGGACCGCAGAGATTAAGTCATACCAGATATCACCTTTGTTATCGAAGCGAGAGACTTTCTCCCCTGCCACTTCAGCCAGCAACTTAAGCGTGATCTCTTTTTCACCTTGCGCATTATCTTCTGCCATGTCGTAGAGCAGCTCAAGATAATTGAGAGACATGCGAGCATCACCGTTGACCAGTTCTGCTAGGCGGTCTAATACGTTATCAGCGAAATGTGCGGGTGTATTGCCCAAGCCACGCTCTTTGTCACTGATCGCTTGATTCAGCGCCAGTGAGATTTCATCTTTATCGAGAGACGTTAGCTTGTAGACACGTGCACGTGACAGCAATGCGTTGTTTAACTCAAACGATGGGTTTTCTGTCGTCGCACCAATAAAGGTAACCGTGCCATCTTCGATATGCGGTAAAAACGCGTCTTGTTGAGATTTGTTGAAGCGATGCACCTCATCCACAAATAAGATGGTGCGGCGACCCGCCATTTTGTTCTCACGTGCTTTCTCGATTGCAGCACGGATTTCTTTCACACCAGACGTTACGGCAGACACACGCTCTACTTCAGCATTGGCGTAGTTTGCAGCCACTTCCGCTAATGTCGTTTTGCCTGTGCCTGGTGGTCCCCAAAGGATCATAGAGTGAATGTGACCCGCCTCTAGCGCACGGCGCAGTGGCTTACCAGGGCCTAAAATGTGCTGCTGTCCAATGTATTGCTCGATTGTTTCCGGTCTCATACGAGCAGCAAGGGGACGAAAATCTTCGTCCCCCGAGAAATCTAATGTGTAATTACTCACTACCAATTAATTCCTTTGGTCATCCACATCCACACCTTTTGGAATTGTGAATGTGAATCTGTCTGCTTTTGGTTTACCCAGCTTCACGTTGTTAAAGGTGAACAAACCTTTTTGACCGTCTTGCTCAACCACGTTGAAGCCTTTCACGACACCTTTGGCATCAATATTAATCTGGAATTGACCTTGTGTGGAGTCTACTGCGGTAGGAATGAGAGTGAACTGGTCACCTTTTTGAGATATTTTGTAGTTATTCCAATCACTTGCTCGGTTACGCGTTAGCAAAACAAATGGCGTTTGCTCTGTTGCTTGCTCTTGCCAGTAGATGCTCACTTGCTCGATGAATGGGCTGTAGTACCACAATGTCTTACCGTCAGAGACCAATAGGTTCTCATCAGGGAATGTTGTACTCCAACGGAACAGGCTTGGGCGAGCGATTTCAACCGTACCTTCTCCTTCCATAACCGTTTCGCCTTCAGGGCTGATAACCTGCTGAGAGAAATCCGCACTAAAGCCATCATTCATAGAAAGGCGTTTGTTTAATTCATCTTTAGGAGATGCTGCGTGTGCAGTAGAAAAGAGGGAAAAGCTTAAAACAAGCGCAGAGAAAAGTTTCGCTGAAAATAGTTTTTTCATTCAGATACCTATTATTAGAACCACTCACCTCAGTTGGACTGAGGTGAGTAACACAAGTTCATTAATCTTTTGGTGGCGCAGGTGCCAGTACTTCACGGTTACCGTTATGACCCGGAGCACTTACGATGCCCTGCGCTTCAAGCTGCTCTACAATACGGGCGGCACGGTTGTAACCTATCTTAAATCGGCGCTGAACACCGGAAACCGAACCTCGACGTGATTGAACCACGTGCTCAACAACTTGATCGAAGAGCGGGTCTACATCTTCATCCGCTTCCATTTGCTCACCTGGCAATAGACTTTCTGGAGTTTGATCTCCACTGATGATCTCTTCAATGTAGTTCGGTTTACCACGCGCTTTCCAGTTGTTTACAACAGCATGAACATCATCATCTGATGCAAATGCACCGTGAACACGAGTTGTATGACTTGATCCCGGCGGTAGATACAACATATCACCCATACCAAGTAGTGATTCTGCGCCGCCTTGATCTAGGATTGTACGAGAGTCCGTTTTAGTCGATACCGTAAACGCAACACGAGTTGGAATGTTCGCTTTAATTAGACCGGTAATAACATCAACCGATGGACGCTGAGTCGCAAGAATTAAGTGAATACCTGCCGCGCGCGCTTTTTGCGCCAAGCGAGCAATCAGTTCTTCAACTTTCTTACCTACCACCATCATCAGGTCAGCAAATTCGTCAACAACAACGACGATGTAAGGCAGCTTTTCTAGCAATGGCGGTTCAGTATCCATGCTGTCGCCTTCCTGCCAGAACGGGTCATGGATTGGGTGGCCCGCTTCTGCTGCCATCTTCAATTTTTCGTTGAAGCCCTTCACATTACGTACACCTAATGCCGACATCAATTTGTAACGACGTTCCATCTCGCCCACACACCAACGTAGAGCGTTTGATGCGTCTTTCATATCAGTCACAACTTCAGAAAGAAGATGAGGGATACCTTCATAAATAGAAAGCTCTAGCATTTTCGGGTCAATCATGATGAAGCGTACATCTTCTGGACCTGCTTTATACAGCATGCTCAAAATCATCACGTTCACACCCACCGACTTACCAGAACCTGTTGTACCTGCTACTAACACGTGAGGCATCTTCGCAAGATCGGCCACCACAGCTTCGCCCGCAATGTCTTGACCTAACACAACCGTTGTTGGTGACGTTGCTTGCTCAAACTGAGGGCTACTGATGACATCAGATAAATAGACCGTCTGACGACTCATGTTTGGCAGTTCCAAACCGATGTAAGGCTTGCCAGGGATTACTTCCACGACACGTACCGCCATCGCAGACAATGCACGCGCTAAGTCAGTTGAAAGACCAGAAATACGACTTACTTTCACCCCCGGCGCCAAATCAAGCTCAAAACGAGTGATCACTGGACCAGGATAAATACCAACCACATCGGCTTTGATTTTGTAGTCAGCGAGTTTGCTCTCTACCAATCGAGCGACCTGCTCTAACGCATCACGATCGATAAAGTTTTCACGTTTTTCTGGATGATAAAGCAACTCGAGCGTTGGGAGTGGCTCTTCCGGAACTGGCAAGTTTTCTTCTTTCTGTACCAAAAATGGGTTCTGTGTTGCAGCGACTTTGGCTTGCGCATTGGAAACCATATCTTGGAATGCGGTAACGTCTTGGTCGTTGTCTTGGACCTCTTCTACCTCCACTTTTTGAGGTGCAGGTTCAAATGTTGTTGAAGGTGTTGCAACTTGCTGATGAGGCGTTGTTGGCTGTACTTGCTGCGCAGGCTGAGACTCCACTTCGTCTTCATCATCTAACACATCAAAGTCAGAGATCGTAGGCTCAATATGTTGGCTCGATTCCGTTTGCGCCGTGATGCTATCTAATACAGCAGAATCAATTGCAGGCTCTTCATGTACAGGATGCTCAATACTTGGCTGCTGTACTTGCTCTGCTTCAAATTGTTCGTACTCCGCATAATCTGGTTCAACACTTATCGGTTCTTCTGTAGCTGTATGTTGCTCGACATAGGAAGAATAAGTGTCTGCAAATGATGGGGCAGCCTGTTCTTCAGTTCCCCAGTCATCTGCTTGTTGCGCCGCTGCTTCAAGCTCTTCTATCGTAACATTCAGTTGCTTGGTGCGTTCCAAGAGCGGATCAACGTTATCAGTGTTAACCGTATGGATAGGTTGTATTTGAGGCTCAGGTTCAGAATAAACTGGCGCTGCATTAACCGTAGCCTTGCGTTGTGGTGGAGTCGGTTCTACCATCGCCTGTTCCGCAGGCTTATCAGGTTTAGCTTGCGGCATATAAATAGGATACTCATGCGCTGGCGCCGACTCTTTCGGTTCATCGACATCGTACGCCGTTAAATGAGGAAGCGGCTCATCATCAATTTCATGGTCTACATTATGTTTAGGCGTAGAGACTTTGTCTTCTACAAACTCATCAAGCTGAGGTTCTAAAACTTCCTGCTCTGAACCTCTTGCCTTATTTGCAAGCGCGGCAATTAGTGCTAACGCACGATCACCAAGCCATTCCACGATGTTAAGCCATGAGATGCCAGTGAAGAGCGTAAAGCCCGCTCCCCACAAGAACAGCAATACCAATGTGGTACCGAGTACATTCAATGTAGGTAAAGCGAGGCTAGACAACACATCCCCGACCACACCTCCGGATGAAAAATACCAAATGTCATCAAAATTAATATCGGCAAGACCGCAACTGGTCATAATAAGGACGACCAGACCGAGCAGCCTTGTACCCCATAGCATGAAATCAATTGGCTCATCTTCTCCTCGTTTACGGCAAATCACCCATGCAGCCGCCGCTAGCAAGAAAGGGATTGGGTAAGCGAGAGAGCCAAATGTGAAGAATAGAGTATCGGCTAGCCAAGCGCCGAAAAGGCCACCAGCATTATCGATATCCCCTCCCCATGCGGTTTGGGACCAAGAAGGATCGGCCGGACTGAAGGTAAATAGTGCAACCGCAAGCAATACCGAGCTAAGAACGCCAACGATAAAGCAGCACTCTTTTAAGCGTTGGAAGCCATTTAAGCGTGAAGACTGGGGCTCTTCACTGGTTTTGATAATGGTTTCGACTTTCTTTGCGTTCTCTTTGAACATAAATCAACTTGAATATGGAAATGAAATAGGAAATTGCAAAACATTCCGAGCGGCATCAAGCCGCTCGGTAAATTGATTTAACCATATCAAGGAGAAAAACCCAATTACTCTCTGGCGAAAGCGGAAGCATATACCGCTTTCTTTGCAAGAAATTAACGAGTTTTGATCACAAGCTGGTTAGATTGTTTCACTTCTTCCATAACAACGTATGTGCGAGTGTCATTTACGCCAGGTAGACGTAGTAACGTATCGCCCAATAGTCGGCGGTAAGCACCCATATCTGATACACGGGTTTTAAGAAGATAGTCAAAGTCACCTGAAACAAGATGACACTCTTGTATGTCGTCTAGCTTTTGAACAGCTGAGTTAAACTGCTCAAACACATCCGGCGCACCACGGTTTAGCGTAATCTCAACGAATACTAATAGTGATGCATCCAGGAACTGCGGATTCAATAATGCAGTATACCCTGTGATATAACCCTGACGCTCTAAGCGACGTACACGCTCCAAACATGGCGTTGGAGAAAGTCCCACACGTTTTGAAAGCTCAACGTTTGAAATACGACCGTCTTTCTGCAGCTCATTAAGAATGTTGCGGTCGATACGGTCTAGTTCCTTGGACGGCTTTTTATAGTTGTCTGCCATTTTTTATTCCACCTTATTACTTCCTTGCAAAAAAATATACTACAACTTTTTAATATTTGGTGCCAAATTTTACAAATCTATAACTATACTAGTTATTAATTCGACAATAACACCCTACTAACAGTTAATACAACCATTATAGAAAGAGGATACAGGATGATCATTGGCGTACCTAAGGAAATCAAGAATCACGAATATCGTGTTGGTATGATCCCAGCTAGCGTGAGAGAACTCATCTCACATGGTCACCAAGTTTTAGTTGAGACCAATGCAGGTGCCGGCATTGGTTTTTCAGACGATGATTACATCGCTGTCGGCGCATCCATTCTCCCTCATGCTGCTGACGTATTTGCGCAAGCAGACATGATTGTAAAAGTAAAAGAACCCCAAGCAGTAGAGAGAGCAATGCTCCGCGAAGGGCAAATTTTATTTACTTATTTACACCTAGCACCAGATTTTCCACAAACTGATGAGCTAATCAAGAGCAAAGCTGTCTGTATAGCCTATGAGACTGTAACAGATAATATGGGTCGTTTGCCACTGTTAGCACCAATGTCAGAAGTGGCAGGTCGGATGTCTATCCAAGCTGGCGCGCAAACGTTGGAAAAATCGCACGGCGGTCGTGGTCTACTCCTAGGCGGCGTACCTGGTGTTGAACCTGCAAAAGTCGTTATCGTTGGTGGTGGCGTTGTTGGTGCAAACGCTGCTCGTATGGCGGTTGGCCTTCGCGCTGACGTCACTATTCTAGACCGTAACGTAGACACACTTCGTAAGCTTGACGAAGAATTCCAAGGTCGCGCAAAAGTGGTTTATTCTACTGAAGACGCTATCGAGAAGCATGTTCTAGAAGCGGACCTGGTTATCGGTGCCGTTCTAATTCCTGGCGCAGCAGCACCTAAACTGGTCACTAAAGAGCACATTGCTAAGATGAAGCCTGGTGCAGCAGTGGTTGACGTGGCAATTGACCAAGGCGGTTGTTTCGAAACTTCACACGCGACAACTCACGCAGATCCAACTTACATCGTTGATGAAGTGGTTCACTACTGTGTAGCAAATATGCCTGGCGCAGTTGCTCGCACTTCAACATTTGCACTCAACAACGCTACACTTCCATACATCGTGAAGTTAGCAAATAAAGGCTACCGCGAAGCACTTCTAGAAGATAAAGGCTTCCTTGAAGGTCTAAACGTTATTCACGGAAAAGTAACGTGTAAAGAAGTAGCAGAAAGCTTTGACTTGGAATACGTTGAACCAACTCAAGCTATCGCTATGTTTAATTAATGACAAAATAAAACATAACTTGTCACGTTTTGTTTACAAAAGCCCACTCATAAGTGGGCTTTTTCATATAGAGCGTTTGGCTATAAAGAATAACTAAATCTTATATGCACAAATTAAAATATTTCTAGGCGTGACCGATTTAGGGCAAAACTCTGACAATCTAACACGGTAACCACGTTCTTCAAGATAAAGCACTTTGTCTAATGCGAGCCAGATCTCCAACGGACGTTGAAAAACAAGTTGCACTAAGCTCATTCTCTCCATTTGCCAGAAGCGTTGTTCGCTTAACTTTTCAAAATGAGAGAAATCGATTTCTTGAGGAAGAACAATGCCTTTTTGCTCCGCTGCCCAGCGACATAAGGCTTCAAAACCATCACTTAATTGCGACTTACGGATACTCGGCACAGGCTGATACTCTGCCATTCCCAAAGCTTGTCGCGTGATCAAATCAAACCCAAGACGAAACATCATTTCCTGCTGACGATGACGACGCACGCGCTCTCCTCCCGTCACCGTTTGTTGTAATGGGATACGCAGTTCTTGCTTAGACAATGAGAGAGAAGAAGCCCTGCCCGATTCCGACATCGGCTGGTATTGTTCCGACTGAATCAAGTGGTAACAACAAGGTGATATGGTCATCGCAGCAATCCCATTTTCACTGCCGTACTGCATTAGACGAACGTGAAGGTCACCGCATGCATGCAGTGCTACTGCGTGTTGCGTTGGCTTAAACACGGCTTTCGCTTTGCTATCAAACGCGTCGCCTTGAATAAACGTCATCTTCCAATGATGTTCATTGGCTGCTTGTTGCCCCGAATCGCACAGTGCTTGTTGGTATTCAAAGCTGGTTACAGGCTGATCGGTTTGCGTGGTCAGGATTCGCCCCAAGTAACCTTTACCTGAGCACCATTCTAGCCATTCTTCGCCACAGTGTTGTTGAATTGCAGCTTCACCCATCGAGCTAATTTGCTCCAACTTACGTCCCGGAATACCGTTATCTAAACCACGAGCGAGTTCCAAGCCGTTCAACGACAAAAGCTCTAAGTGAGTCAGTTCTGCGAGTTGTTCAAGCTCAGCCAAAAACGGACTAAGTGCTTTTAACGCGAGTTCTGGTGCTGCTTTGTATTCTTCGATTTGAGAGGGAGTAAGAGACGCTAGCCATTGGCACAGTCGAGGATGTTGCTCCTGCCAAGGTAATGATGTGTGAATGCTGCTTTTAAAAGGCTCGAATCGCCACAAAGATTGGTTTTCGATTAAGCAGTCATTAATAAATTGAAATTGCGTTTTCATAGCTCCCCCTACAACGAGCGCATTGTAGAGGGAATCGAAACATCAATGAAGTGTTATCTGACCGGAAGATCGATGTCTTTAAACATCTCTTCGATTTCTGCATTAGACTTCAACGAAATCGCCTGCTCAACCACTGGACGCGTCAAGTGCGGTGCAAAACGCTCCATAAAATCGAACATGTAAGAGCGTAAGAATGTACCACGGCGGAAGCCGATGCTCGTGGTGCTCGCGCCAAACAAATGGCTCGCATCTATTGCAATCAAGTCACCGTCCTGCTCTTCATCCACAGCCATGCTTGCAATCACACCCACACCAATACCCATACGAACGTAAGTTTTAATGACGTCTGCATCAGTTGCAGTGAACACCACTCGCGGGGTTAAACCTTCGCGGTTGAATGCTGTATCCAGCTCTGAACGGCCAGTAAAACCGAACACGTAAGTGACTAATGCGTAAGCGGCAAGATCACTGATCGTTACTTTGTCTTTCTTCGCTAGTGGGTGGTCTTTAGGCACAACTATTGAACGATTCCAGTGATAACAAGGCAACATGATGGCATCTTGATATAAGTGAAGCGCTTCTGTCGCAATCGCAAAATTCGCTGTGCCTTTAGCTATCGCCTCAGACATTTGTGACGGTGTACCTTGGTGCATGTGTAACGACACTTTTGGATAACGAGAAGTAAAACCTTTGATGACATCTGGCAGTGCATAACGAGCCTGCGTATGTGTCGTGGTGATATTCAGCGTCCCCATTTCTGGATGGGTGTGCTCTCCAGCCACCGCTTTGATACTTTCTACACGAGCGAGAATTTCTTGAGAGATACGTACAATTTCTTCTCCAGCTGGCGTCACTTGCGTTAAGTGCTTACCGCTACGTTCAAAAATCTGAATGCCTAACTCGTCTTCCAGCAACCGAACCTGTTTACTGATACCTGGCTGAGAGGTATATAAGCTTTCCGCCGTTGCAGATACATTCAGATTATGGTTTACAACCTCAACAATATACTTCAGCTGCTGCAGTTTCATCGTAATCCCTTACTTATTCATGAGAGAGTTTATTGGCCACTCAAGCGAGCGATATAATAATTAGTTATAACGCGTTCAAATCGAAATGAACAGCAATTTCTAACTTATACCTCAATCACATACTAATAATCTTCAAGCAAGAAACAATATGCACAAAGTTGAGCCAATAAATGACCGAAGTTCTATGATGTGACTTCTATCAGTAACTAAAACGTGGGAGAGACAAAATAATCAAACAAATAAGGTGCCGAGTAAGATAAGATTCATGTATTCTTTAACGCTAGCCGCAGAAAAGTAAAGCAGACGCAAAGATATGAATATTGGTTTAATAATCGCTTTGGTAGCCATCCTACTGGTGTTAATCCTAGGCTATAACATTATGTTGCAATATAAGGTTAAAGTTGAAACCGCAAAAAGGCAGGAATCAGCGCGATATGTAGCCTTGATAGATGGTACTGAAGAGTTGATTGGTCATGCGCACCATATCCCTTTTAGTAAAGAGCTGTTGCTGTGTCTAAACAATCGTATTCTTGACGCGCTAGAGAGCATGCATGAGCTGGACCCGAAGAACAAGCAACTTGCTCAACGTATCGAAAATATGAAGCAGCAGATTACGCAGCTAAAAGAGAATGGCCCTACTGGCGAGAGTACCACTTTCAAGATGCCGAGTAGTGATAAACAAGCTATCGTCATGCTTAAGCTGGTTAAACGACTTCGCGACACTATCCGTAACGAGCACAACAAAGGCCGATTGGATACCCAGACTTACGTCACCGAAAATGCGCGCTTGGAAACGATGCAAATTCGCATCAACATTGAAAATGTCATCAAAAGAGCAAACGACTCTATCGCTCGTGGCCAACCAGGCACCGCGCTTCAACTGCTGCGTAAAGGTATCGATGCTTTGAGCACTAAGAGCGATCCTTATTCTATTCAAGCGAAACAAAAGCTTGAAGAGATGTTGGGTGACTTAGATAAAAAGCGCCAAGATAAAAGCGATGCCGAAATGCAGCAGATTGCTGACAAAGAGCGTGACAATGACATGGAAGCACTCTTCGGCGAGAAGAAAAAGTGGTAACATTCACTTCAGGTCAAGAAAGGCTGCAATTGCAGCCTTTTTTCTATCCGCAAGACAACGGATATGCCCAATAAAAATGTGAAGTACTAAAACTAAAATGATGAATCTAGACGCCTATCAAGATCTTCTTGCTCCCATTAACCAATTTCTGCAATGCAGTACACCTGATGAATGGGTAGAGGAAGCAAAGAAACCAGAGAACCTTCAAACCATTTTGTTAGACCACCTACTGTGCGAGCTGTAGGCATAGGTGTGCAGATTGGTTATACTTAGGTTAATTTCTAAGCAGGGGCTAGACTATGACTGAAATTAAAAAAAGATATGCTGTTACTTATCAGAGATTTAGCAGCGATAGGCAAGTAGGTAATAGCTCTATTGATAGACAAACCAATTCACAAAAAGATTGGTTGAAGGCAAACCCTGATGTAGTTGTCATAGATAGTTTTGTTGACCAAGCAATGTCGGCGTGGAGTGGCAAACACATAGAAAAAGGCTCTTTAGGTAAGCTGTTGCAAGCTGCCGAAGAAGGCATAATCCAACCTGGCACATTAGTGTTAGTTGAACATTTTTCACGATTAACTCGTCAAAACTTCAAACAAGCACGTAATCTTATGGATCGCTTATGGGAAGCTGGTATTACTGTAGTTACTGTCCGAGACAAAGCGGAGTACCCTCCCGAAGCTGCGAACGATATGAATAAGCAGGTTCGACTTCTTGTAGAGATTCAACAAGCATTTTCAGAATCGCAGTGGCGATCTGAAAAAGTAAAAGCTAGCTATAGTCGCCGAGAAAAACAGGCTCGTGAGCAAGGTATTGTTCCCCGTATCAGAAAACCCTTTTGGATTAATGATGACGGAACCCTTAATCATTTACACCAAGCCATCAAAGATATGTTCCATTGGTATAGAAACGGGATGGGCCAACAAAGAATTGTTGTCGCTCTTCGAGAAAAATACCCAGACACCGCAATCCAAAAAATTAACCCATCTACAGTTATGCGCTGGATTCAGGCTGATATAACTAGAGGATTTTGGCGAGGAAATCGTGTCTATGAAGCAGCGATTGACGATGCTATTTTCTATGAAGTCCAATCAATTCATAAAAATAGGCTATATGAGAATGTAAAACCTGACCGTAAGTGGCCTCTATCTGGTTTAATGAAATGTGGTGTTTGTGGCCGAGGTATGTCCATTCAAAAATCAAAAAACAGTGCCCCTGTGGTTCGTTGTAGCTCAAAGCAAAGAGATCGCTCGTGCAACCGAAAGACCACATTTCCCTACTTCATCATTCATATCTATATGAGTACTGTAGTAAAAAAATATGCACTAAGAAAGTACTCTACTCATACTTCCAACAAAGAACTACAACAACAACTTCACAAAATCGAAAGCGACCTCATTAAAAGTCGAGAGTATCTAATCGAACTAAAAGAGTTCTTAGAACAACAACGCCAAGCTGGTAAAAGGATGTTTGCTACCCTATCTATGATAGAAGATGAATATGAAAAAATTGAAGAACTAGAAGAAAAAGAAAATGAAATTAAAGCGTCTTTAGAAACCTTATCTAAAGGTTCGATATCTCGTGAGGCTAGAGAGTTGGTGTTATCACCAGAAAACTACAACTTAGAAATGCACAAACTTGGCTTTAGAATTGTTGTTGATGAACATAGTTTAAGTACAGAAGGGTTTGATGAAAAAGTCCCTACCCTTGAGTATCTAGGCTACTCCCGCAAGACAAAGAACTACGAATACCGTACTCAAGGCACACCGTGGAAAGAGGAGTGGCCAGCTTCAGCGGCTACCGAGGAATTGTTAATGATGAAGGGCTTGAAAGAAAAGGTTCAAACCGAACCATTTATGAAAAAAATATGGGAAAGCGACAACTAGCCTCCCACATTGTACCGATACAACTACATTACAGGCGCTTTTTCTTAATCGTTTGAGAACCGCTTTGCTTCACCTTCAAGGCCAATGAGTTTTCAAGCTCGTTGGCTTTTTTGGGGTTGTATTTTCGAAGCTCGGCAATCGCTGCTTTAGCAATGTCATAAGTGCTTAAAAGATGGGTTTGATGCGTGTCGATGATTGCGACCAGTTCATCTAAGGCTTCTTGTCTTCCCTCAATTCTATCCGTCAGTTTTTGGGACAGCTCTGCGCCAGCCTTGAGCAAATCATCACGAATAACAATATCTTTTCGCAGTTTGTTATTCATCATCTCTTTCAACTGACCTTTTACAAAGTCAGACTCAGCCAATTTTTGTGTTTTCTGTAGTTCGTTTTTCGCTGTCAATTCCAGCCTCTTTTCGTGATCTTTTTTGCTCATTATTTTTCTCCTAGCCATACCTTTGAAATACCACAAAAATCAGGTTTGGCAAGGGCTTACCAGCTCTGGGACCACTGGGGACCCAGGTCTCCCAATTTGACATCGCCTAAAAATATGCTCTGTTGAGTATAAGAGTTTAAGACAATTAAAGAAGAGGCAAGTTGAGGCTTGGGTTCCCCAAACCACTTGTTTTAAAACAGAAAAAACGTTTTAAAAAGGAGTGCTGATCACTATCTAAAATCACCTGAAAAATCTCATTTCATTCGATATTTTGCAGCTAATTTAAGTCAGCGATCTTCGATAAAAAGCCTACCCAGCGTTCTATCAACCGTCTTAACACTCATTGTATTTGTTCAAGGAGGAAGTTATGACACAAAGGAGCAGCAATACAAAAATAGTCATTCGATGTAATGAAGAGGAAAAATCAGCCCTGAAATTGGCTAAATCCCAACTAAAAGCTAGAACTTGGCTTGAGATGTTTCAAAAACTATTACACCGTAAGAAAATCGAACCGCCTAAAACCATCATTCAAGACAGTGCTTACCTACTGGAAATCCTGACGGAGTTAAAACGCTGCGGTAACAACCTCAATCAAGTGACGAAACTCGCTAACAGCAGCAAAACCATCACTCCCCAAGAAACCGCTCAACTCAAAAAACTGGCAATGCAGATCTCTTCACTGAAAAACAAAGTGTTTAAATCCTTTATCGTGGAAGGAGGTAAATAATGGCAATTGCGAAACTTTTACACGAAGGGGGAACGGTTAAGCAACTTAAAAACATTATTCGATACAACACTGTAGCCAAGGAGTACCTTAACTCGCCTGACAACCCTCGATTGCTTCAAGCCTTATCTAACCTTGGCATTATCGACATATCAGATCCAGCGGCTTATCAAGGTTTTATGGATGGGTTTATTGAAGAGGTAAAGCTCAACAAAAGCCAATCGACAAACAAACGTCAAACCAAGCTTTACGCTCACGAAGTGATCTCCTTTGAAGATGAAGATAACGCCCGATTTTCTCAAGATAAGCTGGCACAAATCAGCGTGGAGCTATTATCAAGCCTTTACGATATGCAAAACACCCCATACCTTATCTATCCGCAAGTCGATAGTGGCCGTTTGCACTTCCATTTTGTCAGGGGAATGCACAACAGCAGTGGCGAGTATCAGCGTGTCAAAAACTCAAAGAGAAAAATGCGTGTAGCGTGCGAAAAGATTGAACGTAAATACAACCTAACACTGACGGGTAACAATATCTCTGATGAGATACGTCCAGCTAACAATCCAATGTCTAAGGTAATGAAAAACCGTCAATTAGAAGCGGATTATAAACACCAGAAAAACCTCAGCGCAGCGAAAGAGCAAGACACACCACTCACCAAGATCAAACGTAAATCGTATGATCTGCTAATGGAAGAGCCTTATCAAAATGAAGCTGAAATGGCGGAGCACACCTCTTATAAACAAGTTCAGCAAAGCCTAGCGGAAAAGACACAGGTAAACCAAAAGCTCGAAGCCGTGAAAAAGCGCATTTTTAATCTCTACAAGTCAGCTAACGATGAAGCTGATTTTATTGAGCAGTTAGATGAACAAGAAATCACCGTAGAGATACTCAAACACGCCAAATTAGGCAAGAAAAAGGGAATAGTGTTCCATCACAAAGGGGAAACGATTTCTGGTGGTAAGATCTCTAGCTCTATGACGCTAGGCAAGATCAAAAAGCGTTTTCCTAACTTCATTCACACATTAGAAAAACCACCATCGTTACGAGCGACATTCAAGCAGCAGCGTAAAATGCTGGATTTTCAGATCGAGAACATTAACCGCTATTACAAACAGCAAAGGAACAACATTAATGGCGACATTCTGATTTATTTCGGCAAAAAGAACATCGTTGCCCGTCCTTACAACTACAACATCGTACTATCTAGCGACAGAAGCAAAATCAGGTTTGGTTCATCAACCAACAGCTATGATCTAGCCCTGTCAATCAACGTTGCACTAGAAAATGGCTGGCAAGCGGCAACACTAACCAATTCAAGTCCCGATTTTTTGAAGCGTATGATGGAAGCGGCGTATGACAAAGATCCTGAACTATTGTTTTTTATTCAATCAGATACCCCCCATCAGCTCAGTTATGCGGATCTGAAAGAGATAAAATCACCACTCAGCATAGATGAGCTAAAAACGGCTTTATCCAAACAGATCATAAGCAAAACTGATGTGGCTGCGGTTCAAAAAGATCTCACTTATCTACTCAGAAGAGATAAGCACAACCTAGCTCGTCAAGGCTACGCTAACGCCCTAGATGCTGGGTTTACTTGTGCTGAACTGGAGAAGAAAAAGCCGAAGGAATTGAGACAATTTTACTCAGCTAATACCTTTGATAACCCTCGTAAAAACGACTCTTCAAAAGAAAAAGAGACTGTGTTACAAAGCCAGAATCAAGAACGTGAAGCGTGTTTAGATGCGATAAAGTCAGATACCGATGTTTTGTCGAATGAAAGTGATCAAACAACTCTACAAGATGATTTACAACACCGTAATTACCACAAACCTCAATGACCTTGGTGTGGGTGAGTCAACTTCAGATAAAGCAGTACGGTAAATCACAAAAATAGCGGGGATACAACGGCCTAACCACTAAGTTAGTGATATAATCAGCGCAATTTTTCATATTCAATGTGCTGATTATAATGACTAACAACAATTTCTCTTCAACAGCAGCGTTTTTATGGTCGGTGGCTGACCTTCTACGTGGTGATTTCAAGCAATCTCAATACGGACGTATCATTCTCCCTTTCACTCTACTAAGACGCTTAGAGTGTGTGCTTGAAGCGACAAAACCAGATGTTCTCGCAAAATACGAAGCAGTAAAGGCAATGCCAATTGAGGCACAAGATAAGCTACTGACGCACGCAGCGCAGTTAAGCTTTTACAACACTTCAAAAATGGATTTAAACCGCCTTGGTGAAACAGGCGTGGCGAGCAACTTAGAGAGCTACATTCAATCGTTTAGTCCTAATGCTCGTGAGATTTTTGAGCACTTCGATTTCTTCAACACCATCGACAAACTAGAAGAAGCGGATCTGCTTTACAAAGTAGCGAAACGCTTTGCAACAACAGATCTTCACCCTAACACCATTAGCAACTACGGAATGGGCTTGGTGTTTGAAGAACTGATCAGACGTTTCGCTGAAAGCTCTAATGAAACGGCTGGTGAGCACTTCACACCAAGAGACATTGTTGAACTAACAACATCACTACTATTCGCCAATGAAGAAGAGTTAACCAGTTCTGGCTTGGTTCGTTCTATTTACGATCCTACGGCTGGTACGGGTGGTTTCTTATCGTCAGGTATGGAATACGTTCATAACCTTAACGACAAAGCCTCTCTTTCTGCTTTTGGTCAGGAACTAAACCCAGAGTCATACGCAATCTGTAAAGCGGATATGCTGATTAAAGGGCAAAAGGTAGATAACATCAAACTGGGTAATACCTTATCTAATGACCAACTTCGCACCGAGAAGTTTGACTATATGCTGTCAAACCCTCCATTTGGTGTGGATTGGAAGAAGATCCAAAAGTTCATCAATGATGAGCACAACGAGAAAGGCTTTGAAGGTCGTTTTGGTGCTGGTTTACCACGAGTGTCTGACGGTTCACTACTGTTCTTGATGCACCTAGTAAGCAAAATGCGCCCTGTCAGTGAAGGCGGATCACGTATCGGTATTATCTTGAATGGTTCGCCACTTTTTACAGGTGGTGCTGGTAGCGGTGAAAGCGAAATTAGACGGTATATTCTTGAAAATGATCTGCTTGAAGCAATTGTGGCTCTGCCTACTGATATGTTCTACAACACAGGTATTGCGACTTATGTTTGGGTTCTATCATCTCACAAGCCTGCTAACCGCAAAGGTAAGGTTCAACTTATCAATGCTTCAAAAGAACGAGCTAAAACAGGCGGTCGTGGTCGCAGTGGCGGTACTGAGGTAGAAGGTAATGATGAACACGTATTCTATGCAGCAATGCGTAAATCGTTAGGTAGTAAGCGTAAAGAACTCACACCTGAAGCGATTGATACCATTGTTCAAACTTACGGTCAGTTTGCCGAAAACGAGTTTAGTAAAATCTTTGACTATAAAGCGTTTGGCTACCGCAGAATTACCGTTGAACGCCCTCTGAAATTGGCTATTTACCCGAAAGATGAGCACCGCCTTGAAGCACTACAAGCGGATAAAGCGTGGGGTAAAATAGGCGAGCCAGTTCAAGAAGCGGTTTTAGAAGCTCTAGCTTCATTCAATGAAGAGAAACTGTTATCTCGTGATGCTTTCCTAAAAGCCTTTGTTACCAAAATGAACGGCATCAAGCTAACCGCAGCGCAACAGAAATTGATTGTGAAGCACTTAGGTGAACACGATGATGAAGCTGAAGTATGTAAAGTAAAAGGCAAGGTTGAAGCTAACCCAGATCTGCGTGATAACGAGAATGTGCCATTAACTGAAACCGTTGACGAATACTTTGCTCGTGAAGTTCTACCTCACGTTCCAGATGCGTGGATTGATATGAAAAAGATCGATGATATTGATGGTGAAGTGGGTGTTGTGGGTTATGAAATCCCATTTAACCGCCACTTTTATGTGTATGAACCACCAAGAGCATTAGAGGCGATTGATGCTGATTTGGATGCAGTATCGGCTGAGATTATGCAACTTCTTCAAGAGGTGCATTCATAATGACTGGGCGTTATAAGGCATATCCTGAATATAAAGAGTCTGGCGTAGAGTGGCTAGGTAAAGTCCCTCAAAATTGGTCTATCCACTCATTAAAGCGCACTATTGATAGAGTAACAAATGGTATCTGGGGTAGTGAACCAGATAGCGAAAATGATCTTATTGTTTTGAGAGTTGCCGATTTCAACCGAAACCAATTAAACATCAGTGATGATAAATTAACATTTAGGGCAATCGAACCTAAAGATAGAGCTTCTCGCTTACTGAAAAAGGGAGATTTGCTTATTGAAAAAAGTGGTGGTGGTGATAAAACTTTAGTTGGTTGCGTTGTACTATTTGATAAGGATTACCCAGCAGTAACCTCTAATTTTGTTGCGAAAATGACTCCTAAAAAAGGTTTTGATAGCTCTTTTTTACGATATGCATTTTCACAGCTCTATACTGGCAAGGTCAACTTCCCATCAATAAAGCAAACAACAGGGATACAAAACCTAGATTCAGACGCTTACTTGCAAGAAAGTTTCGTTTTTCCCTCATATGAAGAACAACAAAAAATCGCCAACTTCCTCGATCACGAAACCGCCAAAATCGACACCTTAATCTCCAAGCAAGAAAAGCTGATTGAGCTGTTAAAAGAAAAACGCCAAGCGGTGATCTCTCACGCTGTGACCAAAGGGCTTAACCCAGATACACCAATGAAAGATTCTGGTGTGGAATGGTTGGGTGAAGTGCCTGAGCATTGGGGGAAGGTTGCTTTTAAACAATTTATCAAAACAAGGAAAGGTGTTGCTTTTAGTACATCTGACTTCTGTGATAGCGGCATTAGAGTTGTAAAAGCTAGTGATATTAAACAGTTATCACTAAGGAAGTCAGACGTTTTTCTTCCAGAAACTTTTACTAAAAAATACCCCAAGGCATATTTGAAGCAAGGTAATATCATACTCAGCACTGTAGGTAGTACGCCCGATGTTAAGAATAGTGCTGTTGGTCAAATTGCAATGGTTCCAAAAGAGCTAGATGGAACCCTACTTAATCAAAACACGGTTGTTTTTGACCCAACTGTGGAAGCGATTGACAGAAACTATCTGTTTTTGCTGTTACAAACTAGAGCTTACCGAGATCATTTGGATTTACACGCCCACGGAACGGCAAACCAAGCAAGCTTAAATGTTGCTGATATGCTTGATTTCAAATGCTTTATACCGTCAATTGATGAGCAACACCAAATTGCTGAATATTTGAAACAGCTCTTGAGAACAGTCTCAGATCTTGAAACCAAAGCTATTAGTGCTATTGAGTTAATGAAAGAACGTAAAACAGCCCTTATCTCAGCGGCAGTGACAGGAAAGATTGATGTAAGAAGTTTCAATTTCAAAGAACAAGGACTTCAAAATGGATAAGAAAAATGAACGCACTATATTGTTCTTGGATTTGCACCTTCAAACTAAGACAACTACACCCAAAATTAATGGATTGACTAACCGCTTTACGATTGATGAACTTTTAAACAAAATTGAGGCTATCCGTGAAGCAAACAATGTCAATTTTTTACGGGGCTCTGATAACAATAAAAAAGAGCTTTATCTAGCAGATATTGAGCAAGACAAAGCCAAAAAATGTTGGACACTTTTAGTTAATATTACAGATACATCTTTAGCAGATGAGGTTCATAGGGAAATCGGTGGTGATGAAGCGACTAGGAAAATAAATGCCAAGAAGAATGGTGTAGGAACTGATTTTTCTTCTCATATCATTATTAAATCAGTTCCTTCAGGGGATGGTAGCTGGGTTGTTTTGTATGAGCAATCAACGGCACTTCCTGTAAAACTAGTCGCTAGTTACTTAAATGAGCTTTTTAGAAGAATTGCCAAGGCTAACAAAGGTGACTTTGAAATAGACCATCCTAAAAATGCTCTAGATAGCAAAGGGAAGATCAAAAAGATTAATACCTACTGTCATTGCCACTTTAATGGTCATATCTCCAAGCAATTTGAAGATGACCTTAACGGCGGTAGCTTGAAAACGATAACTCTTATTACAGGAAAGATTGATAGTGTGGTTGGCTATGATGCTCAAAAACACACTAGTGTAAAAGAAGTGCAACTGCCTATTAAAATTGATAAAAATGAAATCTTGAAAGCTGGTGGTAATTACAAGCTCATAGATCGATTTAGAAATAATGATGCTAAAGAAATGAATATGGAATCAATTAAGGTGTCATTTAAAGATGATGGAGATGTATCCCATACGGCCGAAATAGACATACATACAGGTCAATTAATCGACTCTGAAAAATATGTAAAAAAAGTCAAAATCACTGATTTTAATGACATATTGACGACCTCAGTGAACCTCATTCATAAACCAATCACAGCGAAAATGCTTGAGCATCTTTAGTTATGAAAAGATATGACGTAATTGCTTATCAACTCACCAGACCTATCTCCTACTTGTTCCTTAAACATCAAGCAGGGAAAGTCTATAACTGGATCATTCCAACGTTCCTTACTGGATTCAGTTTGTTAATCCTAATATCGTTAGCTGAGATCAATGACGTCATAGGGGAAAATGGCTTAGTCGCAAACTTGACGGGGTTTGTTGTTAGCTTACCTGGTTTTTTAATCGCTGCATTAGCTGCAATTGCTACCTTTAACCGCCCCATAATCGATCAAGAGATGATTGATGCTCCAACTATCGACATAAAGGCAGGTAATACCGAACTCACAGATCAGCCTTTGACTCGTAGAGATTTCCTTTTACGGTTATTTTCTTTCTTAACCGTAGACAGCATATTTCTTATTATCTATGCAAAAGTAGGGGCTATCACTTCCGTTCCAAGCTTTTTAGAGTCCCAATTTCATATTGCTGAATGGCTGTTTGTAAGTGTATTCCTGCTTATCTTTTGGCAGTTGCTCACTCTGCTTCTTTTTGGAATGTACTACCTCTGTGAAAGGCTTAATTTAAATATATAGGATTTGAAATGTCAGATGCGGCACAAGAAAAAATATTCCAAAACGACATCCTTGACCAGATGCAGTCTCAAGGTTGGTTGTTGGGCGAGTCGAACAAGTACAACAAAGAGTTGGCACTTTACCCTGAAGATGTGATCGCTTTTGCAAAAGCCACGCAACCTGAGCAATGGGACAAGTTAGCACAGCACTTCCCAGATACAGAGCGTAACCCAAATGCAACGGCTGACGCTTTGCTCAAGTCATTGGAACAGGAGCTTAAAAACGAAGGCACACTTTGGGTATTGCGAAACAAACTCAATAATCGTGGAGCGAAGTTTGACCTTTGTAGCTTCAAACCTGATCACGACTTAAATCCAACGGCAACGGCACGTTATGAGCAAAATATTCTGCGTGTTGTTCCTGAGCTGGTCTACTCACCCAATGGTTATGATGGGCGTTTAGATTTAACCCTTTTCGTAAATGGTATCCCTGTTGCTACTTGTGAGCTGAAGTCTGAGTTTAAGCAGTCGATCGATAACGCTAAAGTCCAATATATGAAGGACAGGCAGCCCAAAGATCCAAAAACTCGTAAGCCAGAGCCGCTATTGACCTTTAAACGTGGTGCATTGGTTCACTTTGCTGTGAGCCAATACAATGTGGCAATGACCACTCGTTTAGCTGGCAAAAAGACATTCTTCTTACCCTTTGACCAAGGTACGGCTGACGGTGGTAAAGGTAATGATGTGCCAGAAGATGGTAGCTATGCGACCTCTTACCTCTGGAATGAGATTTTCCAAAAAGATAACCTACTGCTGATCCTAAGCCGATATATTCACCTAGAAGTAAAAGATGTTGAACAGCTAGACGGTTCTATTAAGCCAAAAGAAACAATGATTTTCCCTCGTTATCACCAATGGGCAGTTGTTTCTAAACTGCTTAAAACGGTGGATAGCGAAGGCACAGGTCATAAATACCTAATTCAGCACAGTGCAGGTTCTGGTAAATCAAACTCAATTGCGTGGCTGTCTCACCAACTTGCTTCAAAACACTACTACACCGACCACCCAGAGCTTGAAAAACAGGCTGGGGATAAGGTTTTTGATTCCGTCATCGTCATCACTGACCGAACGGTACTTGATAGCCAGTTGCAAGATACGATTTATCAGTTTGACCATAACGAAGGAATGATTGCTCGTGTTAATCGAGAAGAGGCGCAAGGCTCTAAATCAAGCCAATTAGCAGGAGAGCTAAAGGCAAGCACCTCTATCATTATCGTAACGATTCAAACGTTCCCTCACGTCTTAGAAGCGATCCGCAAAGACTCAACCCTTGCAGGTCGAAGCTATGCGGTTATTGCCGATGAAGCACACTCTAGCCAAACAGGAACCACCGCACGTAAATTGCGTGAAGTATTAATGGCAGAGCAGCTAGACGGTAACGAAGAGCTAGACAGTGAAGATATGCTGCGCTTATCGCTTGAAGCTCGTAAAGGCTCAAATAAGCTCAGTTATTTTGCGTTTACTGCCACGCCAAAAGCAAAAACATTAGAACTGTTTGGTCGCAGACCAAATCTTGATGAACCAGCAAGTGATACAAACAAACCGTTGCCGTTTCACGTTTATTCAATGCGCCAAGCAATTGAAGAAGGGTTTATCCTCGATGTTCTGCAAAACTACACCAGTTATCGAGTTGCTTACCAACTTGCCCACGAAAATCCAGATTTAGACCAAGAAGTGGATAGTAAAAAAGCCGCTTCAAAAATGGCGAAATGGGTTCGCTTACACCCTTACAATATTGCTCAAAAAGTGGAAACTATCATTGAGCACTTCAACGAGAAAGTGAAACATTTGCTAGGCGGTGAAGCAAAAGCAATGGTTGTAACTAGTAGCCGTTTAGAGGCGGTGCGTTACAAACTAGCGTTTGAAAAATACGTCCAATCTAAAGGCTACGATAATGTTAATGCAATGGTGGCGTTTTCTGGTGAAGTGAATGATCCAGACTTACCCGATCAGCCATTCACTGAAACGAATATGAACCCAAATCTTCGTGGTCGTGATATGCGTAAAGCATTTGATACTACTGATTATCAGGTAATGTTAGTTGCGAACAAGTTCCAGACGGGATTTGACCAGCCTAAGCTAGTCGCTATGTATGTCGATAAGCCATTAAAAGGCGTGGAATGTATTCAGACCCTATCAAGACTAAATCGAACGTGTAAGGGCAAAGACAAGACCTTTGTTCTCGACTTTGTGAATGACCCAGAAGAAATCTTGGCAGAGTTTAAGGTTTACTTCCAAACGGCTGAACTAGCTGGCGTGTCAGATCCAAACATCGTCTATGAGCTGATGAAAAAGCTTGATAAGGTCGGGATTTACCAATGGCGAGAGGTGGAAGCGTTTGTTGATACTTACAACGACAAACAAGCTAATCAAGCCAAACTAGCCAATTTGTGTAAACCAGCCGTTGACCGTTTCTCAGTTCGTTATAAAGAAGCCACTCAGGTGCTTCAATCGGCACAGGCTGAATTATCCAAAGCGAAGATTGAAAAGAACGACAAGAAGATTAAGTTCGCTGAAAACAGCGTCAAACACGCTAAAGAAGCACGAGATATTCTGGAAGTGTTTAAGAAGGATTTAATCTCATTCTATCGCTACTATGAGTTTACTTCTCAGATCGTTAATTTTGATGATTTTGAACTAGAAAAGCTCAGTATCTTCGCTAAACACCTTCATCCACTATTGCGCTTAGATATCGTGGAAGACGATGTAGATCTGTCTGATGTGGTAATGACCCATTACCGTTTACACGAGCAGCGTGAAGCAGACTTGCAACTAGGTAATAAAATAGGTGAAGAGCCTAAACCTTACCTACCAGCGGCAAAAGAAGGTTCTGGTGCTGCGCCTAAAGATCCAAAAACGGAATTGCTCAACGAGATCATCGAGAGAATGAACGATTTGTTCATTGAAGATGGATTATCTGAAAATGATATGCTCAATTACGCCAATACCATTGCAGGTAAAATATCAGAAAATGAAGTGGTAATGGATCAGCTTCGCAGCAACACCAAAGAACAAGCGATGCTAGGGCAATTCCCAGAGTCAATCAGCAATGCCGTGATTGAAAGTATGGATGTTCATAACGAAATGGCAATGAAACTACTATCTAATGAGGCTGTTGCAAAAGGCTTTGCTGGGTTGATGTTTGATGTGCTGATGAAGGGCTTAGGTAAGTCAAACGAAGCTCAAACCTAAACCTGATTTATTCACCGCCTTGGCAAACCGTCAAGGTGGTGAGATTATCTTGTAAAAGTCGAAAAGATAGAAACAATCCAACTCCATAGCATTCTACCCAAACTCCATACCATTCTTTTTGCTACTCCATAGCATTCCACCAATAGATATACCTTCTATTAAAGATAGATTTTTAGAAACGGTGTAATTCGATTACACAATGGCTCAAAAAGCAGAATAATATTTCTGGATTTTTTTGCTGTTCAGCTCTTGAAGTTTTCTCGATCTGCGATAAAACATAAGGACAAAACAAGAAAAAACCAAGCGTCAACTTGGTTCTTATTCAATACAATAGGTGCATTGCAGCAGTTCATAATTTCAACGTATCACGGATAACCATTGAGTCAAGACTTCTTGTTTAAATTAACCAAGGAGTAACTCAATGAGCACTAGACCATTATCCCACTATGATTTTCTTTCTAACCAAACATTAGCCCTACCAACAGAACTTCTTCAGGTCGGTTTTTTCAGAAATAACGCTGAACAAAACATTGATGTGATCACTCATAACCTATCACAGCAGCGTTATGATCTAGATGAACTTTACTGCGACACATTTGTGGAGATCCTACTTTTCAGTATGTTGCTTGTTGAACACCATAACTACTATCTCAACTCTAGCAATGACGAAAATGACGAGTGCGTGATTTTAAGCTTGGACAAAGGCTCAAAAATCTTTAAGCAGTTAAAACTAAAGGGTAATTTTACTCTCAGCCAATTAATTGAAAAGATTGAAAACTTCATCGAGCGATTCAAGAAAGTAGAGTTTTTTGTTAATGATGAACCAGTCACTATCTTTGAATGGCTATTCATCAACCGCTTCGATAATACTTTGCGATTTGAGCTTCACGATGAGTTTATCGACTATATGAATGAGCGTGAGCATTCACTTACATTCATCCAGAAAAGCGACTTTGTCGCAATCAAAAGGAAAAATCAAATCCCTATTTTCCTGATAGTTCAATCCCTTAGAGGGTTAAACGCTCCATTTTTCACAAAGAGCTACATTTCTAACATTTTAGGCATTAAAGGCGATTTAAACAAAAAACTGTCCGTTTCTTTTGAAAAGCTGAAAGAAAAGCACGTTCTTGAGTATGAAAAAGAGCTGTGTCAGTTGCCTGGTATTCCAAAACCATTTTCTAGGTTTAACATCAAAAATGTCGATGACGGTTTTGTGGCTAAGATGCGTGAAGACGAAGCCAAAGCAGCAAAACAACGCTCAAAACCCACTCAGAAACAAAATATTCAAGAGAGTGAGCCAGAGGCTCACGAAACAAAAACTGCCGCTAATTCGGCTGTTTTTGAGGCTGATAATGACCCCCTTACGAATGTAGTATGTTGTACAACATTTAAACATAAGAGAGTAACGAAGCAGAGTGCTACCGCTGACGTAGAAAAGGTATTGGATTTAGATCTTGATGAGTTAGACGAAGCTTGGGTTTTGGCTGTATCTGACGAAAACACCGTTGCGTGTCGCACTGTAAATGGTGCGTTGAGCTTGTGTGATAAGTCAAAAACTACTGACGAAATGGTAGTTTTAACACCAGAAATTATCAGCAAATCAAAAATAAAACCCTTTATTTTTCAGGAATAAACAGTCGCTCAAGCGGTTGAAACTTTCAAAAATGCAGAGGCGTGATACGACATAAGTAACCCCATAGAAACAAGGAGTTACTTATGAGAAAAACAAGACCGAGTGCGGCTCACACTATCGAAAAAAAGAGCCAACAAGATCTGATACTGGACAGGTTATTTGATTATTTTTCAAAGCCCAAGGGCGAAAAGCCAAGCTCTGACAGTGATGTTGATGTGAGCTTTTACCGCTCTTCGCTCAATGCGTTACCAGTCAATTTTTATAATGATCAATATGCTGGTATTAACATTATAATGCTGCTTCAAGATCAACAAGAACAAGCAACAAAAGTACCGATTTACGCAACATTCAAGCAAGCCGCTGACCTACTGAAACAGCACAAAGACCAATTACCACCAAAATCCGATACGTTTGAACCCGATAAACCATTGAAAGGATTAAAATTAGACTCTGTTGTAGTGAAATACCTCGAAAGCTTCAAAAAAGACGGTAAAGCAATAGGTAAGAGTCAGTTCGAGCGTGAAACGCACGGTATGAGCTTCAAAGAAATGCGAGACAACGGCTATCAACATCGTAAAGGTTTAAAGCCTTACAAAGTCTTTCCACTCGAAAAAATCAAACACCTTCTACCTCAATCATTCATTGATGAGCGTCCCTATTTTGCAAAGCAAGAAGAGCTAGAGAAGCAGGAAATGAGTCAAGAAATGAAGGATGAACGTTTTGTGCAACAAGCATTGATGATCATTGACGCAATGGGCGTTCCTGTGATTGAGAAAAACGAGGACCGTGCTTATTATTCGCCCAAGGAACACATTATAGTATTGCCACTGCGTAAAAAATGCTCATCTGATAAAGCATTTTTGGCTTTAGCTCTTCACGAATTATCTCATTCTACTTCAAAAGCTCTAGGTCGAGATATGAGCAACGCTTTTGGCACTTTGGGCTACTCGAAAGAAGAATTAATCGCTGAGACTAGCACTATGTTTTTGTGTCTAGAGCAGGGACTAGAGACATTTAATGCACACGCCAGATACATCGAAGGGTGGGCAAGCAATTTCTCTGATAAGAAAAAAGTGTTATTGAGTGTCTGTAAGCAGGCAAAAGAAGCACAAAAATACATCTCTGATAAAGTAGCAGAGCATAAATTAAAACTTGAAAATCAGCCAGATTACCGCATCCCTAACCAGTTAGACCAAACTGTTGATTTTGTGCCTAAATACCGTCAAGAATTACGTGATTTTTTGAATGACCAAGCCGATACTTACGGCACTATGATCCCTTTGCGAAACCAAGAGATTGTCGGTTTTAACCATATAAGCAAAGGCATTGAGGTATTCAGCCAAGAAAAAGCCGTGAAGATCTACGGACCAGCCGCAAGTGAATTAGAAAAGAAAGTCGCTGAATTGGACGTAAAGCAGTCGTTATTTAACGAAATTGATTTTGATCCCGTCCCAGCAGCAGAAACAAGCCCAGAGCAAAAACTTCGTGCTTCGACCCGTCTATCGCTGTAAAAACAAGTGCCTTAAAAAGCAAAAAGCCCTTCACGGGCTTATTTGCATACAAGTTTCGGTTTAGTGTCGTTTCACCCTTCTCATCATCACCTCAAAGTCAGAATCGTCTATTTGATAGTCATCTCTTGCAAGGTGAAGCTGTTGCTCAATGTAATAGACATTATCCATCGAAAGCTGATCATACCAATCAAGCGTTTCTATCACACATAACCTTGTGTAATTGGGGAATGCCAGTAGTACATTGATTTGGTTCGACACAACTAAATCTCTTACTGCTTTTTCTATCAAGTCTAAATCATTAGACTCAATACGTTCCTCAATCTGCCATTTTTCATAAATCTCGTTGGTAGACCAAAGTTCTATCGCCTTGGTGATTGCTCGGTTTTTCATCATCACTTCTGTCATTAACATTGTGCATCCTCCTCATCATTAAGCTCCACACCCAAGGACAATAAACAAGATATGAAGGCTTGCTGCATTTCAAAGTCAATCTCTGCCATATGCTTAATCAATAATTCCAAATCAGTCCCTTCGCTGACGTAAGGCTCTAGTAGTTCGATAAAATCCATAAAAATCTCAGCAAAGAAATCATCGACATCATTGATCGGCTCTGCCGCTTGATAGAGTTGTTGAAAATGCTGAAAAGTTTGTTCGTGTATATTCATAAAATCACCTAATTGTTATGCACATCCCTGTTGCGTTAAGTTCCCCTTCTTTCAAATGACTACTCATCATTTTTACTCTTGTCGTAGTTAACGATTAAAGCTTTTACTTGATGTTTTCCGACCCTAAGACCAACTCAATTGACGCAATTGAAGCCTTTAGCATTCTGAGCAACATCGTGAACTGGATGACTATATCGGCATCATCGGTCTGCGAAACCGCATCTATATTTCTTTCGAGCATATTCACCACAAAAGCACACTCATCGACAGCTTGCAGAACCTGATCAAGACTAACCGATCCTCTAAAGCTGAACAGTTGCTCCATCAGTTTCATCTCGTTCTGCAAAAACGGACTCATTTCAATGTCTAAAAAGAAGCGCATTGAAGCGGCAATCAAGCCACAGCTTTCATTAAACTCTTTGTTTTTATTAGCGTATTTTCTTGTTGTATCAATAATATTCATAATTATTCTCCTGTGTTTTGTTAAAATTATTGTGTTGCAATAAACAGTGTTGTTGCGTCATATCTGACTTCCCAAGTGCTTGAACAATCGTTGCAAGCAAAATGAACGGCTACAGTGTCAAAATCGACATCCGTCTCCTCGACACTCGAATCCGAGCTTTCGCATCGCCAGCAGCAATTCGGACTACGGTCAATGTCCATTTCTTCGTCAAATTGAATGACTTTATTTTCTTTACACATAAGCATCTCCTCTAATATTTGTTTGATTTAATGTGATTTTTTAAGCTAACAGCGAATGTTGACTGTTATTCAGATCGATCCCCTTAACGAACACCCAACGACTACCAATAGGCTTATTTTTATGCTCTCCTTGGTAATATCTCTCTGCACGTAAGTTGCGGAAGAACGGGACTTTAAGCGTGATTTTTCGTCCAGCATTTTTCTCTTTTGACGGTTTTGAACCGCACCCCATACCTCGAAGCACCATTCCTTGACCATTTGTTCCTTGTCGTTTTTTTGACTTTTTAACCCACGATTTTGGGTAGCCCGCTTCAAGCTTCTTGCCTTCGGTCGCTGAGTGATAAACGCATAACGACAGTGCAATTTTTAGTAACATATCAATCTCATCACTTTCCGAATGCTTGACTGTTGGATTTTCATAAGTATTTAGATATGAGTGTCCACGCATTAGATGAACACCATCATTAGCACTGGCACAAACGACTAGATCATCACTCATTTCTAGTTCACAGCCCAAAGTCTGCGGTATACCTAAAACATCTCGGTTAGCCTTTAAATGCTCCGCAACCGTCATCACGCTGACCAAAGCCGTGTGCATCTTAACCCCCTCAATTTCCGTATTTTTCGGAAAAGACATAGCAAAGGTCTTGAATGGAGGCTCGACATTGAAGTCTTGGACATCAAATGAAGCTAAATAAAGCTGTTGAGCTAAGTCCTTATTTTCGATGAAAATTGTCGGTTCACCACTATCAACCCACAGTTTCTCCCTTCCCAGTAGATCACTCATTTCAGCATCTATAAACTCCCCACCTCTTGCCATTAAACGAGTAAAATCATCGTAACTAATTGATTTCTTGCCAAAGTGCTTTCTCAAGGTTCTTCTTGATTTTGAATGGTTCATTGCCATGTCTAATTGAGTTTCGTAAGTTTTATAAGTCATAATGTTTTCCTCTTTTTTATTTATTAACTTTCTTCGGGGTGTAAGAACCCCCACCCAGTAGGTGTACTTCTTTAACGCTTTGATTTATCTATTTTTGTTTATAACTAAGTTCGGACGAACTCAGGGACATACGCTAGGGAAAGCGCATCAAATAGGAATAGTGTTGATGGAATTGCAGGTACGGAAATCCCTCGTAAGTGATAGACACGAACGAGTAGGCGTATAAGTTGAGATGTGTAAGTGTAAATAATGACATAGTCTTTCCTCCAAATTAGCCACCAAATTAAAAATGAAACAGTTAGACAACAATGAGCGTATTAACAAAATATTTGCGATACATCACAACAGCACTTTCGTCCTATGTGTCTTGTAGCCAATAAACATCCTGACAAAAGTCAGCACTACGACTACTAGCGATCCCCTTGTGGTTTCTCACAACGGATCAAACCAATCTCTATGAGTTCGATTTGATATCTCACGCTTCCTCCCTAATGGAAAACACGAGAGCGATCTAGTGTTAAATCAGCAAATTATTTCAGTTAAACGTTCAACTCCTGTTTTTTTAACGTTAATCATTTTTAAGCAAACCTAAGTGTTTGCAGTTTGAAGTCCGAACACGCAATGGTTCGATCTTCGTCTTTTGGCGGCTACTTGCAGAAAAGCATATAGAAGCTTTAACGCAGAATAACCAGATATTATGAGCGTTTAAGTTGACGCTCTAAACATAAAAACAATACCTTCTTAATTTCTGATACTGCCAATTCTACAAAAGTCAATAGAAAAAGTCAACAATTATTTTTGCATTTTAATTGATTTTTAAAGAAAAATGGTGTAAAGACCTTGCAGAGTAAGGGCTAGGCGTATAAAAAATAATTTAATTTATTTTCCGAAACCCTCAATTTAAGCTAAAAAATCGTTATTTTTCCGAGCACTATAATATTTTCAAAACGCAAAAACACCGTAGTTGAGGGATTTTTCTCACGCTCAACTTTTACTCAATTTGACGTTTGCTCACTTTGGGGGTTAACACCATTTTTAAATCTAAGTAGCCCAGCACGACCAATTTACATGATAAGATCACGCTAAATGCTCGTATCAACAAAATAAGAAAGATGTATCAAGAACTGTTAGAACCAATCAATTCATTTTTGAAATGCCCTACCCCAAACTCTTGGATTGAAGAGGCTCGCAAACCTGAAAACCTATCCGTGATTTTGCGGGATCATTTACTATGCGAATTGAAAGCCTCTCAGAGTGCTGTTTTTCTTCTTAAACGCTATGTATTAACCGATGAAGGTAAAGAGCTTATTACTCAGCTAGTTGAGCCATATGAGCACTTTGCTTACAAAGGGATCGGTAGCCTCGAAACACTTAAAGGAAAAAGTAGTATATCTAAATCTATCAAACCAAAAGATAATTGCCCTTACGGACAGGATATGATCGATAAAATGGTTCTACTGATTAAAGAAGAGCTACATCACTTCTATCAAGTTCTAGAAATCATTGAAAAGCAAGGACTGGAATACCGCCCTATTACTGCCAGTCGATACGCAAAAGGGATGATTAAACATATCCGCACTTTTGAACCAGCAGCTCTTATCGACAAGCTAATTATTGGTGCATTCATCGAAGCTCGATCTTGTGAACGTTTTGCTAAACTTGCCCCATTCCTTGAAGAACCAATTCAAAAGTTCTACATCTCGTTGTTACGCTCTGAAGCAAGGCACTATCAAGACTACTTAGAACTAGCAGAGCAAATTGCTAATAAAGATATTTCAGAGCGCATTGAACACTTCGCTAATGTTGAAGCTGAGTTAATTACTTCTAACGATTCAGAGTTTAGATTCCACTCTGGCGCACCAAACTTCTCATAATTTCTTAAAAAACTTTTAAGTGATATAAATCAATCATTTATATCACTTTTACATCAATATGCACACCTCAGCTTTTGATGAACTAAAAGCTGGCCAATCTGCCATGTTTTTAATTCGTAAGTATGCCGTTGACCAATCCAGTTCACATGCTCTACTTGACTGGTTTAAGCCCTACGAAGATTTTGCTTACCGTAACGTAGGCTCATTGGAAACTTTAAAAGGCAAGAGCAATATTTCCAAGGCAATCATGGCTAAGTCCGACTCACCATACAGCCAAGATTTGATCGATAAAATGGTGCTTTTGATAAAAGAGGAGTTACACCACTTTTATCAAGTTTTAGAGATCATGGAAAGTCGTGGAATTGAGTATAAAAATATTCCAGCAAGTCGCTATGCTAAAGGACTGATTTCGCATATGAAGACTCATGAGCCGGAAACGCTGATCGATAAACTCATCATTGGTGCGTACATCGAAGCCCGATCTTGTGAGCGTTTTGCCAAACTAGCACCACATATGGATGACGATATCGCAAAGTTCTACATTTCTTTATTACGTTCAGAAGCACGCCATTACCAGGATTATCTTGTATTAGCGGAGCAAATCGCAGGCAAAGATATCAGCGAGCGCATCGCCTACTTTGGACGTATCGAGGCAGATTTAATTTCTACGCCAGATACAGATTTTAAGTTTCACAGTGGTATTCCAGCCTAGCGAGCATATTCTCCCAAGGTTGAGCATACTCTGAACTTATATAGACAGAGAATAAATAAGCCGGACACTCCGTCCGGCTTATTTATTGTAGCAATGAGGTTAGGAATAAAGCTGAAACACAACAACTAGAGCTGGAATGAACCCATTCGAGTTTTCAAGTTGTGCGCTAGGCTACTGATCTGCTGACAAGCCACAGCCGTTTGTGAAGCTCCCTCAGCCATCTCTGTTGAAGCACTATTAATATGCTCCACACTGCGATTCAGCTCTTCGGATACAGAATTCTGCTCACTGCACGCCGTTGCGATTTGTGTGCTCATTTGCGCTATGTTATCGACAGAATGTTCAATTTCTTTTATCTGGCTATCAGCGTCATTAACTTGCTCAACACACTGAGAAATACCCTCCTGACAATCACGGCTTGAATGCCCTATTTTACTGCTGCTCTCTTGTAGTTGATTAACAATTTCCACAATTTGTGAAGTGGAGTCTTGAGTGCGTTGCGCCAGAGAACGAACCTCATCTGCCACAACAGCAAACCCACGTCCTTGTTCACCTGCCCGAGCGGCTTCAATTGCGGCGTTCAGTGCTAACAAGTTTGTTTGCTCCGCAATCCCGCGGATCACATCGACGACCACATTGATATTGTTTGAGCTCGATTCAAGCTCACGTGCCAGTTCATCTGACTCTTGGATCGTATGTGATACACGCTCAATTACTGCGATAGTTTGTTTTAACGTCGCCGTTCCTTGCTTTGCCACTTCCGCAGCCGAATAAGCAGAGGTTGCGCCAACTTCGGTATTTTGTGCCACTTCACTTACAGCAGCTTGCATTTCTGTCATCGCAGAAGCCACCGAGCTAAGTTCAATTTGTTGATTTTGCATACCAGAGGCGGTCTGAGAAGAAATAGCACTCACTTCCTCTACTGCTGCCGTTAGCTGAATCGTTGAGTCATTAATCTCAGAAACCAACGAATGTAAGTTTGTTTGCATACCGACAAGCTCTTTGAGCAGCATTCCTAACTCGTCTTTGCTCAATTCGCTTTCGTCGATTTGATTATTCAATTGACCCTTGGCGATTTTGGAAGCGAATTCCAGTGCTCGATCAACAGGCCCGCAAATGACTCGAGAAAGCAACATGGCAGACATTACCATGACCAATGCGACGACGAGCGCACCAACAGCAGCGCTGTATTGTGTAAATGCCGCTTCACTTTGTACTTCTTCACCAATCAAATTCACCAACTCATCGTTCAACGCGAGGGTATCATCCAAGCTGCTCAACGCTTTTGAGTAGGTATCGAAACTCGATAAAATCACATCATTTGCACTTTCAGCATCACCTTGGCTTAGCAGTGCGTTGTAAGTCTTCGTTTCTTTGATGTATTGATTCCAAGTTTCTTTAAAAACGCTAAAAGACTGCGTTTCACGCTTATTAAGGTCGAGCTTTTCGTATTCTGCAATACCAGCCTGCACATCAGAACGCCATTGGTCGAGGCCTTTTAACCACTCACCAATTTTGGGGTGATTTGCGTTTGGCAATAAAGAGAACTCATCTTTACGCACTTTAGTAATATCAACTTGGATACCTTTCAAAATCGCAACAGAAGGTAAACTTTTATCTGTTAACACTGAGATGTCTTTATTCAGTGTTAACAAACCTTGCACCAACATTACTGACACTAAACCAAACACGGCAAAAACGGTTAAATAACTAACCGATATTTTCTTTACGACACTTAAGTCTTTAATACGCAGGCACTTTCTCCCCGCAGCCTTTCCAAACCTCTCACTTAAGTGAAAGCTTAACCTCTAAAACACACTGTTTTTGCGCTCGATATCATTGAACGCTCTTATATACATCGGCTTGAGAGATCAAATCTTGACCAGTAATTGATAGTTTTATCACATGCTATTTTAGAGATAGGCTCGTATGCTCCGTATTGTGTCTACATCTTTTCATGAGCGCTTCTCGGCGCAGATCCAAGATCTCATCGATGAGCTTTTCTTTCGCGTTTATCCCAAAATGCTGGGCATAATTTTTTACTTTTGCTATCTCATTAGGCTGCAAGCGGTACACCTCTTTCTTTAAACGCGCTTCTGCTTCACTTCTAATCAGACCTTGCTCTTGTAACAATTTAATGATGGTTTCATCGGTTGGATTTACTGCTCTAGCCATGGTGCTCCATCTATCAATTTGAGTTCTAGCCATATGGCTAGATGAATGACGCCGCACAACTTATAGAGCAAAGATGACAGCTTGATTGCAGTGAATGCAATTCGTTGACTGTTGGTATTATTTTCCACCGCTTCAACGGCAACACACTCAATACCTCCACCCTCACCATTGAATAAAGATCACATTCTGATAACAATTTTCAGCACTGACTTAGATGTCATCCATATTTAACGTGCAAGTAACATTTATAAACAAGAATGATTGCTCTAGTTCAAATGATGGAAAAATAAGATGAAATTTTCGCAGTGGAGCCTTTTAGTAAGTAGCTTGATAGCGTTACCCAGCATTGCAGATACCGACGTTTACCTAACGAATAACTCTGATCAACCGTTAACTATTCAAGTAAAACATGAAGGCAGTGATTTGCTTCAATACGGAGAAGAGTGGCAACAACATGTGCAGGTACTTGGTCCGTGGGAAACTAAATCTGTATTAAGCTTCAACCGCTGGGAGGGCGTGAAATCAAATCAAACTTACCGTTTTGAAACTGTGGTTTCTAGCCCCGAAGGTGAAAGCATAACACTCAATCAAATAATGGAAGGCCATTGGTACAATTCGACCATTGAATACGGCTTGTCCGCAGCCGATGTCGAGTTATCTCTCAAAGATGATCGTAACATTCATCGTGCCAACACTAACGCTTTTGGTGCGAGAGAAACCGAACTGGCATTTAAGTCAGACAGTACCGCTCGATATGATGATCTTTACTACACCATCACGCCAAGCAAGGTAGCGGAATCTGTCGACAACGAAGAACAAAACCTTAAGTTGATGACTTATAACATCTGGGCGTTGACGGCTATTGCATCGCACATTGGAGATCGTTACGAACTGATTCCTCAACATGTAAAAGGTTACGATGTTTTGGCACTGCAAGAGGTGTTTGCCAGCGGCCGTGAAGCATTCTTACGTGAGTTAGCCAAGGAATATCCTTACCAAACAAAGATGTTAGATAAAGAAGGCGTTAATATTCATGATGGTGGCGTAATCATAGTTAGTCGCTACCCTATCGTGAATGAAGCGCAATATGTCTTTCCCGATTGCTCTGGTACAGACTGCTTTGCCGATAAAGGCGTAAATTATGCGGAAATAATTAAAGGTGGTCAGGCTTATCATGTGTTTGCTACCCATACCGCATCTTTCGATACAGACACCGCCCGTGAGTATCGTCAGCGCCAGTTCAAACAAATCCGCACACTCGCCCAATCTCTTAACATTCCTTCAAGCGAAACTGTGGTATACAGCGGCGACTTTAACGTAAACAAAAGAAAGTTTCCTGGTGACTACCAACAAATGATCGCTAACTTAAGTGCCATAGAGCCTCACTACTCTGGTTACACGGAGTCAACCTTTGATCCCCGTATCAATAACTTCGCAGGTGAAGCGTTATCAGGTGGCGAAAACGTGGAATACCTTGACTATGTTATGGTGAGTAGTGAATACGGGGTGAAATCATTCAATGACAACCGTGTAGACGTACCGCGCACAACCGCAGAGAGTTTATGGAAACACTACAACCTTTCTGACCATTTCCCAGTAAGCGCAACAATCAAGCCATGAAGAAAATCGCTTTGATAATCATGTCCGCCATTATGGCGGGCATGATATTTTTAACTTTCAGTCACGATGTTCAAAAAGAAGAGCTCGCTTCCTCTCCTTCCCCTAAGACAAAAAATCAGAATGTCTCCAGTACATCACCACAAACAAGCAGCATCGTGCCCGATACAGATACTTCACCACAAACCGCTAAGCTCCCTTCCACAGTTCAAATAACGACTGAGCGATTAACTCAACTCAAAGGCAGGAAACTTGTCGCCGAACTTGAGACGTTTTGGCAAGAGTGTATGTTGAACCGTAGTTGTGAAGAGCAGGTCGCCTTGTTTGAGGCGCATTTATCTTCAGCTCGATTCCAGCTTTTGGCGAACTACCCTCAGCTCAGCAGCCAATGGCAAGAGAGTGTAGGAAATTTGTTATTTGATGAGCAACAATCACTGGCGTCGCGTATTGCACAGCTGAAGAACGAAGCAAGGAGCATCTGGGGAGAATTGGCTGATGTTGTTTTCGCGGATGAGTTCGCGCTGTACGATTTCAATTTAGAAGCCCAAAAGCTGGACACTCAAAGCCCAGATAACTTTTTGCGAGCTTTCGAGCAACTCACCATTGACTGGCAAGAACATGCAGATGCTATCGGGCTAACAAGCAACCAGGAAAAATATGAGCGTGCGGTCACCCTGATTCCTAATAGTATGAGCCTACCAGATCGCTTGGCGATCATCGCAGAGCTAGAACGAACTTACTTAACGAAAGAAGAAAGTAAAAACATTCATGCTCGTCAGCAGCAAATTACAGAGCAAAAAAAACAAGTCAAAGATTACCAACAAGCATTACAACAACTTGAGTCCAAGCTAAGAACGCAAAGAGCCTCTAGCCATTCACATTTGTCAGAACCGGAATGGCAAAGCTATTACCAACAAGAAGTCGCGGATTTTCGTCGTGAATTTTTTTCTTCTTAACAATGCGCTTTGACTGACTGGGAACTTAAAAAGGCACGTTGCTAACCAGTCGTCGTGCCTTATGTTCAACTCTCTACTTTTAATTCAGAACAAATTTAAACCAAATACATCTTTCACATCAAATAGCACTTTTTCGGTTTTCTCGCGAGAACGCTCACTACCTTGTTTTAAAATATCAATCAGCTGCGCTTTATTATTCAAATACATAGCGCGCTTTTCTCGAATAGGGCGAAGCATCTCTTGTAAGCATTCTTCTAACACTTTCTTGGTCAAACCATCACCTAACCCACCTCGTCGATAATGGTCTTTTAGCTGTTCGACATGATTTTTATCAGGATGAAAAGCATCGAGGTAGATGAATACAATATTCCCTTCGACTTGGCCAGGGTCCTCAATTTTCAGATGATTGGGATCGGTATACATAGATTTCACCGCCGCAGAAATCTCCTTTTCAGACGTCCCTAGGTTGATTGCATTCCCCATGCTTTTAGACATCTTATTTTTGCCATCAGTACTCGGCAAACGAGGTGCATCACTAAGTAATGGACGGCATTCCCTAAGAACCTCTTTTCCACCCAGGTGGTTTATTTTTCTCACGATTTCATTAGTTTGCTCTAACATCGGCAGCTGGTCATCACCCACTGGTACTAGCGTCGCATGAAACCCCGTAATATCAGCAGCTTGAGAAATTGGATACGTTAAAAAGCCTGCGGGAATAGAGCGTTCAAAGCCTTTACTTTGAATCTCATTTTTAACCGTGGGGTTTCGCTCTAATCGTGCGATAGAAACAAGATTACTGTAATACATTGTCAACTCGGCTAACGCTGGAATTTGAGACTGCAACGTGATCGTAGTTTGAGCGGGGTTGATACCAACAGCCAAATAATCTGCAACGACATTGAGAATATTAGAGGATACCTTTGATGGGTTATGCGCGTTATCCGTCAGCCCTTGCATGTCCGCAACCAAGATCGTTTGCTCGTGCTCCGTTTGCAATTTGACTCGTTGTTGCAATGAACCAATATAGTGCCCGAGGTGTAATGGACCTGTTGCTCGATCTCCGGTAAGTATAATTTCACGCTGAGATGTATTTTTATGGGTATTCATATTTGTCTCCAAGTAATTAATAGATCGCTACTGGAGATAAAAAGATCAAACACTCTTAGCTACCATCCAGCAGCTTAAGAATGTAAGTATTCCGCGCCGCTCTATTTAGAGCGCCACCAAGAGAAGGTTGTTAATGAAGGGCGAACGTGTATTTTCATGTTTTTTAAACTAACAGCACATACCGCAGAACTCAATCTGTTTTGTACTGAATTAGAGTGAGTGTTCCAACAGCCAATTAAGAGGATTACATTGGTAAAGACATCGCAATGACCAAAACCGCACCAAATACCGAACCAGAGACAAACGCACACAGTACAGTTTTGTTGTGTTTCCTTTTCATTGATGAACTCCTATCCATAACTACGATGACCAGCCCTCACATCTAATACGCATGTGGATGCATCACGACAACGAGTTAATCAACATATCGCACGCAGGACCAGTACCGCTTTGTTAAATTGGGACCTCGTCCATAACTTGGAGTGTAAATGACTCCGGAACCTACAACAGAAGAAAATTTCATCACGTTACTGTCCTACCCTCCGGGTTTGTGGCTTAATAGGCAACAGGAACACTTTTTTCTTTTGCTGCGGATACTTACATGGAAGCTGTTTTACATCAGTTGCAATTCTCTTTGTCGATAACCGGACCTATCTGTTTGATGTTGGTACTTGGCGTTCTTTTTAAGCGCTTTGGTCTAATCAACGATAATTTTATCGAAGTAGGCTCTAAACTGGTGTTTCAAGTTACCTTGCCTGCAATGTTATTTGTCAGCATTGTGGCTTCAGAACACGACTTTTCCGCGGCAAGTGGATTCGTCAATTTCGGCGTCATCGCTAGTATTTCGTTTTTCATTTTCACCTATCTTTCCGTCAAACTTCTATTCAAAGCATCGCCTGACCAAGGCGTTCTCATCCAAGGTGGGTTCCGAGCAAATACAGGTATTATTGGTATCGCTTACGTTGCCAATGCGTATGGTTCTCAAGGTGTGGCGTTAGCGGCTCTCTATGTCGCGGTCACCACATTTATTTATAACGTCCAAGCGGTAATTTGCTTATCTCCCAAAGGAGCAACGTCTGCCTCGCAAGCAGCAAAGATGATGGGCCGAACACTGACTAGGAATCCACTCATAATCTCCATTGTTCTAGGAATGGCTTTTTATTTACTCGCTATTCCAGTACCGAATGTGGTTATTGACGCAGGAGACTACTTGTCCAAAATGACATTGCCTTTGGCGCTGTTGTGTACGGGTGGCTCACTTGACTTTAGCTTGATGAGAAAAGAGAAAGGTCCATCTTGGTTTGCGAGCAGTTACAAGCTCATCGTAGCGCCAGTCATCATCACCATGGGAGCTTACTTAGTAGGATTTCGAGGAATTGAGCTAGGTATTCTTTTCTTTATGAACGCCTCTCCAGTCGCTGCTGCCAGCTATGTCATGGCGCGCTCCATGGGAGGCAATGCCACGTTAGCTGCAAATATCATCGCACTCACTACGGTGCTTTCTACCGTGACCTGTACGTTGGGCATCCTATTTCTTAAGTTCTACAACTTAATATAATTGGCCAGCGATAAAATAAAGACGCTAGACGGCATTGATGTAAGTTACTGGTCGTGATTCGCAAAAGTGAGCTTTCTTACCAGACGAAAAAATTCAGTCGCTTCAGATTCCGACAAACAAGAAAAAAACTCTTTCTGTAAATTCGTCATGATTTGATGAACTTGCTTTAAAGCATTTGCCCCCTCTTTTGTCATGCTTAGCATTTTAAGGCGCTGATTCGATTTACTTTTAGAAACTTGAACAAACCCTCTCTTTTCCAGATTGTCCACCATCCGCTTTGCTACACTTCGCTCAGTTCGAACCGCATCAGCTAACGCTTGCTGGCTCATAGGCTGAAATTCTTCTAAAGCGGCCAGTGCACTTGCCATTTCTAGTGTCATCAAATTTTGCCGAGAGAGCTCAGCTTGGGCACGATTGCGGTACATGCGCTGCATCACACCACAAACAAACATAGGGCTTTGATCCAAAACGGAAATTGGGGAAACTTTCTGATCTTTCATCGTCGTTTTTCTTCTTTAGGCTTCCATTCGGTCGAAAAGGCTGTGCTGATACTGCACACAACACGCCGTCTTTCAGGCTCGCGTCATAGACGGTAACCACCAAGTGAAAACATAAAATAAAGAGCGCCGAAGCGCCCTTTAATCGTGTTTATTATCACTAGTATAACTCAGTTAAAACAACCAAGTCCTACTCGCTTTGCTGAGTGGGTTTAGTGCTGGTCTCAGACAACTCTGCCTCCGACTCTTTTCTCGCACGTCGATCAAACAATCGCTCAACCACTACAAAGAAGATTGGGACGAAGAATATACCCAATATCGTGGCACTGATCATGCCACCAAGTACGCCGGTACCCACTGCGTTTTGACCTGCTGATCCCACACCTGAACTAATAGCTAGTGGTACCACACCCAAACCAAAAGCAAGCGATGTCATGATAATTGGGCGCAGACGAACGCGAACAGCATGTAAGGTTGCTTCGATAAGCCCAGCGCCTTTCTCATAGTAGTCCTTTGCAAACTCAACAATCAGAATGGCGTTTTTGGTTGCCAAGCCGACCGTCGTTAATAAGCTCACCTGGAAGAACACATCGTTATCCATACTGCGCGTCATTACCGCAAGCACAGCACCAAGCACACCAAGAGGAACAACTAACACCACGGCGAAAGGTACTGACCAACTTTCATACAAAGCGGCAAGAACTAAGAATACGACGAGGATAGATAGCGCATATAGCATCGGCGCTTGGTTTCCGGAAAGGCGCTCTTCATACGAAATACCATTCCAGTTCACCGTGAAGCCTTCCGGTAGCTTTTCTACCATTGCTTCAATTTCTTCCATGGCTTCACCAGTACTTACACCAGGAGCTGCACCGCCTTGAATATTCATTGCTGGCAAACCATCAAAGCGCTGCAAAAGAGGAGACCCATAGGTCCACTCGCCACTCGCAAAAGCAGAGAAAGGCACCATCTCTCCTTTAGCGTTGCGTACGTACCATGAATCGAAGTCTTTTGGCTGCATGCGGTATTCCGCATCACTTTGCACCATCACTTTCTTCACACGACCGCGGTCAATATAATCGTTAATGTAAGCCCCGCCCCATGCAGCTGACAGGATTTGGTTTACGTCATTGATACTGACATCCAAAGCACGAAGTTTGACGTGGTCAATGTTCACTTTGTACATTGGCGCATCTGCCTGACCGTTTGGACGAACACCAACAAGTTTCGGGTTTTGTGCTGCCATGCCCAGAAGTTGCCCTTGAGCCGCAACTAATGCATCGTGCCCTTTATTCGACGAGTCTTGGAGATAGAAATCGAAACCTGTCGAGTTACCTAGCTCTTGAATCGCTGGAGGGGCGAACGCAAACACCAAAGCTTCTTTAATAGTAGAGAAGTACCCCATCGCTCGGCCCGTAATGGAAGCGGCATCGGCGCCTGGCGCTTCACGCTCAGACCAATCTTTCAGGCCGATAAATGCCATACCCATATTTTGGCCTTGGCCTGCGAAACTAAATCCAGCAACGGAGAAGACAGATTTTACATTGTCTTTTTCGTCTACTAGATAAAAGTCACGCATTTTCTCAAGTGTTTTTTCCGTCTGCTCTTGTGTTGAGTTAGGCGGCAAAATAGCCATTGAGAATACTGTGCCTTGGTCTTCATCTGGCAAAAATGACGTTGGAAGGTTCATAAATAACCAGCCAGCACCTGCACTCATTGCCAAAAATACAACCAACATGCGACCTGTGCGTTTTAAAAGTTTAGCAACACCGGTTTCATAGCCAGCTGTCATCGCATCAAACTTGCGGTTAAACCAGCCAAAGAAGCCTTTCTTTTCTAGAAGCTCAGCATCGCCTTTTTTCAGTAATGTTGCACATAATGCTGGAGTCAGAATTATCGCAACCAAAACGGAAAGCGTCATAGCCGCCACAATAGTTATTGAAAACTGACGGTAAATAACCCCGGTAGAACCAGACATAAACGCCATAGGGACGAATACCGCTGAAAGCGTCAACCCCACACCAATCAGGGCACCAGTGATCTGCCCCATCGATTTTTTGGTCGCTTCTTTGGGCTCCAACCCATCTTCATGCATCACACGCTCGACGTTTTCCACCACAACGATGGCATCATCCACCAGCAAACCGATAGCCAGAACCATCGCGAACATGGTTAACGTGTTTACGCTAAATCCAGTCGCGTACAAAATAGCGAAGGTTCCGAGCAATACGACAGGCACTGCGATCGTTGGAATGATCGTCGCACGGAAGTTCTGCAAGAACAGGTACATGATTAAGAACACAAGAAGAATAGCTTCTAATAGCGTTTTAGCCACTTCTTGAATCGAGGCTTTGACGAATGGCGTTGTTTCAAATGGGTACGCAATCTGCAACCCTTCTGGGAACGTTGCACTCAGTTGTTCTAAGCGCTCTTTTACCGCATTGGCTGTCTCAAGCGCGTTTGCGCCAGTACCTAATGAAATACCTAACCCCGACGCTGGGAAGCCATTATATTGGCCTCGAATATCATAACTTTCTGCACCACGCTCAACGCGAGCTACATCTTTCAAATAAACATTCGAACCACTGGCGTCGGACTTAAGAATGATGTCTTGGAACTCTTCTACACTGCTCAAACGACTTGCAGAAGAAATCGTAGCATTCAACAACTGACCTTCCTGCGCAGGTGCCGCACCCAGTTGACCTGAAGAAACTTGCGCGTTCTGTTCACTGATCGCGTTCGCTACATCGATTGCGGTCAAGTTGAACTGCGTAAGCTTAAATGGATCCAGCCAAACTCGCATCGCATACTGCGCACCAAACGCCTGCACTTGTCCTACGCCAGTTACACGACTTATCGGGTCTTGAATATTCGTTACAACAAAGTCGCCGATATCGTTTTCTGTAAAGTCAGGATCTTCAGAATAAACTGCGACAACCATGAGAAATGCCGTATTGGATTTATTGACGACAATACCTTGGTTTTGTACCTCCATCGGCAATGAAGTCAATGCCAATTGCAGTTTGTTCTGCACCTGTACTTGCGCGATATCAGGATCAGCTTCGCTATCAAACGTCAGGGTAATTGTCGCATTACCAAATGCATCACTGCTCGATGATAGGTAGCGAAGGTAATCTAATCCCGTCATGTTTTGCTCGATAACTTGCGTTACCGAGTCTTCAACGGTTTTTGCTGATGCACCTGGATAGCGAGCACTGATGGTGATCGTCGTCGGTGAAATCGTTGGGTATTGCGAGACGGGTAAATTGAATAATGACATTACCCCCGCCAACATCGTTAGAATCGCGAGAACCCAAGCAAATACCGGACGATCGATAAAAAATCGTGCCATGATTACTCCTGTTCACCGTTTTGGATAGTTACCGAACTGCCTGGCCCTACCTTTTGTAAACCGGCGGTAATGACTTTATCACCCGCGTTCAAACCATCAATAATGCGCCATTGGCTATTGATCGCTTCAGCAGTCTTCACTGGTTTCGCTTCCACTTTGTTCTCGCCATTAACCGTCATCACTGTCGCTTTACCTGTCGCATCACGAGATACCGTATTTTGTGGTATTAGAATCGCATCAGGGTCGACACCAGTAATGACCGTCGCACGAACAAACATTCCAGGTAGCAACAAACCGTCAGGGTTTGGGAATTCGGCACGAAGCGTCACGCTGCCCGTACTTTCGTTCACATTGACCTCAGTAAATTTCATTGTGCCTTTGTGTTCGTAAGTGCTGCCATCTTCAAGCATCAATGTAACTTGCGCAGAGTCATCTTCTTGCATATGGCCTTGGGAGAGTGATGCTTTCAAACGCAGCAGTTGCGCGGATGATTGCACAATATCAACATTGATAGGGTCAAGCTGCTGAATGGTCGCTAATTTGGCAGCTTGGTTAGCCGTAACCAACGCACCCGCTGTCACACTCGATTTACCGATCACCCCGCTAATCGGAGCTTTGACTTGCGTATAATCTAAGTTGATTTTTGCTGTGTTGATCTTGGCTTTTGCGACTAGGACCTGCGCTTTCGCTTCTTTGTATGCCGCTTCTGCTTCATCCAAGTCTTGTTGGCTGATGGATTTTTTGGTGATCAAGGTTCTGTAACGCTTCACCGTGGCATAGGTCGACTCTGCCGCAGCTTGCGCACGGATTAATTCCGCTTCAGCGCTCAGCAAATCCGCCTGAAATGATGAATCATCAATTTGATATAGCGACTGCCCTCGTTCAACAAGGCCACCTTCAACAAAATTTCGCTCCGAAATAATGCCAGTGACTTGCGGACGAACTTCCGCTTCTTTGAATGCTCGGCTACGACCCGGCAACTCTACTGTCAATGCTTGGCGCGTTGGCTGCACTGTTAACACTTCTACTTCGGTTGCGGGCGCAGGACCACCACCTTGGCTCGATCCTTCTTCGCTAGGTTGACATCCAACCACAAAAAGGCTCGACGCAATCAGCAGAGATAGCGTGGTTTTACGTCTCATGAATTTTTCTCTCTTATCTACCGACAAGCCTTCAAGATTCCTTATTAAAAGCTTCTAGAATGACTTAATAATGACTAAAGGATGTATATCCAGAACAAATTAATTAGGATGATAAATACCCAGTGTTGTACATACAACAAAATTTACAGTTCTATACGCTTACGAAAAACGTTTATGGTAAAGGTGTTATGAAGTTCTCAAATTTGAAGATTTTGGGTTGGAAATCACATTTTCCTGTGTGCAATTGCAATGGTTAAAAAGCAGCAAAAGTGATGATAAAAGCATCATCACGCTGTACAGAGTTTGTTACCGCTGTCTAGGGTTATTTGCCCACTCTGGTATACGAACTAAAGTGAGAAAGGAATGTAAATATAGTCGAAATTTCACAAGTCAGGTTCGCCACTTATCTAAAAAATAACCCGCTAAGAAGCGGGTTATTTCGTCAGTGAGATTGCTGTTCTCAAGCTTATACTTTGAACTGACTGACCTGATGATCTAAACGTTGAGTTTGCTCTGACAACATGGCTAAAGAAGCTTGCGCTTGGTTTACGATTTCCACAATTGAAGTGCTACTGTCTGCAATGCCTTGTACGTTGCTATTTACTTCGTCACTTACTGTACTTTGCTGGCTCGCAGCCGTTGCAATGTGTGTATTCATCTCGTTCATACGTGAAATCGCGTTCAAGATTTCAGAAAGGGATTCACTCGCTCGGCCAGCGGACTTGATCGTTTCATCACTGCTATTTTGGCTACCGCGCATCACTTCTACAGCTTGTCCTGCACCAGATTGTAGCTTTTCAATCATGGTTTGGATTTCTCCCGTACTCTGTTGCGTACGACTGGCTAAAGAACGAACCTCGTCCGCTACCACAGCAAAGCCTCGCCCTTGCTCTCCAGCGCGAGCCGCTTCAATGGCTGCGTTAAGCGCTAATAAGTTTGTTTGCTCGGCAATACCACGAATTACATCCAGTACGGACGCAATGTTACTCACATCATGATCCAATGTGTTAATGACGTGGCTTGCGCTTTCGATTTCACTTGCGAGGCTACGAATTGAGCTAACCGTTTGATCCAAAATAACATTGGTATTGGTAAGTTCATCATTCGCTGTTTGGCTCGCAACCGCAGCTTCGTTAGCGCTATCGCTTACATTTCTGCTGGTGACTTGCATTTCATGCACTGCCGCCGCTACCGCCTCGCTATCTTTTTGCTGAGAAACGGTCGAGTTCGCGATGGTCGTGGTCAACGAGCTAAGATTTGCCATTTCGTTACGTAAGGTATTTGAGCTTTCAATTACCTGAGCGACTGTCATTTGAATTTTGGACACAAACTGGTTAAATGCGTCTGCTAAATTGCCAATTTCGTCTTGTGTTTTTACATCGATTCGCTGACTTAGATCACCTTCACCGGACGCAATTTCTGTCATCGCATTTTTAATATCATTGATAGGCTTCACAACCGTTTGTAACAACAAAAAAGCCATCGCGATAGCGGCAAAAATAACAATCACAATGCCAGCCTCAAGAATGAGTTCTGCTCTTGTTGCAGCCGCTGATATTTCGTCCTTCAATTGGCTTTGCTTTTCTTCTATTGCATCTTTTACAACGTTAAGCTGCGCTCTAACCTCGATAAATTGGTCTTCAAAGGTATGTTTGTGCTCATTATAGTAACCACGCCATTGAGATTGAGGTAAACGTAGCATCGCTTCATAACTTACTAACCATTTTTCACCCAAAGAGACAAGCGTTCGAACTTCATTACCATGTGTAGAAGGCATCACACCGGCTTGTGATAGCTCAATCATTTGTTCCATACGTGGCAGCGCTTTGTAGGCGTTGTCTTTGTATTCACCGATGTGATGATCAATATCGTTTTGAGTATCAGAAAGTGCAACACCTTGGATTGCAGATGTTGCTTGGTAAAGATCGCGATAAGCATCCTCAATCGTTAATAAGTTCGGCACGATCTGTTCGTTGAGTGTCTCACTCAATTCAGATTGCTTCCAACTTGTCATAACGTTTCATAAAGAGCTCACAATAAACAATCCAATAATCAATGACAGCGGAATCACTATCTTCTGCTTGATCGTTAAGTTCTGGAACATGAATAGACTCTCTTTATTTATGGTATACAAACTGCCGGAAATTATATCAAACAAATAGAGTATACCATTAGGTAAAAGAGGCTATTCAACATGAAATCTAATGACTTTTTGACAAGGGTTCTAATTTCAACAATTAGTTGATTTTATACAAAATTTAACAAAGAGATCTTTTCAAAAGATGCAAATTAAAATGCTCTTTCAAAACGAAAAATATGTAACAGAAAGTGAATTAAAAGGGACCACATTTTGAAGAATAGATCGAATCAATGATTTACTGAGAACACATACAAAATACAGTTTTTGGATTGAGCACGACCGCGTAATATGCAAAGGTCCGAAAATTTCTTCTAAAGCTCAAAAAACCATTGTTTATCTGACGTATTTAGGGTTACTCCGTGAGGATATTAGTCGTGATGTTGGCAGACAGGATGCTTACAAGTTTTCGAAGTTAACCAGTAGCACAGTGAACGATTCAGATTTTCTTGAGCGCCAAGGCAATAAAAAAGTTTGCTATTTTGCTTTCAAGAGACGCATTCAAGAAAATAATGCAACCTAGCCACAAAGTCTTGCTACATCTTCAGAAAAGAATGATGTTGCTAAACAAATCTGGTGCAGCATACACATTGAAGCTAAACTCGTTTAAGGAACTTTTTCATATCAATATGAGAAAACATAGATTTCTCAAAGTTACACAGACCATTCAACGATTAAACTAATGTTAGCGTACCGATACGTCCGAAAACTCCATGCATGAACCATTTAAAAGAGCCAAAATGTTCCAACCCAACTTCGCCTCAGTGGAGTGGCGAGTCGTTTCGCTCGCTCTCCTACTCTCTCTACCTCATACTGCTCATGCGGATCCACTAGATAAGGAAATTAGCAACCTTCTTCAACAACGTTTTTCTATCGCGGTGTTGCTGTCCGATACTGACGCAATTGCGTTTGGTATTGGCGACTTTGATCCGAATGCATTATTTGATACCGCCAACCCAGAGTTCGGGACTGACGAGTCAATCAATGAACGTCGAAGCAAATCCGTATATGTTCTCCCTTACACGACTAACTTTGACATAGAGGGCAGCGAGGACTTACATGAGCTGTCGTTTAAGGCATTTACGATACAAACAGAGAATGATCTCAAACTATTCGGCACAAGTAAGGATCTTCTCAAGGAAAGGACATACGGTGCATCGATTGGTTATGGGTATCTATACAAAGCAAGTGAAAACGTCACCCTTAGCACCAGAACGACGACTCACCTTGTGCGTTATGAAAACTCATTCTCTACCGATAATAAACTTTCCTCCATCATTGGAAGAATCCTAGACGGCCGTGCCGTTAACGTTTCAGCATGGGCGGCATTAGTTCAACCATCCATTAAAGCCAAATACACGTCTCCCACAAGTTGGGGGAAATGGCATGCCAGTTCGACATTGAATTCATTCATTGGGCACAGCTGGGGAAGCGCAAATAACGGCAATATAGGCAACCCTAAAGGTTGGTACCTATCTAATGAAATCACCGGTTACTACAATATTTATCACGGTGAGCAAGCTTTATTTACTGGGATTAAAAGAGTCGACCTTTCGCATGATTTAAGCGACGAACTTGGAAGTCCGCATTACTACGAAGCTTCTATAGGATGGCTATTTTATGCACCAAAGCCCTTTGATTGGTTGGACAATTTCGGCATAGGCGTTAACTTCAACTACGGCTCGACTCTCAGAGGCGGCAGCATTCAGCTTTACTACAACAAACAATAAAGCCGTCAATACAGGAACCAGTTGGTAGCATATATAACAAGAAGAACTAGAAGACACAAAAGGAATGGCAGAGTTAGCGTCTTCGCAAACTTTTTCATGAGACTTGGGTTATCAAACACCACACCTTCCGCTTCTCTTACCCTTCGCTCTTCGTCAAAATGCCATTTAATGGCTAAGTAGGCTCCTATCCCTAATACAATAAGCTTAAAAGCTCCAGCAAAGTAAGGAAAGAAATTAGCCCAACTGTCATTCATTATCCATCTCCATCAAATTCAATATCAGCTTTGCGGTGGCAGAATCCAAAATTCATGTAGAATGCCCCCCTCAAAGTCAGACTCTCTGGCTAGCGCCAGTCTACTGCTCGAGATAGCTGTCCACAACTCTCTTTACCATATCGGCATCTATTAATTATTTAATAAATAATAAGAAAGACACTAGCACACTTGCTGAAAAGTAAGTGTCAGTTTGGATTGAAACTCATCAGGACTCGAAAATGGTCCGCAGTCGACTTGTTGATCTAGTGAAAGCCGAATTACCTAGCGCCAAATCGTTCGCTAGTATAAAAATGTAGCCTATCGCACTTCTGGTCGAGTGCTAACGAACTTATGATGCATATGTCATTAGCAGTGCAATTTTAAGTTTATCAATTAGCTAAAGTTTCCCACCTTAACTGCCAGTAAGTTTGCTGTGTTTGAGATGTTCTCGACATGACTAGTGTATAAATAGTATGGAGGTTCAAAGTGAAGGCAAGGCAATTTTCCTTACTAAAAATATTGTTTTTGTAATTTTATTTCAGGATTATCGAAACCATCATAAGGATAATTCGAACTAATCTTAATCCATGCTCCTTCAGTTACATTTGCTTTCTTTTACTCACTTCTCGCGACTATTAGTGGCATTTTGAGACAATTTCCTACACTCCTTTCTTTCCCTTAGTTGATATAAATCATGGTTAGAAGAAAACAGAATCACCTGTATTTCTCAATACATGAATCCAAACTGCCCGACTTTTCGTAACTAAATTACAGATAGACACGATTTTTAGTATGGCACGTTTTTGAGGAACCAAGATGTTAGATACCCTCATGCTGTCGCGGATCCAGTTCGCGGCCAATATCAGCTTTCACATTCTCTTCCCGACCATCACCATCGCGTTGGCATGGATGTTGGTGTTTTTCAAGTGGCGATATAACCGCACCCAAGCCCCCGTATGGCTCGATGTTTATTACTTCTGGGTCAAGATATTCGCTCTTACTTTCGCCTTAGGTGTGGTATCCGGCATTACGATGAGTTTCCAGTTTGGTACCAACTGGCCAGGCTTTATGGAACGAGTCGGTAACGTAGCAGGACCATTGCTCGGATACGAAGTGATGACCGCCTTCTTTATGGAAGCCACCTTCCTTGGCGTGATGCTTTTTGGACGAGGACGAGTGCCGGAATGGGTTCATACTCTCGCCACCGTTCTGGTTGCTGTTGGGACAAGTATGTCCGCGTTTTGGATTCTAGTGCTTAACAGCTGGATGCACACACCAAGTGGCTATGAAGTGATTGACGGAATTGTACATGTAACCAGTTGGAAGGAAGTTATTTTCAATCCTTCTTTACCTTACCGTCTTCTGCACACGCTATTAGCATCGGCGCTGACTGCCAGCTTCTTGATTGCGGGTATCTCAGCTTATCAAATAATGAAAAAGCCAGATCACCGCTCAGCCAAACTTGGCCTAAAAGTCGCGCTGTTCGCGGCGGCTGGATTCATCCCAATTCAAATCTTTGTCGGTGACCTTCACGGGTTAAACACGCTTGAACATCAACCTGCAAAAATCGCAGCGATGGAAGGCGTGTGGGAGACCGAGCAAGGCGCGCCTCTTCTTCTGTTTGCGATGCCAAATGAAGAAACTTGCAGCAATGATTTTGAAGTGGGCATCCCAAAGCTGGCGAGTTTGATTCTTACGCATGACTTAGATGGGGAAATCCAAGGACTTAACGAGTTTGCACCTGACCACCCGCCAGTGAAGCCCTTGTTCTTTGGTTTCCGCGTGATGGTTGGTGTTGGTGTCCTTATGTTGCTTGTTAGCTGGTATGGCGCGGTGAAGCTAGCACGTAAAAAAGCGCTACCTAAACCTTACCTGTACACGGTATTAGCCATGACGTTCTCTGGTTGGATAGCCACACTGGCGGGTTGGTATGTTACTGAGATTGGTCGACAACCTTGGTTGGTCAGCGGTGTATTGCGAACATCCGAAGCCGTCACCACGGTTGCGAGCAGTAGCGTGATGACTTCGCTCATTATGTACTTAGCCATTTATGCTGCATTGCTGGTTGCGTACATCCATACCCTATTCTATTTGGCGCGCAAAGACGTTGCAGCCCATGAAGTCCCACTGACACAACAAGAGGCCTAATCATGCTCGACTATCTACCAGAAATTTATCTTCTGCTGCTTGGCTTCTCGGTCTTTATGTATGCCGTGCTCGACGGCTACGATCTTGGCGTCGGTATCCTTTTACCGAGTGATAATGAAGCGCAACGTGACCGAATGATAGCGTCTATCGGCCCTTTCTGGGATGCGAATGAAACGTGGTTGGTGTTAGCCGTCGGTATTCTGCTGATTGCCTTTCCTACTGCTCATAGCTTGATTTTGACGGAACTTTATATGCCGACCGCGATTATGCTTATCGCACTGATCATGCGTGGCGTGGCGTTCGACTTCCGAGCCAAAGCGAACTCGGATCATAAACCTCACTGGGATTGGTGCTTCAGAATTGGCTCGTTAGTCACCGCGCTAACCCAAGGCTACATGGTGGGTCGTTACATCATGGGATTTGAACAATCAACCGAAGCATTTGGCTTTGCTTGGTTAAGCGCACTTTGTGTAGCGGCGGCGTACGTTTACATCGGTGGCGCATGGTTAGTACTAAAAACGGAAGGTGATTTGCAAATACGCTCGGCCCGTTGGTCTCGCCGTGCTGGTTGGTTAGCAGCCTTAGGAATCTTGGTGGTTAGCGTTGTAAACCCAATTGTAAATCAACAAGTTGCCTTGCGTTGGTTCAGCTTCCCAGAAATCTTGTTGCTTGCCCCAGTTCCGTTAATTGTATTGGCAACCATCTTCCTAGTTGATCGCTATTTGCGTCAGGTTCCAATGGTGAATGATCTGGGTGTGCGCTGGCCTTTCTTTGGTGTCACTGTCATTTTCGCGTTGAGCTTTCTCGGGCTTGCGTATAGCTTCTTCCCAGAAGTTGTGCCGGGATTAATGACCGCACAACAAGCTGCCTCCTCGCCTGCGACGTTAATAATCGTGGGCTACGGTGTGATGATTGTTATGCCGGTGATATTGCTTTACACCTTTGTGGTATACCGGATCTTCAAAGGCAAAGCGACAGAACTTAGCTACAAGTAGGAAAGGGAATTCCTCAACAAAGCGCCGCTGCTCATGCGGCGTTTTTTTGCAGTACTCAACGACTAAAGTATCTACCCAAGGCGACTGAGTGGGAACGCTGAGAGAATGTAGCGGCAGCCAGTAGTTTGTTCCTAACTAGAACGAGATAACCGCTTCTCAACTATAGCGATACAGGCACAAAAACAGAAAGAATATTTGATGTTACAAAAGGTAGACCGCCACTTTAAAACGCTTTGAGTATTTTTTGCGCTCAATGAGGAGCAAGTATACTTATGCTTTTTATGACTTGTGAACACTCAATTGCATGTTATGTTGCTGTTGAAATCGTACATGAAATAAGGACAAGAACATGAAGATAAGATGCAAAACGACGCAAAGCATTGAAAAATTTAACCCTAATGACCTCAATCTAAACACAGATCTCTTTGGTATGATTGCTGTTGTATTCGTGTTCATGGCTGTTTTGCTTAGCATCTAGTAGCAATACGTTCATTCTTGTGGCCGTATTCATACCTCATGTGATATGGGTGCTAAATTCTAGATTAAAGCGGATGGGCTAACCCGCACCAATCAGATTATGGCTGCCTCTGTATAGCTTCTTCAATTTTGGCGTTGTATCGAGGTGAGATATGAACAGTTGGCTTGTAGATAGAGTTGCGTTTGCACTCTGAGTACTCTTATGTACTTTCAATGACGCATTACTTTAGTGCAGATATGAAAAAAGGCCTGATAAATCAGACCTTTTAGAATGTGGCGGTGAGTGAGAGATTCGAACTCTCGATACGTTGCCGTATACACACTTTCCAGGCGTGCTCCTTCAGCCACTCGGACAACTCACCGAATCAAATTTTGGTTAGCATCATTGGCTAACGAGGCGCTAATTTAATGATTATGTGCCTGATGGTCAAGGCTAAACATAAAAAAAAGCGCCCTTTTCGAATCGATTGCTCACTAAGTAACTAAATTGAGCAAAACTGGGGCATTTACATGCTTTGAGAATAACCGGGAACACGGAACCAACGGCGGCACATATCCAAGAAGTACCCATACAACACACCCATGCCACAAGAAATAACAGCGTTACTTGCCACTGCGGTCACAATTTGATCTGTAGACGCGCCAACTGCGAATAAGATACCCGCATAAACTGGAGATTGAAATAGTACATAAGCGACCAGATCGGAGATGTTTTTCATAAAGGAAGACGGTGACACCTTACTACCTTGATGCAGCACCCAATCACGAAAAACCCCATACGGCCAAGCAATAGCGATATTCACTGGAATCGATAGCGTACGCGATGCTAGAGATTGCTCAAATGTCATCCCTGAAATCAAAATCTCGACAATCATCCCTGTGATAAAGCAAAAAACAACCATAGCAAAGGTATCCGCTGCGGCGTGACGAATACAAAATGGTCCACGAGACTTCATTTACAAAACCCTTAAAATCAAACACTGCAATTAATAAAAATAATAAAACTATTAACCACTAAAAAGACATCAAGCCAGCTAATGATGCAATTAGAACACACAAAAACTAGCTTATGGTTCTGTATTTAAAATTAAGTTGTAAATTTATAACCAACTTTTAAAGTAAAAGTAGTTTTTTTCACCAATGGCGAGTAAAAACGCCTAAAATTACGTAAAAATGGTACAAAAACACGGATTTCACTTAAATAAAAAGGGGTTACGATAATTATTTTGGCGTAAAGTTAGAACAAAACTCGGACTGTAAACAGTCACTCCTATAGCTTATGCTACCAAGCTGCGAAAATTCAGAGTATTACCGATATAATCACAGTAGAAGGTCTTGCTGCTTTACTCGTAAAAGTAAAACTGCAAGCCTGTTCATTGCAGGTTAGAAGAGTTTGTCACGAAGCTGGATGACGTATGAATAGTAAGAACAATTCACAGTTGCGCCATATTGATTCAGTTATGGTGAGGCCAGCAAAATCGTTAATGTATCGATATCATCTTGGTCTGGGGATTGCTGACGCTTTAAGTTACTTCTTATCCGTTCAGCGACTGAAGAAACGTCGTCACTGAGTTCAAGGGGAGCCTCCGCAATGATCGCTGAAATAGCCTCAAGTGCTTCATTAAGATGTCCATTATCTAGAGCGACATAGAAGTTGAGTAACCACTTTTCAGCATTAAAGCTATCTGCTGCATTTCCATCAAAGTCCGATTGGTACTGATATAACTGTGTCGCATGAAGATACAGTGCATCATTTAATTCAGACTCCACTATTGGTTTCGCTATTATGTGATCTGCTCCTACATTAATCATACGCTCTTGTGTTTCTTTGAACACATCCGCTGTACAGCCAAAAATCAGTACCGACTTAGCAGGTGAACTCATTGCTCGAATGGCTGATATGGCCCCAACGCCATCTAGAACAGGCATATGATTATCCATCAGTATCAAATCAAATGGTTTGATCGCAACCTCATCGACTGCAAGCTGACCATTTTCGACACTTGTGCACTCAAAGCCCTTGGCTCGGAGGAAAGTTTCCATAATGATCGCATTTGTTCGGTTGTCTTCAACAATGAGTGCTTTCAACCCTTTACAGTTCAATTTATGTGTATTGATTGACTCTACTTTACCTGGCTTGCAAGGTGTAAGGGCAATTTCGACAGTAAAAGTCGTTCCAGCGTCCTCCTGACTCTCTACAACCACTTGCCCACCCATATGTTCCGCGATTTCTTTGACTATTGCTAAACCAAGCCCTGTACCACCAAACCGCCTAGTCGTTGATGACTCCGCTTGCTCAAAAGGACGAAAAATGCGTTTTTGTGCCTCTTTTGAAATACCAATTCCTGTATCTTTTACCTTTAGTATCAGCTTGGTGCCTGCCTTACTCGATTTCTCGGCTAGCTCTACCTCTACGATGCCACGATCGGTGAACTTAACAGCGTTATTGAGTAGATTGAACAGTACTTGACGCAAACGGGCTTTGTCATTGTTGTACCAACGACCCGTTGGTAAATGCGAGACTACTCTAAAGCGAAGACCTTTTTCTGCACATAGAGTTTGATAAACACTCTTGATACTGCCGATAATCGACTCAATTGGGAAAGGCTTATTTTCAAACTCAACATGCCCTTGTTCAATTTTTGAGTAATCTAAAATCTCATTGAGTAATGTCATCATGTGATCACCTGAATCATAAAGTGTTCTCAGGTGCTTACGCTGCTCATCGGTAAGTGGTGTTTTTAACAGTATCTGGGCAGTTCCTAGTACACCGTTCATTGGTGTGCGAATCTCGTGGGACAATGTGGCTAAGAATGCCGTTTTAGCGTTTGTCGAAGCCTGAGCTTTTATTCTCTCCTGCTCTAAATAGATCGTCTTTTCATTGAACTTCTCGATAAGCTGTCCGATTTCGTCATCGCTATCGTAGTCAATATCTATGATCCCACCAGTTTTCGAGTCATCAATCTTAGCGGCAATGCGAACAATTGGTTCAACAATATAGCGATTCAGTAAGTAGTAACCGACCAAGACACACAAGAGCAAAAATGGAATGATCCTCCCCTCAACGCTCATCACTTGTTCAAACACTTGATCGGCGACTTTAGCTTTTGCGTTGACAACTTCCATGCGCCAATCGAACTCTCCGAAATCAAGCTCGCTGACATAAATTTCGTCCGTCAGTTGAAAGTTGTGCTCAATAATCACGTTTGAGTCAGCATCGCGAACCACTACCCCCAAAGAATGCTGGTTCGTGTGCTCTCGAATAAACTGAAAAAGTGCATCAAGTGATAGGTCTACCGTTACAACTCCAGCGAATCGACCGTTTTGGTAGTACGGAGAAGACGCGGTAATCATCTGGACCTGAGTAAAGGTATCGATGTAAACCGTAGACCAACTAACAGAACCTACCGGAGCATCGGCGGCAGCGACATACCAGGGTTCATTATCATAACCGCCAGATTCGGGGTTATTGTAGGAGTGAATTTGGTCAATACCACTATCACTGTTTTTATTGAAGAATAGACTTTTATATCTCCATTGTTCTGCTTTGAGTTCGGGTTTAGGCCATACGCCACCACTAACAAGCATCTTGTCACTCAATTGAAGTATATGTGGAATTATTGTGTTGAGAGATTGAATATTTTCAGTCCCTTGGGCTAGCCCTACTAAGCTGCTCAATACACCTGTAGAACTGAGGAGGGGCTCTTTTATCTCAAGAGCCAGGAGTTGGGTACGTAACTCTAGGTTTTGCTCTAGCTTTTGTCTAACCGGTGGCTCAACAACCAAATAGGCGACAGAACCGATAGTGGCGATAAAGAAGCACAGGTAAAGTGTTAGGGCGAGAATGCTTTTTTTTCTAAGTGATGAGCGAATTTCCATAGATGTGTGAATCATTCCCTAATATCGATTTATCACTAATTGATTGGTAAGATGAGCGCAATCAACCAGCCCATTAACAAATGGTATTCTATTTTGAAACTACAAGACATCCTTTCTCTCCCAGAACTTGACGGTAAACTACTAAACCTAGCAAAAACTCAAGGCTTTGTAACAGCGATGGCTGCAGCGCCAAACGTATTAATGCCTCAAGAGTGGTTGCCATTCTTATGGGGTGGAGAAGAAACAGCGCCATTTACTGACGGTGAACAACTAGAGCAGTACATTGACGAGATTGTACAAATGTGGAACCAAACTCGTCCCGCTCTCCTAGAAGGCACTTGGCAGTGGCCTGCAGGGTGCGCGCTAGATGAGCAAGACATTGTAACAAGTCAGGCTCGCGATTTCTGTGAAGGTGTATTACAAGGCTGGCAACTTGCGCGTGATGACTGGGAAACGTTGATGCCTGAGGATAGCGAAGATAATGCCCTACTCGGTGGTGTTTTACTTTCTCTTACTATGCTTTACGACCCAGAAACAACCATTGAAACATTGGCCGAACAAGGTATGGAAGGCTTAGAGCAGTTTGAAGAGATCTTCAATGCAATGCCAGTGATGTTATGTGGTCTTACCCAGCGCGGTGTTGCATTAGCTGAAGAACAATAGACGCAACGCTGTCGACCATCAAGATTGAACGGCTGAATAGACAAAAAGCTCTCCAAATGGAGAGCTTTTTTGATCATGTTAAAATTACATGTGGAATATACCGCGCCATATCTTGAGTCACTAAGCTACTGTCTTCCCTAATCGAAATACCGGCAGCTCTATCATTGACCAACCAACTGCCAATTAACGTATGGTTGTGCCCAAACTTAGGTAGTGGATGGTATTGCTGGACGATATTGAATTTAGATTCATAAGGCCCTGACGTTTTAACAAAACGTTTTCCATCGATGACGATCTCGATGTTCGCGCCCTCTCGAGAAAATAGTGGCTTGATGACATAATCTCTCATAGTGTTCGCTTTTGAATCGTTAGCAAAATAAGCGGGCAAAAGGTTCGGGTGATTAGGAAAGCGCTCCCACAATAACGGTAAAAGTGCTTTATTGGATAGAATCGACTTCCACATCGGTTCTAACCAGTTTACGTTCGCAGTCGCTAAGTACTTCGCATATTCCTCTTCAAACATAAACTCCCAAGGGTAAAGCTTAAACATCCAACGAATCGCTCTGTCGTCAGCATCCACAAACAGACCATCTTCCGTCACTCCAATATCTTCGACATGCACGAATGCCGTTGCTAACCCTGCCTCTCGCGCGCAATCCTCTAAATACTGGACAGTCCCTTTATCTTCTTCAGTGTACTTGCAGCAGCTAAAGTGAAGTGTTTGTCCTGGTTGGTATTTTGCTATTTCGGCAAAGCGCTCGATCAAAAAGTCTTGAAGAATATTGAATTGATCCGCGCTCTGGTGAACTCGACCTTTATTTACAACATCTTCTAGCCACACCCACTGCCAAAAGCCAGTTTCAAACAAGCTGGTTGGCGTATCCGCATTGTTTTCCAGTAATTTTGCTGGCGAGGTCCCGTTGTACGCGAAATCCAGCCGCGAATAAAGCGAAGGTTCGCTTCGTCTCCATGAAGAAGCGACCTGCTCCCACATAGATTCAGGGATCGCACATTGCGTCAGCAACCGCTCACTCCGAACGACTTCATCCACAATAGCCAGGCACATCTGATGCAGCTCTTCAGTGGGCGCTTCTATATCGCGCTCAATTTGCTCCAGCGTGAATTGATAGTAAGCACTCTCATCCCAATACGGTTGGTCATACATGGTATGGAAACCAAAACCAAACTGGCGTGCTAATTCACGCCAGTTTTCGCGCTCTTGTATTTCTCGTCGAAACATAGTGCTTTTTAACCGCCTCGACTGACCGACACCGCTTTACCAAACCCGCCTCGAGACATCGCCCTGCCAATGGTGCCGCCACCACGTTTATTAAGGCTATTCGTCGCAACTTTGGTCGGCTGATTTCGGTAGGAGCCAAAGAATTGTCCTGCTCCATTATAGAATTTGGATTTATAACGGTACATCGGCTCTGAGTAATAGCTCTTGTTATAACCTTTCAACCCGCTTAATGAGCGACTGTAAAAAAAACCGCCAAAGTTAGGTACATAAGCTCGGGAACTGGAACTGTAGTAACAATCATCCTCGTAGAAATCATTCTCGCATTCGAACTCGCTGCGGTAGCGAGGGGCATTTTGTTCGGCACGAGCTAAAGCTTCTTGGTATGCAATGTCACACTGTTCACTAAACTCAGGCGAGTTAGATTTACACTCATCAGCATCAGAAAAAATGTACCCTTCTGTTTTTGACTCGTACGTAGCAAAGAAGAAAATACCACCAAAGGCAGCAAAGGGAAGAATTTTCCCAAGCTTTAAGCTTTTGTCCATGGAAGAACGTTTAACGTTAGAACTCCGCTTCATCGTTCCTCCTAGTAGGTCATGCACGCGGCATTCAATACGCCAACCGAAACAGAAACTGCTGCTAATACAATACCGGCTGGCAGTTCATCTTTTTCGATACGCTCTGCCACTTTCGGAAGTAAAATAAAGCGTACAATTGCAAATGCAATAATTTGAGCAAGCATTGCAACAACGCCCCATACCATAAAATCGACGATATTGACTGAGTTTTTTGCCGCCCCCGAAATCGCGAGACAGTAACCAAGGAAGGCCCCACTTAGCGCAATCGCTGCTGCTGTATTTTGTTTTTCTTTGATCAGATGCCACTCATCGTATGGCGTCAACTTGACGTAGATGAACTTAAACGCCAATACAAAAATAATAGAAACAGAGAAATAGAGTAAAAAGTTTGGGAAGCCTGCTAACAGGCCAGCAATCATGTGCATTATTGTTCCTTGTTCATTTCTTTCCAGGCAAAATCTTCAATACGTTCATCTGCAATGTAAAACAGCTTGGTACTCGCGGGTACTTCAGCATCTAAATCTGGGTTGAGTTGAATACCATCGCCAATATCAAAAGCAATCAGCGTGGCATGATGGCGTCTTTTGAGAAAAACGAAGAGATTCTCAATAGTGGTGGCAGACTGACCCTCGGGATAAATAACTGAGTATTGCGTCATACCTCGTGTTGAAGCCAAAAGCTCCTGATGAAGCGCACTTGAGCCCGGGTCAACCGCCGCTTTTGCCAACATTTCTGCGCCAACAGCAGGTATGCATTCCGCTTTCGGGCAATGCTGACTTAGAAGTCGGCCTAGCGCTTCATCTTTAAAGTAAGCGACCAAATGAGCGGAAGGGTTTACAGATGCGCAGTATAGAGCGGCTGACAAGGTAATGTCGTCCGAGAGATTATCCACAATAATGCAAGCGGCTTCGGCAATATTGGCGTTTTTCATTTCTTGCGAATCGGTATAACTGGTCACTTTGATAAAACTGATTTCGCCAGGTAACGGGTTCTCTATTTCTGAACGGCTGCATAAAACAATCGGACGCTTTCCCTCTTCTTCATGTTGTAACATGCGAATAAGGTGCATCGTTCTCGATCCATTCCAGCCCAACAATACAATATGGTTTTCCACTCTTACTCTCCGTTTTCCTAAAATACCCGCTCGCCAATAGTCCATCGCTGCTCCAGCGACACGCCCCAATAATGCGGCGAATAAGCTCAAACCGCCGGGGATTACAAATAGCACGACAACCCATTTACCCAAATCTGTTACTGGAGAATGGTCGCCATAACCCACCGTACTCGCCGTAACCATGAGGTAATAGATAAAGTTAGCGAAACTGTCTGTTAATGCGGTTTCACCAGCGAGAACCAGCAGCCACCATGAAAGGCTCACATATAAGCCACTAAAGATGAGAAGGCTTCGGTTGCTCAATTTAAAAAGGTGTGAACTAAGCCACTTTTTAACTACTAACCACACCGCCATAAATTTATGACCTCGATATTCATTGATTGCATCAATAGTAACTCATTGATAGTAAGGCACAAAAAAACCAGCCATATTCGGCTGGTTTTTGAGATTTACTTTCAGTTACGCCTACTTTTTAAGCATTACCTTTCACTTGCATATTTAGCTGCTCAGCAAAATCTAGCATGCGGTTAAGTGGTATAAGGGATTTAACACGCAGTTCTTCGTCAACAAAAATCTCGTGCTCTTTACCACCTTCACTAAGCGCTTTCTCAATTGCTTTCAAACCGTTCATTGCCATCCAAGGACAGTGTGCACAGCTGCGGCATGTTGCGCCTGCACCTGCGGTTGGTGCTTCGATAAGTTCTTTTTCTGGCACTAGTTGCTGCATTTTAAAGAAAATACCTTTGTCTGTCGCAACGATCATTTGTTTGTGAGGAAGCTCTTTCGCTGCTTTGATCAGCTGACTCGTTGATCCAACGGCATCGGCAAGTTCTACGACGCTTGCTGGTGACTCAGGGTGAACCAAAATAGCCGCATCTGGATACACGCTCTTCATTTTTCGTAACGCATCAGCAGAGAACTCATCATGAACCACACACTCACCCTGCCAAAGCAGCATATCTGCGCCAGTTTTGTTAGCGATGTACGATCCTAGGTGACGGTCTGGTCCCCAAATAATTGGCTTATCTTCAGCGTCTAAGTGTTCCACGATTTCAAGCGCAATACTCGATGTAACGACCCAGTCGGCACGGGCTTTAACCGCTGCTGAGGTGTTTGCGTAAACTACAACCGTATGATCAGGGTGAGCATCACAAAACTCGCTGAACTTATCCGCAGGACAGCCAAGGTCGAGCGAACATTCCGCTTCCAACGTTGGCATTAGAATGCGCTTTTCTGGTGTCAGAATTTTGGCCGACTCGCCCATAAAGCGAACACCACCAATAATCAATGTACTTGCAGGGTGACGATTACCAAACTTCGCCATTTCCAACGAGTCACCAACAAACCCGCCAGTGTCTTCAGCTAGGGCTTGAATCTCAGGGTCGGTATAATAGTGCGCGATAAGTACCGCATCTTTTTCTTTGAGTAACTTTTTAATACGCTCAATGTAAGATGCTTTTTCTTCTTCGCTTAATGGAACTGGTTTCGGTGGGAATGGGTAAACAGTGTCGATTTTATCTAATATATGGCTCATTGCTCTTGCTCTACGCAACTTCCTTTAATCCGAGTATTGTAACCTCGTTAATTTTCAAAAACCAACTTGTCGCGGGGATTTCTAGCGGTCTAGCCGTATATCTTTGTTACAGGTAGCATTTCCGAGTAGCGAAATTCGGTGCAACACAAGGTCAGAGGCTCTGCATCATTGCTATCGACTTAGCCGTTCTACACCAACAGAAAATGGAAAAGAAAAAGGAAGCCGAAGCTTCCTTTTCAAAACATAACGTCTTACAGCTTAGAGCTGGCAAGTTTTGCAGATGCACTACCTGGGTATTCATCAACCACTTGTTGGTAGTACTTTTTCGCTTGAGCTGCATTGTTATTACGCTCAGCGATTTCGCCTAACTTAAGCAACGCATCGGCTCGCTTATTGGAGTCTTTGTAAGACACCACAGCGGCAAAACTTTTCACTGCATCCTCATCCTGCTTTTTAGCGAAGTACAACTGACCTAGCCAGTAGTGAGAATTCGCTGAATATGTAGAATCAGGATAATCTTTCTGAAACTGCTGGAACGCTGCAATTGCGCCAGTGTAATCACGCTTTTTGAGAATGAGGTCAACTGCATTCTGATATGCCGTTTGCTCATCAACATTTGGAGTGTACTGGCCACCTGTTTTCACAGGTTGTGCTTCTTGTGCAGGTGTGGATTTTATCTCTCCACGAACACGATCCAGCTCGACAAACAACTCACGTTGACGTTGCAACATTTGTTTCATTTCGTAGCTATTTCGCTCTAATTGACCACGCAATTCACTGATCTCTTGTGACATTTGGTCAATTTGCTGTTGCATTTGGAGCTGAACGCGATTGCGGTTTTGGAGCAAACGTTCTAGACGCTCTACTTCCGTTTCAGATGAACGGCTCTTAGAGACGGATGATGTGCTGTTGAGATCGGATACTGGAGCTGGTGCAGCGAACGCAAAGTTCGCTGCACTTGCCAGTAACGTAAGCGCAACAGCGCGCTTAGTGTTACTGAACATGAGGATTACCTCGAATTAGTATACTAGAACCGCGCGACGGTTCTTAGCGTAAACTTCATCTGATTGACCTAGAAGAAGTGGCTTCTCTTCACCGTAGCTAACGATTGAGATTTGGTCAGCTTGAACACCTAGTGCTTGTAGGTAGTTCGCTACTGCTTGTGCACGACGCTCACCTAGAGCAATGTTGTACTCAGGTGTACCGCGCTCATCAGCGTGACCTTCGATAGTTACGTTAAGTGCTGGGTTCTTGCTTAGGTAAGAAGCGTGAGCCGCTAGCATCTCTTCGTAATCTGCTGCAATTGTTGAGTTGTCAAAAGCAAAGTAGATTGTTTGAGTTTCACGTAGCGCTTGCTCTTTTAGCTCTTGCTCTGTCAACTGACCGCTTTGATCAATTGGCGTAGCTACTGTTGTTTCCACTGCGCCATTGTTGTTTGTTGCTGCACCAGTGTTAGAAGCAGCGTCGTCGCTTGAACTACACGCTGTAACAGCCATTACAGGAAGCGCGATTAGTAGCCCTTTTAGAACCTTGTTCAGTTGCATCTTATTTTCCTTTATTAATCAAACTTATTACTACAAAAACGGTGACCATGCAGGCGCTCGAACACGCCCATTTGTTGCCGGTAATCTAGCTTTGAATCGACCATCAATTGACACCATCGATAGTACGTTTTTCTTGTTGTAAATCGAGCTATACACAACCATGCCACCGTTTGGGGCAATACTAGGAGACTCATCAAGCAAGGTCTTAGTTAAGACTTGAAGAGCACCAGTTTCCAAATCTTGTTTCGCCAAATTAAATCCTGCGTTGCTGCGGTTCACCATAACTAGGAATCGCCCATCAGGAGTAATCTGACCACCCAAATTTTGGCTGCCTTGCCAAGTCAAACGGTCAATAGAACCGCTGCCCAAATTTACTTGATAAATCTGTGGTTTACCACCCCTATCCGATGTGAAAATCAACGATTTTCCATCCGGATGCCAGAACGGTTCCGTATTATTTGATCTGCCACGCGTAATTTGCGTCAGTTTACGAGTGTTAAGGTCAAACGTATAAACATGAAGCGAGCCTGTTTTAGAAAGAACAATCGCTAACTTATTGCCATCAGGCGAAAATCTTGGTGCACCATTGTGACGTGGGTATGAAGTAATTTTCTCACGTTCACCGGTGTAGATGTTCATTATGAAGATTTCTGCTTGGCCATTTTGGAAGCTAACATACGCAAGCTTTTTACCATCTGGTGACCACGCTGGTGACATTAATGGTTGCTTAGAGCGTAAAACCAGACGCTCATTGTAGCCATCGTAATCAGCGACTCGAAGTTGGTAAGGGAAACGGTCTTTATCGTTCACTACCACATATGCGATACGAGTCATGAAAGCGCCACGGTCGCCAGTCAACTGCTCATACACCAAATCAGAGATACGGTGAGCGTACTCACGCATACGAGGCCCTTGAACAGTGGCTACTTTATTGAACAGCACATGATCTTTTGACAGAACCAATTCACCGTCACTACCAAGCGCCTTACTCTTCCCACCTGTTAACTGACCACGCACAATATCAACAAGTTGATAGTTGATAACGTAGTCACCTTGGTCGTTTTGCTTGATTGAACCAGTCAATAGCGCATCCACACCTAAATTGGTCCAAGCATCAAAATTAACTTCTGATTCACTGAACGGTGTTTGTGGCATCTTGCTCGTTGGAACTGGGCTGAATTTACCACTACGTTGTAAATCCGAGGCGATAACAGCAGAAACATCCGTTGGAAGCGCTTGTGTGCCCTCCCACTTAAACGGAACAACAGCAATTGGTCGTGCTGAATCAATACCATCGGTAATGACCAACTCTAATGCGGCATTCGCCACATTTGTCATACTGCTAAACAGTACAAACATTCCTAGTAAAAGGCGTCTAATCACGTCTTATTCCTTTTAGTCCAAAGCAACAGTTATGTTGATGTCTTTTAGTCTTTCATTGACCGCTGATTCTGAAGATTTAGGGAACGTCCCTACCTGAGCTATTGCTCGCTTCGCCGCAGCACATACTCGAGTATCGCCACTCAAAACGGTAACACCAGAGACCATCATATCAGTTCCTGTCGGAATCAATTTGATGTTTACCCTACACTCCTTTCCCAGCAAGTAGTCATCCTTAATCAGCTTTTGCTGAATATTTTGAGTATAGATGGATGACATACGAGAAAGTTCGTCGTCAATAAATTGATTGCGCGCAGCACTGTTTTTACTGACCTCATCCTCGAGACCCGCAAAAATATCATCTAACGCGGCTTCTTGAGCTTTACGCTCACGCTCGGCACGCTCAGCTGCTTCTCTCGCTTTACGCTCTCGCTCCGCTGCCTCTTTTGCCGCTTTCTCTTTTGCAATGCGCTCTTGTTCAGCTTTTTCAGCAGCTTCACGCTCACGACGTGCTTTTTCTTCCGCTTCTTTTGCTGCTTTTTCACGAGCCAAACGTTCTTGCTCAGCTTTTGCTATAGCCGCTTCTTTTGCTAAACGCTCCTGCTCAGCTTTACGCACGGCTTCTTCTTTTTCCTTGCGCTCTTTTTCTAGCTTAGCAGCTCGCTCTTTTTCTTTGCGAACACGTTCTTCTTCCTGCTTGCGCTCTTGCTCTTTTTTCTTACGTGCAGCTTCTGCTTCTCGCGCCGCTTGAGCATCTTTCGCTTGCTGCTCTTTCAACTTGCGAATTTGCTCTTCTTCAGCTTTGCGGTTTTTTTCTAGCTGCTCTGCTTCGCGTCTCAGTTTATCAAGACGCTCTTGTTCTTTTTTCGCTGCCTTTTCGCGTTGCTGGCGAATTTCTTTCGCTTGTTGCTGCACAAGTTTTGGATCGATGACAACAGCTTGAACCATTTGCCCTGTAGGCTCTGGTTTAGACATGTTGAAGTCCGTCCCCCAAAGCAGGGCTGCAACTAGAATTGCATGCAAACCAACCGATATTGCTATCGGTTTGGCGTATTGGTTGGGTTTCTTCTTGTGATCTTTCATAGATAATTGATGTCTATTCCCTGATATCGGTCATTAGACCTACCTTAGGGATACCAGCTCGACTTAGTTCATCTAGCAATAGAACAACATCGGCATATGGTGTTGCCGCGTCGCCACCTACCGCAACTGGTGAATCCGGCTTAACCTCTCGCTCCGCTTTCACTCGCACAATAACATCTTGCAACGACAAACCTCGCTGAACTTCTTCATCATTTACGCTTAGGCCTAAATTACCCTCGCTATCAATTTCGATGATAATAAAGCTACTGTCAGTCTCGCCAGCAAGGTCTTGCATAGATTCTGCGGTCGATGTTTTCGGAAGATCAACGTCGACGCCTTGAGTCACAAATGGAGCGGTCGCCATAAAAATGATCAACAGTACGAGCATTACGTCGATATACGGAACAACGTTGATCTCCGCTGTCATTTTTCGCTTTTTAGGTTGATAACCCGCCATGCTTTATTCCTTATCCGCGCTGTCTCGGCCAGCCATCGCTTGACGATGAAGGATGCTGTGGAATTCTTCAGAAAATGTTGCGTAAGTGTGCTCTAGTTTACTCACTTTATTGCTTAGGCGGTTGTACGCCATTACTGCCGGAATAGCCGCAAATAGACCCATCGCTGTCGCGATAAGTGCCTCGGCGATACCCGGTGCAACCATAGACAGCGTAGCTTGCTTTACTTCACCCAGCGCAATAAAGGCGTGCATGATGCCCCAAACGGTACCAAATAGGCCGATATAAGGGCTTATAGAGCCGACTGTTGCCAAAAACGGTAAGCTTGTTTCTAGCTCATCTACTTCACGAGAAACAGCAACGCGCATTGCGCGACCAGTGCCTTCCATGATGTAAGCTGGTGAATTTGCGTTGCTCTTACGTAGGCGAGCAAACTCTGTAAAACCTGCGTAGAAGATTTCTTCTGTGCCTTCAATTTCGTCTTTACGCGCTTTTACTTTTTGGTAAAGCTGAGAAAGATCAGTACCCGACCAAAATTTGTCTTCAAACTGCTCTGCATTTTTTGATGCTTGAGAAAGCACTTTGCTGCGCTTGATGATCATTGCCCATGACACAATTGACATGCCAAGCAACGTCAGCATCACAAGCTTTACCAACAGACTGGCCTGAAGAAAGAGATCTAAAATGGAAATATCAGCAGTCACTATTTGTTAGCTCCGAATTTATAAAGGTTGGAATAGCTATTGGTTTCATTTTCTTATTATCGATACATGCTACCTTAACCGAGGCCTTGCACAATATCTTGCCTTGATCATTGACCAACTCTTGACAGAATTGCAGAGAAGCACGTTTTATTTCTGACACTCGGGTTACGACTGTCAGATGCTCGTCCAGCCTAGCCCCTTGGTTGAAATCGATATCCATGTGTCGGACAACAAAGCCGATATTTTGTTCCAGTAACACATGTTGAGAAATGCCTTTAGCACGTAACATCTCTGTCCGTGCGCGCTCAAAGAATTTTAGATAATTAGAATGATATACAACACCGCCCGCATCAGTGTCTTCATAGTACACGGTGATCGGCCAGTGAAAGAGATTTGATGTGCCTTGCAAGGGAGTACCAATATATTCAATTCTTTAAAGTAATTACTATAACTGAAGCGACAGCAATTGGTACCGAGCTAAGGAAATATTTTTGAAATTTGTAGAAAAAATAAAAGCTAGGCGAGATACCTAGCTTTTATTCGATGATTTAGTAACCGACTTTATTACAGCATATTTCAGCCTAAATGAAATAAAGTGCCGTTAGATAAATTAAGATAGCTAACGAGAAATAAGGACTAAACAAAACTTGCCAGTACCAGTTTCTTGGCTTGAAGCCCACCCCATACACCATGCTTGAACATACAGACCAAATCAGTGCTGGTGCGGTGATTGAGTTAAAACCACCAATTGCTTGATGGTAAGCTTCAGGGTCCCACATCACCAATCCTACGTGCATAAAGCCAAGGATGAGAGATAAGACTCGTAGCAGAGTCTTATCCATTGGTGCGTGAAGTTTCGCTACCTTATCAGCGAGGTTACTCACTGTCTTTATCCATCATTTCTGAGTGCTCTAGCCAAAGAGCGTTGATGATACCGAATGCACAAGCAAGTAGTACACCTAGAATCCATGCGAAATACCACATAGTAAATGCTCCTTAGTAAAGTGAGTTTTTGTTGTCTTCAATGTACTGGTCATCAAGGCGACCAAACATCTTGTAGTAAGTCCAAGATGTGTAGCCAAGGATGATTGGCACCATAACAAACGCAACGCCTGTCATTAGGTTCAGAGTCAGCTCAGATGACGTTGCATCCCACATTGTTAAGCTGTGGCTTGGCATTAAGTCTGAAGGCATGATGAATGGGAACATCGCAAAACCTGCAGTAAAGATAACACCAGCAACACCCAAGCTTGAAGTAATGAACGAAATCGCACATTTTTCAAGACGAGATGCCAATACAGCGAGAAGCGGCATTGCAACACCTAGTACAGGAGCAGCCCATAGTAATGGGTAGTTTTCAAAATTCTTCATCCACGCACCAGCTTCACGGATAACCTCTTTGTTTAGAGGGTTAGAAGCTGCGTTAGTGTCGATACCGCCAACAATGACGTAGCCATCGATATTTTGGATCCAGAAACCAGCCGCTACAAACGCAGCAACCGTCAGTAAACCAGCCAACTGAGCAACGTTGCGCGCACGCACATGCACTTCGCCTGTTGTTTTCATTTGTAGCCAAGTAGAACCTTGCATCAAAATCATGAACAAGCTTACTAGACCACACAACAGTGCAAATGGGTTTAGTAGACCAAAGAATGAGCCATGGTATGTTGGCATCAAGAACTCACTCAATTGGAATGGTACACCTTGTAGAAGGTTGCCAAACGCTACACCAAAGATGATTGGCGGAACAAAACCACTGATTGAGATACAGATATCCCAGCTATTGCGCCATTTTGGATCTTCGATTTTAGAGCGGTAGTCTAGGCCAAGAGGACGAAGCCATAGCGCTGCTAGTGTCAAAATCATCGCTAAGTAGAAGCCTGAAAATGACGTTGCGTAAACCAAAGGCCAAGCTGCGAACAGTGCACCACCAGCAGTGATAAGCCAAACTTGGTTACCATCCCAGTGAGGAGCAATTGAGTTAATCATGACACGGCGTTGCGTGTCGTTTTTACCGATGATAGGTACAAGCGCGCCTACACCCATATCGAAGCCGTCTGTTACTGCAAAACCAACTAGTAGAACACCGATTAGTACCCACCAGATGAGTCGCAAGATTTCGTAATCAAACATCTTGTTATCTCCTTACCTTACGCTTCTACTTGGCGACTAACTTTGTCTTCAACAGAGTCAGCATTTTGCTCGAAGTGGTAGCGACCCGTTTTCAGGCTACTTGGGCCTTTACGAGCGAATTTCAACATTAGGTAAACTTCTGCAATCAGGAATACCGTGTATAGCGCCAGAATTGCGAAGAGTGAAGTCCAGATTTCACCTGCAGTTAGCGCAGAAGCTGCAACATGCACTGGTAGAATTTCACCTACAGCCCAAGGCTGACGGCCGTACTCAGCGACGAACCAACCCGCTTCAATTGCAATCCAAGGTAGTGGAATGCTAAATAGTGCAGCTTTTAGAATCCATTGTTTCTGTTCAATCTTCTGACGACACGTTTGGATAAACGCCGCACCAAAGACAAACAACATGATGAAGCCACAAGCAACCATGATACGGAATGACCAGAATAGCGGCCATACTGTTGGGATTGAGTCGTCCGCAGCAGCTTGGATTTGCTCTTCTGTTGCATCAACAACATTGTCTGTGTAGCGCTTTAGAAGTAGACCGTAACCTAGGTCACCTTTCACTTCATCAAACGCAGTCATGTTTTCTTCTGACTTATCGCCCGCACGAAGCTTCTCTAGAAGTTCATAAGCGTACATGCCGTCACGAATACGATCGACGTGTTCATCACGTAAATCACGAAGACCTGTTACTTGCTCATCAAAAGAGCGTGTCGCGATAATACCCATTACGTAAGGGATCTTAATTGCGTAATCGGTATGCATCGTTTCCTGGTTAGGAACACCAAATAACGTAAATGCGGCAGGTGCAGGTTCAGTGTGCCACTCTGCTTCAATTGCAGCGAGTTTCACTTTTTGAACTTCACCAAGCTCATAGCCAGATTCGTCACCAAGAACGATGGTAGATAAGATAGCTGCAATACCGAAAGAAGCAGCAATAGCAAACGAACGACGAGCAAACGCAATGTCACGACCTTTTAATAGGTAGTATGAACTGATGCCTAGAATAAACATTGCGCCACAAGTGTAACCAGAAGCAACCGTATGCACGAACTTAACCTGAGCAACTGGGTTTAGTACAACCTCAGAGAAGCTCACCATTTCCATTCGCATGGTTTCGAAGTTGAAATCTGCGCCTACTGGGTTTTGCATCCAGCCGTTTGCGATAAGAATCCAAAGAGCAGAGAAGTTAGAGCCTAGTGCCACAAGCCAGGTAACCGCTAAGTGTTGGCGTTTAGATAGACGATCCCACCCGAAGAAGAATAGACCAACAAAAGTTGACTCCAGGAAGAATGCGACAAGTGCTTCGATCGCTAGCGGTGCACCGAAGATATCACCTACATAGTGGGAGTAATAAGACCAGTTCGTACCAAACTGGAACTCCATGGTAAGGCCTGTCGCCACACCAAGTGCAAAGTTAATACCGAATAGCTTACCCCAGAACTTGGTCATGTCCTTATAGATTTGCTTGTTCGTCATTACGTACATCGATTCCATAATGGCCAGAAGGAAGGCCATACCAAGGGTCAATGGTACGAATAGGAAGTGATACATCGCTGTCAGTGCAAACTGCAACCGCGATAGATCAACTACGTCAATCATGGTAACTCCTATGTGTCGGCTGAATGACACTCTCTACATATTGCAATCCATATTCAGGTGTTATTTACACTTGAAAAATGTTGAATTATCACAACTCATTGTTGCAAAAATGTGCTTCATTGGTTAGTTAATTGTTAAGCATCAGCTAATATAGCTGGGGCTAATATTACTTGTAAAAACAGATTGTTTCAAAAGGTTTATAGCCGTAACGCGCTTTGATATACATCAATGTTTATGCGCGGAATTTGCACAAAAATCCATCACATTGATCTAGATCAACCAGTATTGGATACGGATGTTAAGAGAGAGTAATCAGGAGAGAAATTAACCAGTTGCAAGCAAACATCGAGTTAACAATCAATGCTTTTTACTTACTAAACCAGTATGAGAAAAAATTCAAAAAATGTGAGTTTGGTCAACTTTAATGAAGCGCTGGGCAACAAAGGCCCAGCGAGGGAATCTTATTTTTCAATTCCGAAATGCAAATACGCACGATCTGTCGCGATTCTTCCACGCGGAGTGCGTTGTAAATAACCTTGCTGAATAAGATAAGGCTCAAGAACGTCTTCAATAGTGTCCTTTTCTTCACCTATCGCCGCTGCCATGTTGTCGAGCCCGACCGGACCACCACCAAATTTTTCCATAATCGCGAGTAGTAGCTTACGGTCCATGTAATCGAAGCCTTCGGCGTCCACATCAAGCATATTCAACGCCTTATCAGCAACATCGGCACAAATGTGACCATTGCCTTTTACTTCCGCATAATCACGAACACGGCGTAGCAAACGGTTAGCAATACGTGGTGTGCCACGCGCACGTCTTGCCACTTCCAATGCACCTTCAGGTTCCATTGATAAACCTAAACAATCCGCGCTTCGCTGCACGATATCTTGGAGGTCTTTTATCTTATAAAACTCAAGGCGCTGAGTAATACCAAAGCGGTCGCGCAATGGTGACGTTAAAGAGCCCGCTCGGGTCGTCGCACCAATTAACGTAAATGGTGGTAAATCGATCTTAATAGAACGAGCGGCCGGACCTTCACCGATCATAATATCCAGTTGATAATCTTCCATCGCCGGATATAGCACCTCTTCAACCATCGGACTCAAGCGGTGAATCTCATCGATGAACAACACATCGTTTTCTTCAAGGTTGGTTAACAGCGCGGCCAAATCGCCTGCTTTCTCAAGTACAGGGCCTGAAGTAGTGCGAATGTTCACTTCCATTTCATTGGCAACGATATTCGCAAGTGTGGTTTTACCCAAACCTGGAGGACCAAAAATCAAAAGGTGATCAAGTGCTTCGCTACGTAACTGAGCAGCTTTAATGAAGATCTCCATTTGGTCACGGACATGGTCCTGACCTTGGTAATCCGCTAATTTTTTTGGCCGAATAGCACGATCAATGACATCTTCATCACGAAAGGCAGGGTTTTCTGGCGCGATTAAACGATCGGCTTCAATCATCTTTTTACCTTGAAAAATGGTTACCTGAGAGAATAATGCCGCTCGTTTAACAGCAAGTGGCATATTTCTATATCTCGTCATCCTGTACAGCGACGAAGGAGCGTGATACAGGATCTTCTATCCGAGCGATTTATGGTCAAATTGTTTCATTAACCGCTCAGCGTGCTGCTATTAGATTCCCAGTCTCGCCAGGCTCGCTGGAATGACACAAAAAACACCGTTAAGCGATTGGCATTAACCTTAGAGAATGAGTTATCTTGAACAAATGTTCACTGTGCAACCAGCGTTACACCATTGATTTTAGAGCTTCACGGATCATTTGCTCACTGCTCATGTCCGGTTTAGCGATCTGAGATACCACTTTCGACGCTTGAGTCGGCTTGTAACCTAGAGCTAGAAGCGCACTGATTGCCTCTTCTTCCGCGTTGTTGGATGTCGCACTAGAATCCGCAGGAGCAGCATCCGTAAATGGTGTAAATAGATCGCCTGCGCCCCACCCTTTCAAGCGGTCTTTCATTTCAACAACCAATCGCTCTGCGGTTTTCTTGCCAACGCCTGGAAGCTTAACCAGCGTAGAAACGTCTTCATGTTCCACACAAGTAACAAATTGCGTTGCTGTCATACCAGAGAGAATACCAAGACCGAGTTTAGGACCAACGCCATTGGCTTTGATCACTTCACGGAAAAGTGCTCGTTCTTTTACTGTGTTGAAACCGTATAGCAATTGCGCATCTTCACGGACAACAAAGTGAGTATAAATAATGGCTTCTTCGCCAACATTTGGCAGTTCGTAAAAACAGCTCATTGGCATCTGGACTTCATAGCCAATGCCATTAACTTCAATTAATACTTCAGGTGGTTGTTTTTCAATCAGTATGCCACGAAGACGTCCAATCACTATAAATACTCTTTGGAAATGAATTTGCGACAGGATAATAAAGAACTGGATAGACATCCAGTTAATTTTAACGGTAGCGCCCTTTTCTGGCACTGGTTGCTTTGCCCGCTAACGCAACGAGAGTCTTGTTAGTATTGGCATGACAAATCGCCACACCTAAAGCATCGGCTGCATCCGCTTGAGGCTTGGCGGGCAATTTAAGCATCTGCTGAACCATATGCTGAACTTGCGCTTTGTCCGCGCCACCAGTGCCGACGACAGCTTGCTTAATAAGACGAGCCGCGTATTCAAATACCGGCAACTCCGCATTCACCGCAGCAACAATTGCACTGCCACGAGCTTGGCCAAGTTTTAGCGCTGAATCCGCGTTTTTGGCCATAAACACTTGCTCGATCGCGAAAACGTCCGGTTGAAACTGGGTAATGATTTCCGTGACGCCTGCATAAATCTGTTTAAGCCGACCCGGAAGTTCTTTTTCTGAAGTACGAATGCAGCCACTACCAAGGTATTGCAAGTGGCGTCCATTTTGACGAATGACCCCATAGCCGGTAATGCGCGAACCTGGGTCAATGCCCAAAATAATTGACATGAATGTTCCTAAAAATGAGGCCTAATTCGGCCTCAGTCTTTTTATTATTACTTGCTAACTTCGGAGCAAATACCGCTCCCGACACCTTGAGTTTAATCTAGCGTAGCCGCAACGTCGTCAGAGATATCACCATTGTGATAAACCTCTTGAACGTCGTCCAGATCTTCCAAAGCGTCAATCAAACGAAGTAGTTTTGGCGCAGTATCCGCGTCCAAATCTGCTTTCGTAGATGGGATCAGCGACACCTCAGCGTTCTCTGCCTCAAACCCTGCGGCATCAAGAGCATCTTTTACGAGTCCAAAATCGCCTGGGGCCGTGTAGACATCAATCGAGCCATCTTCTGCCGTTTCAATGTCATCAGCACCACTTTCTAATGCTACTTCCATTACCCCATCTTCATCTAAACCTGGGCCATATGAAATCACGCCTTTCTTGTCGAAAAGATAGTTGACGCTACCATCCGTCCCCAGATTACCGCCTGACTTTGAGAATGCATGACGTACGCCAGATACCGTACGATTTCGGTTATCCGTCATACATTCGACCATGACCGCCGTACCACCTGGACCATAACCTTCATAGATCACGGTTTCCATGTTGTCGTCGCCTTCACCACCAGCACCTCGGCTGACAGCGCGGTTGACAGTGTCACGTGTCATGTTGTTAGACAGTGCTTTATCAATTGCTGCTCGCAAACGTGGGTTATTTTCTGGCTCACCGCCCCCCTCTTTTGCCGCAACAACGATTTCACGAATTAATTTAGTAAAGATTTTGCCGCGCTTCGCATCTTGCGCTGCTTTACGGTGACGAATATTCGCCCATTTACTATGACCAGCCATAATTCACCTTTTAATGTATTTTGACGCTTAATAACAAAACATGTTCTAAAAAGCGTTGCTTGGGAAATTGCTTTGGAAGTTTCTTGGGTTTATTTAAACAAAAACTCCCGCAGTTGCGGGAGTTTTCTTCAAATGTTGTGCGCTTATTCTGCGTCTTTTTCTTTCGCTGCAGTTACTGCGATTGCTAGCTCTTCTAGCGCTGCTGGGTTCGCAATACTTGGTGCGTCTGTTAGTAGACACGCCGCTGCTGTTGTTTTAGGGAACGCGATAACATCACGGATGTTCTCTGTGCCACATAGCAGCATTACTAGACGGTCTAGACCAAATGCAAGACCAGCATGTGGAGGCGTACCGAATTTCAGCGCATCAAGCAGGAAGCCGAACTTAAGCTGTTGCTCTTCAGGTGTGATACCTAGAATATCAAATACGGCTTCTTGCATATCTGCGTTGTGGATACGAACAGAGCCGCCGCCCACTTCGTAGCCATTTAGAACCATATCGTAAGCGTTAGAATTTGCCGCAGCAGGGTTTGCTTTTAGCTCTTCCGCAGTCACACCTAGAGGCGATGTGAATGGGTGGTGCATCGCGTGTAGGTTGCCTTCGTCATCTTCTTCGAACATCGGGAAGTCAACCACCCATAATGGAGCCCAAGCAGATTCATCCGTTAGCTCTAGGTCTTTACCTAGTTTCAAACGTAGCGCACCCATTGCTTCTGCAACGATACCCGCTTTATCAGCGCCAAATAGGATAATGTCACCAGATTCCGCTTGAGTACGATCTAGAATGCCGTTGATCACGTCTTCATTTAGGAACTTAGCGACTGGAGATTGGATACCTTCCATGCCCGCTGCACGGTCATTAACCTTCATCCAAGCTAGACCTTTCGCACCGTAGATGCCAACGAATTCACCGTAGCCATCAATTTGCTTACGAGTCAAAGATGCACCACCTGGAACGCGAATAACGGCAACGCGGCCTTTTTCGTCGTTTGCTGGACCTGAGAATACTTTGAACTCAACATCTTTCACTAGGTCAGCAACGTCTACTAGTTCCAGTGGGTTACGTAGGTCTGGCTTGTCAGAACCGAAACGACGAATCGCTTCGCTGAACGGCATTACTGGGAATTCACCTAGGTCAACGTTTAGTAGCTCTTGCCACATTTCACGAACCATTTTTTCAGTCGTTGCACGAACTTGGTCAGCCGTCATGAATGACGTTTCGATATCGATCTGAGTGAATTCTGGTTGACGGTCAGCACGCAAGTCTTCATCACGGAAACACTTAACAATTTGGTAGTAACGGTCAAAACCAGACATCATTAGAAGCTGTTTGAATAGCTGTGGAGACTGAGGAAGCGCGTAGAAGCTGCCTTTGTGAACACGGCTAGGTACTAGATAGTCACGAGCGCCTTCTGGAGTCGCTTTTGTTAGTACTGGCGTTTCGATGTCTAGGAAGCCGTTGTCATCTAGGAAACGACGAACAAAGCTAGACGCTTTAGCACGTAGTTTGATGCGGTCGCTCATTTCAGGACGACGTAGATCTAGGTAACGGTACTTCAGGCGTTGCTCTTCAGAGTTCTTTTGGTTGAAATCTAGAGGCAGAACATCAGAACGGTTGATGATTTCAAGACCTTTCGCAAGGATCTCGACTTCACCTGTTGCCATGTCTTTGTTTGCTTGGCTCTCTGGGCGAACGCGCACTTCACCCGTTAGTTTGATACAGAATTCATTACGAAGTGTGTTCGCCACTTCATACGCATCCGCCATATCTGGATCAACAACTACCTGAACGATACCTTCGCGATCTCGCATATCAATAAAAATAAGACCGCCTAAATCACGACGACGGTTAACCCAGCCGCAAAGTTCTACAGTTTGTCCTGCAAGGGACTTGTTCAGGTGACCACAGTAATGGGTACGCATAATGAAATTCCCAATCTCTCAAATGTTGTTAACTAAGCTCTGTCAGCCTCATTGCTAAGCAGAGTAAAGATTCTGTTATACGCTGAATGTCCACGAAAATCGACTACTCAACATACAATTACGTGTGTTTTATCATTCACTGGTGCTTTTTAGTACAACAAATGTTCAAAAGCGCACCAAAGCGAAAAAATTGGGGAGGATTATAGCGTGAAATTACCTATTTCAGCAAAACTCTCGTAAAGTATTCACACGAGTAGCAAGCAGTAAAGAATAATGGATAACTTACCTCTTCGACTTGGATTGACGATGTGGTCGCACAACCAATGGCAACAAAGTTTTTACGGCAGCGGGACAAAGCCCGCTGAACGTTTAGAAAGGTATGCGCAAGTGTTTCATACCGTGGAAGGCAACACGACATTTTATGCCACACCGACGCTCAATACAGTGCAAAACTGGAGAGCCGCAACCCACGATGATTTTCGCTTTACTTTCAAACTTCCTAAAGCCATTACTCATGAGCAAATGCTAAGAGGTTGCAGCGAACAACTGAGAGACTTCATGAAAGTCATGGAGCCTTTGCATGACCGTGTGGGCCAATGGACAATTCAATTACCAGCCGCATTTGGTCCTGAGCACCTTGATCGACTGAAAAAGTTCTGCGCGAGCTTTCCACCTAACTTCCCTCTCGGTGTTGAGGTTCGCCATATGGCATTTTTCTCCAAAGGCGAAGAAGAGCGAGCACTTAACCAATGGTTAGTAGAGAATAATATTGACCGCATTATTATGGATAGCCGCCCAGTCTTTGCCGCTAAGCCCGACAATGAGGCGATTATTGATGCACAAATGAAAAAACCACGAGTCCCTGTTCACGCCATTGCTACCGCTTCACATCCTTTGATTCGCTTTATTGGTCATCCAGAAGAACAGCAAAATTACGAGTTTTTTAAACCATGGCTCAACAAGTTGCCACAATGGATTGCCGAAGGTAAACAGCCATATGTCATGATCCATACCGCAGACAATATAATTGCGCCAGAGTTGGCCGCAAACCTATATAAAGACATACAAAAGCGTATCACACTCCCTGAGTTATCACCTTTCCCAGCTGACGATGGCAACTCGCAGTTACAGATGTTCTAACGCAACACATGACAGAGGCGCGAAATTCCCATAAAATACGCGCCTTTTTTGGTGCCTGACATTTTCAGGCGGCTTGTATGCAGAGACTTAGTTATGAACCCTAAGAGCAATCCAGATACTATTTTTTCGGCTCCAATCGATAAAATTGGGGATTTCACGTTCGATGAACGCGTAGCGGAAGTATTTCCTGACATGATTCAACGATCGGTACCGGGTTACAGCAATATCATTTCTGCAATCGGTATGCTGGCAGAGCGTTTTGTAAAACCTCACTCAAACATCTATGACCTTGGCTGTTCTTTGGGTGCTGCAACATTGTCTATGCGTCGCCATATCAAACAAGAAGGTTGCCAAATCATCGCAGTGGACAACTCTCCTGCAATGGTTGAGCGTTGTAAACTTCACGTCAACGCTTACCGCAGTGACACTCCTGTGGATGTAGTAGAAGCAGACATTCGCAATATCGAAATTGAAAACGCGTCAGTGGTGGTGTTGAACTTCACTTTGCAATTCCTCTCTCCAGAAGATCGTTACTCCTTGCTCGAAAAAATTTACGCTGGCCTTCGTCCGGGCGGCATTTTGATTCTATCTGAGAAATTCGTCTTCGAAGATGAAGTGTCGAACGAGCTGTTAATTGACCTTCACCACGACTTTAAACGTGCGAATGGTTATAGCGAACTAGAAATCAGCCAAAAGCGCAGCGCGATAGAAAACGTAATGCGCCCAGATTCAAAGAAAGAACATAAAGAGCGTTTCGCTAAAATTGGCTTTTCTAGCTATGACGTTTGGTTCCAATGCTTTAACTTCGGCTCCATGTTCGCGATTAAATAGACCATACATACCAAGCCTGAACCATACCGATTTCGGCTTTTGTTAATAATTTATACCCATCAACTCAGCGATTAACTAACTATGTTTAACTTTGCAAATTTCTACCAATTGATTGCCCAAGACACCCGTCTTCAACCTTGGCTTAATGTGCTTCCACAACAGCTAACGGATTGGCAAAATGCAGAGCACGGTGACTTTGGTCGCTGGTTGAAAGCCCTGAACAAAATCCCAGCGGGTAGACCGGACAACATCGACATTGTTGATTCTGTCACGATTTCAAACAATGAGCCCATGCCTCAAGGGGAACTTAAAAAGCTAGAAAGCTTACTTCGTACATTCCATCCTTGGCGCAAAGGCCCATACAACGTACACGGCATCCATATTGATACTGAGTGGCGCAGTGATTGGAAATGGGACCGCGTGCTTCCGCATATTTCACCATTAAAGAATCGCAGCGTACTCGATGTAGGTTGTGGTAACGGATACCACATGTGGCGCATGCTAGGCGAAGGTGCACGCTTAACTGTCGGTATCGATCCATCTCACCTGTTTCTAATTCAGTTCGAAGCAATTCGTAAACTAATGGGCGATGACCAACGTGCACACCTATTGCCATTGGGTATTGAACAACTACCTAAGTTAGAAGCGTTCGATACTGTATTCAGCATGGGCGTGCTTTACCATCGCCGCTCTCCTCTCGATCATTTAGTGCAACTAAAAGATCAATTGGTATCTGGAGGTGAACTCGTATTGGAAACACTCGTGATTGAAGGTGATGAGAATGCAGTACTGGTCCCGAGTTCTCGTTACGCGCAAATGCGTAATGTCTATTTCTTCCCTTCAGCAAAAGCCCTAAAAGTGTGGCTAGAATTGGTCGGTTTTGAAGATGTTCGTATCGTTGATGAAAACATCACATCCGTAGATGAACAACGTACCACAGATTGGATGACGCATAACTCTCTACCTGACTACTTAGATCCGAACGACCCAAGCAAAACTGTAGAAGGCTATCCTGCCCCTCGCCGCGCGGTTCTTGTCGCTCGCAAATCATAATTCGCTGAGATTCCTGACATTGTCTTAACTCATTTTACGAGTTAAGACATTACCCTCTTTCCTCGTAATGAGCGAGTTTGTTTTTTGAATCCATTTTTCACGTCAAAATATAAGCACGCTCTAAATAAGGATGCGCTTTTATGTCCTTGATTTTTGGCTTTTCATCACTATTCCTCAAACAATAAGTAATAGAGAAACATTCTTACTTGTGAGGCTTTATCGATATAAGCTAAACTCCTAAAAAATAAACAACTTAATCCAATCCCAAGGTTTTCAATGTTATTACGATTGACCCCGATTGTTGCCATCGCCTTACTATCTGGATGCTCACTAACCAAAGGCGAACAGTACCACCAAGAAACGTTAGCGGCGATTCAAAATTCAGAAGCGAATGTCAATAATCGCATTACCAACCTAGAGCTACAGCTCAGCAACCAATCGGACTATATCGACAGCCTTGAAGAACAAGTCGATAAACTACAGGTTGAACTTCTTACATTTCGCGATGAAGCAATGGCAGAAGTAAAAAAACCGAAAGAGCCGATTATTGTCCAATCTCCCGCTCCTGTGGAACCAACCCCAACTCACGATATTGTCCTTGGCTCTATCGAAAAGGTCACGGTAGAGTCGATTAAGCAAACTTTTGATGCACGTATCGACACTGGTGCCGCGACGTCGTCTTTAAATGCCGTTGATATTGAAGAGTTCGAAAGAAATGGCAAAAAATGGGTCCGATTCCACTTAGCAGACACCAGTAAATCCGAAGAAGAGAAAAGTACTTGGATCGAAGCACCTGTCATTCGCTACGTCAAAATCCGCCAGGTTACCAGTGAAGAGTTAGAACGCCGCGCTGTGGTAGAACTTTGGGTGCGCGTTGGAAAAATTCATGAAAAAGCGCAATTTACGTTGGCAGATCGCTCACATATGAACCATCCTATTTTACTGGGTAGAGAATTTATGCGCGACATAGCACTTGTCGATGTAAGTCGTACCTATATTCAAACGGACGAAGATAAAAAATAATAAGGTAGATTATGACGTCAAAAATACCGTTTTACCTTTCTATCATCTTATTGGTGATTGCGGGCATTGCTCTGAGTGTTTTCAGACATGAAAACTACGGCGTGCCTTGGACGCCAGGCGAAACTCGCCAGGTGTGGGATGTAGAAGCTCGTATTGAGTTCAATGCTAACGGCAACGAAGTAAAAGCGTCACTTGCAGCACCTCATACGCAAAGTGGTTACACACTTATTGGTGAATCTGCTTCCTCATCAGGTTATGGCGTTTCCTACATCAATGACGATTCAGGCCGTCGTGCAGAATGGTCAATTCGCCAAGCTCAAGGGCCACAAACCATATACTACAAAGCCCAGTTCTTAGTAGACCCTCAGGCTAGAGTCACTCCTTTACTGCCAACGGAAGACATTACGCCACCAACGCTATCAGCACCACAAGCAGCAGCGGCAAATGCCCTTATCGAACGTGCGATGAGTCGCTCAGCCGATAATGTGACGTTTACTCGTGAGCTTATCAAAGCGCTTAATGACCCAGATAGCCAAAACTCGTCGCTACTACTGAACGATTTCAGCCGTACTGATGCACTGCATAACATTTTGCTTACCGCAGGTATACAGAGCAAAACCGTCGGTGTTATCGAATTAGAAGATGGTCGTCGACGCCAAACAATTCAACCAATGGTTCAGGTTTGGTCAGGTAAAGATTGGGTACTGTTTTCGCCAAAATCCGAACAAAAAGCAGTGAAACCCAACTTGTTAGTGTGGGATGAATCTAACGTATCCTTACTTGACCTTGTTGGTGGTAAAAATAGCCAAGTGCATTTCTCGATGATTAAGCAAGAAATGACACCACAACAAGCTACGAACAACAAAATAGAAGCAGATGGATTACTGAATATTTCAATTCATAGCCTACCTTTGGAAGAGCAAGCGATGTTCAAAACCATTATGCTCATCCCTATCGGTGCTCTGATCGTTGTGTTCTTGCGTGTGATTATCGGCCTGAAAACATCCGGTACCTTCATGCCTGTGTTGATTGCCGTTGCTTTTGTTCAAACTCAACTATTAACGGGTATTGTCGGTTTCTTGCTAATTGTAGGTACAGGCCTGATTATTCGAAGCTATTTGTCTAGGTTGAACTTATTGCTGGTAGCAAGGATATCTGCGGTCATTATTACCGTTATCATGATCATCTCGGTGTTCACCGTTGTTGCGTTTAAGATGGGCTTAACGGAAGGCCTAACAATTACCTTCTTCCCTATGATCATCTTGTCTTGGACGATTGAACGTATGTCAATCCTATGGGAAGAGGAAGGTGCGAAGGAAGTTGCTCTGCAAGGTGGTGGTTCATTGCTGACAGCGGTATTAGTTTACCTTGCAATGACGAACTCATACATTCAACACTTAACCTTTAACTTCATTGGTCTACAGTTGATTGTTCTGGCCGGTATTCTATTACTAGGTACTTACACAGGTTACCGCCTCACTGAGCTACGACGCTTCAAACCACTAGCGGAGGACTAAACGATGTTCGAAAGTTTTACTTCGCCGTCTAAGCTTCGCCATAAAGGCATTATGGGGATGAACAAGCGTAACCACAGCTATATTGGCCGTTACAATGATCGTTCTAAATACCCACTTGTCGATGACAAGCTAAAGACCAAAATTATTGCACAGGCAGCAGGAGCAACAGTTCCTGCCCTGATCGGTGTCATTCATAACCAAGCTGAAGTTAAGACTATCCACAAAATGGTTGAGAACTGGCCTGGTTTTGTAATCAAACCTGCACAAGGTAGTGGCGGTAAAGGCATTCTGGTTGTTACGTCTCACAAAAACGGGGTATATACCAAACCCTCCGGCTCTACAATTGGTAGGGATGAGGTCGAGCGTCACATTAGTAATGCGCTTGCTGGCCTTTTCTCTCTTGGTGGTAAAAATGACGTTGCTGTGGTTGAAAACTTAATCAAGTTTGATGACTGTTTTGATGGCTTCAGTTATGAAGGCGTACCAGATGTTCGGATCATCGTATTTAAAGGTTATCCAGTTATGGCGATGATGCGCTGCTCTACAGCGGCTTCCGACGGCAAAGCAAACCTTCACCAAGGTGCGGTAGGAGTAGGCATTGACATCGCGACAGGTAAAGCCGTCAGAGCGGTGCAGTTCGATCATCCAGTGACTCATCACCCTGATACAGGTAAAGACCTTTCGACCCTTCAAGTACCGCATTGGGAGCGCTTGCTGGAGCTTGCGTCAAGTGCCTGGGAAATGACAGGTTTGGGATACATGGGTACGGATATGGTGCTGGATAAAGATGAAGGACCTATGGTTTTAGAGCTTAACGCTCGCCCTGGTCTGGCAATCCAAATCGCTAATGGTGCAGGCTTGCTTCCTCGTTTGAAACACATAGAGAGCCTTGGCACACCTGCTGAGTATCCAAAACCTATTGAACGCGTCGCTTACGCGGCAGAGCAGTTCGGTGTGAAGCCGTTGTTCTAACCCTCCGACATAATGTTCGTTATTACTCGCCAGTAATTGTCATGATTACTGGCGTTTTTGTTCCCGCATCCAAAACCTTGCACTTGCTCTCCTTATTAAACACATCCTTCTCATATATAAGTTGAATCAATGATCGAGCTAACAAAATCAACATAGATCGTTTCTTTTCTACTTTGCCTTTTGAGTATGATGAGAGCTCCCCTTACTCAACTTGAGAGGTTGGGAAATGCTAATAAAAGAAACAAATAATGATGAACCAGAGCTTGAAGAACAAGAGAGCTTAGACCAACACCTACAACGCTTGTCTGAGCTTTCTGTCCAAGCACTTGAAGAGCTTGCTGAAATGATCGAAGTCAGGGACGATATTCCAGAGGAATAAACGTCGCTTCCTCATTAAGTTCCGCTAATAAGCCGAGACTGCCGTCCTACAGTCTCGGCTTATTTTATGTTGTTCGAAGCCTGCCTCGTAAATAGATACAAAAACGCCCGCGTTCATTGCGGGCGTTTTGTTAGATTCGAAGTTTACGATTCAAACTCTTCAATCATCTCTTGTACTTCAGTCTTAGGCTTATCCGTTTGACCAAAACCACGCAGACCAACCACGTGTACGTGTTCGTGATCTTTAAACACCTTACGCACCAGTTTGTAGGTCGTACCTTTCTCTGGGCTGATGTTTTCAGGCGCCGCGATAAGAAGCTGCATATCCAGGCGGTCACACAATTCGAACAATGTCGCGATCGATTTCGCATCCAGACGCGCTGCTTCATCCAAGAAAAGCAAACGACAAGGCACAATGTCTTTGCTGCGTAGACGACGAGACTCTTCTTCCCAGCTTTGTACTACCATCAATAGGATTGACTGACCGGTACCGATCGCTTCACCTGTTGATAGTGCGCCAGACTCAGCCTGTAGCCAACCATCTGTACCACGGTTCACTTCTACACTTAGCTCTAGGTAGTTACGGTAATCCAGTAGCTCTTCACCCAGAACCTGAGGAGAACGTTGACCCATATCGATATGTGGGTTCACACGTTGGAACAGCTTCGCCATTGCTTCGGAGAAAGTAAAGCGAGTCGATTCAAACAGGTCTTTGTGCTGCTCTTGCTGTGTCGCTAGACCGTTCAGTAGCACTTCGTGACTTTCGCGGATCTTCACGTTTAGACGCACGCCTTTCACCTGACCGAACGAGATGTTCGACAGACCTTGGTTCAGCATACGAATACGGTTTTGCTCACGCTGAATCGTCTTCTTGATAATGCTCGCTACCGACTCAGAGCTGATCGCTAGGCGGTTTTCACGTTGCGTTAGCTCTTCCGTTAGACGCGCTAGCTCCACTTCCATCTCTTCGATCGCTTCAACTGGATCATCAGTACGGATGATATCCTGACGAATGCGCTCGCGAAGATGTTGGTAAACCGCGATGTAGAACAGAACTTTGCGCTCTGGACGTGCGTTATCTTCTGATAGACGCAGCGCATCACGCAGGTCGTCATTGTTCGCAACCGCTAGACGCAGCGCACCCAGTGATTTATCCGACATCGAACGCAGTTCATCCGCTGACATGTAAGCCAGTTCACGCTTGTGTAGACGACGCTCAACATCATTCTCACGCGCCAGACGAAGTACTGAACACCAGCCAGCTTTCGCAGCAACCACGAACGTACGCAACTCAACATATTCTTTCTGAACTTTCTTCAGACGTTTCGCCAAGCCTTTCATCTCTAGTTCAGTAGAGGTGATTGTGCGCTCGTATTCGCTCTTACGGCTACGAGACGTGTGTAGACGCTCATGCAATTCATCACGACGACGCATTGCACGTTCTTCAGCACCTTCGTCCGCGTTCACGCCAAACTCTTGAAGTTCTTGTTTGAACTCTTGAACCGTTTCCAGTTTCGCTTGGTGTGAACTCTTCAATGACGCCAATACTTGGTTGTATTGGTTCATTTGGCCTTGCGACTGTTTCAACTCTTCACGAGAGCGTGTACGCATTTGTTCAGCTTGAACCAGTTTAGCTTTTAGCTGCTCACTCAGTTCGCTACTCTTGTTCAGTAGGTCTACTGAATCAGAGTAAGCGAAGTAGTGACGACGTTCAACGAGATCCGAGAGTGCAAAGATTTGCTTCTTAAGATCTTGTAGCCGCTCGTCTGCCGCTTTGTATTCTGCTTCTAGTGCATCGAATTGCTCTGGGTCAGCATCAAGCGCAGACGCAATATTCTCTAATTGCGCGACGGCTTTTGCATGGTTGCTTAAGAAGTTCTTCGCCTCTGCAAGCTGAGCGATTTTCTCTTCTAGCTCATCAAAACGCGCTTGCAATGACTCATCTTCAACAAGCACCATGTGTGACGCTAGCTTGTCCAGAGAAGACAACGCTTGCTTGCTGGTTTGAAGCTGAGAACGTTGTTGTTGCTCTTTCGCATCCAGATCCGCCAACACGCGAGCAATTTGGTTACGCTTATCACGAATAGTTGCCAGTGCTTGTTCTGGATCGGCGTCAAAAGCAACCTGAATGTGGTTAGACACAAATAGGTTAAACGCTTGGTACAAGCGCTGCATTTTCTGAGAATCAAACGCCGCTTTTGCGTGTTTCTCTACCACTTCTTCTCGTTCGTTACGCAGCAACTCTAGACGCTGCTCACGTGCCGCGCGGCCAAACAATGGGATCTCAGGCAAGCGAGAGTAACGCATTTGGCGATCGTTCATACGAACGCAAACCGCGCCCTCTAACTCTTCTGCATCGAACGAGCTGTCATCAAAGGCATCGATGTCACCTTCAATGATGTACAAGTCTTCTGGACAGTCGTCTAGCTCTACCAGTTTCTCTTCGATGCCTGACAAGTCAGAAACAACGATAGCGTGACGAGCCGGACCGTACATCGCACTGAAGTAAGGCGCGTCATCAATCGTGATGTCATCGTAGATCTCAGACAGCAATACACCGCCCAGCGTATCTGCCAAACCTTTCAGGCGAGGGTCATTTGAACCACCAGGAGAAGCTAGGCGCTCAATCTCAGCGTCTAGCTGGCTACGGCGCTCAGCAAGCTTATCTTTAGCTAAAGACAGCTCCCTTTCTTGTTCAAGGACAACTTGCATGTGGTTCATTACCGCATGGCGATCCTCAAGCTCTTCACCGCTCTGCTCTCTCAGTTTCTCTAGCGCATCGTTCGCCGCAATCCAAGCTGGTGCTATTGCTTCAAGCTTACTGATTTCTGCCACCGCGTTTTGCTCTAGACGGCGCTGTTCACCACGCTGATCACGAACTTCTTCTTGAGCTATCTCTAGTGATTCGATTTGCGTCGCATGACGTTCACGTTCTTGTTCAAACGTAACCTCATCGGTTAGTTCAACGTGATATTGCTTTTTGTATTCAGCAACCAGTTCACGTGCTTGACGCTGCTGGTTAAGGCTGCGTTCGAGAGCACGGTGTTGTGCTCGCCATTGTTGTTCGTTTTGTGCAATTTGTTGTGACTCACGCGCTTTCGCAATTGCGGTTTTCGCATGTTCAGACGCGTCTTTGCGCTCAACTTGACCAACGATGCTTTGTACCAGTTTAAGTGCCGTTTCGAACTGCTCTGCTGCTGCAGAAGACATGTCCAGTTTGTGCTTAACCGATAGCAACGCGTTGGTGCTTTCTGATTCTTTGCTCTTAAGTTCAGAGACAAGCGCTTGAGCCGATTCTGCCGTTAGGCTGTCATCGCCAAGTAGTTGCTTCGCTTTTTCCAGCGCTTGAACCGCTTGTTGGTATTGAAGGGCGCGAGTTTGCTGAACGTCGAGTGCTTGTTGGTAGTCTGCCAGCTGCGTCTTAAGGCTATCCACCTCTTCTTCTGCAACGGTAGCTTGCTCTTCAGCCATCATCACGCGTTCTTGCGCTTCTTCCACTACCATCATTTGTTCTTCAAGACGCTCGCTCAGCTCTTCAAGATCTTCTTGGTAGCGTTCGATCTTCTCTTGCTGACGCAGCGCGTTTTGCACCAGTTGCAAGTGATCAGAAGCCGCTTGGTAGTCTTGCTCTAAAGAAGATTCTGATTCGATCAGCAGTTCCAGCTCTTCTTGAACGCGGTTAAGCAGATTGTTTTGCTCAATCAAGGTCTCGCGAGAACCAAATAACTCTGAACGCAAAGACAATGTCTGTTCTAGTTTTTTACGGCGCTCGTTGGCATGGCGCATATAGTCCGCTGCCACGTAGTTGGTCGACTCTGTAATCAAATGTTTGAACAAGTCACGGTCTGCTTGCGTGGTTTTGATCGCTTCTAGCGTCATGCGGTTTTCACGCAGCGCCGATTCCATATCTTGGAACGCTTTCTTCACGCCGCCGTTTTGTGGCAGAAGGTAGTCACGTAGCGAACGGGTAATCGCACTTGAGATACCACCGTAAAGCGATGCTTCGATCAGGCGGTAGAATTTAGAACGGTCACCAGAGTTACGCAGTTTCTTCGGAATCACACCGAATTCAAACATTTGTGCGTGGTAATCCACGATAGAAGAGAACGCTTTGAACTGAACGCCTTCAAATTCCGCGATCGATTCTTTTACTTCGTTGATTTGACGTACACGAGCTTGAGTCGCAGATACGCTTTCAACCAAAATATCCGTTGGTTTCACATGGCTTGGAAGACCTTGGATCACAAACGGTTTGATGTCTACTTTCTTATCACGACCCGCAACTTGCTGCAGTTTTACTGCAAACAATAGGCGTTGGTTACGTGAGTTCACCACGTCTAGCGCCGCATAACATGCGCCCGGCTGTAGCTTACCGTACAAACCTTTGTCGCGAGACGATTGGCTGCTGCCTGCTTCTGTCGTGTTACGGAAGTGCAGCAGCGTTTGGTCAGGAATCAATGCGGTGATGAACGCCGCCATTGTGGTTGATTTACCTGCACCGTTACCACCTGATAGCGTGGTGACCAGACCATCGATGTCAAACGTACGGGCAAAGAAGCCGTTCCAGTTGACCATGGTCAGCGATTGGTATTTACCGCGTTCAATCATGCTCATGCTTCACCCTCTTCTGTTGTTTCTTCTTGGGCTTGGTCGTCTTGATCTTCTTCAGACAATAAGCTGCCTTGGCTTGGCTCTTTGGTGTGCACTACTGCTTCACCATCACGGATCAGACGCAGCTGCGCTTCACGCATGTCATCGCCAATACGTACATCGGCACCAAAGCGGAATACCGCTTCACTGATGCTGAATTTACCGGTTTCACCGATGTTGATGATCATGCCTAGGCGACGCAGACGACGAAGTGACGTACGTACTTTTTCAAACAGCTTTTCTTTATCAAGGTCAGAACCGGTAGCACGGTTCGTCACTAGCTTCATCAGCTTATTTTCATCTGCTAGAGCAAGCAGTTCGTCGTACAGCTCTTGGTTAGTGAAGATGCCTTCGTGCGCAAGACGCTCTGGGCTTAGGTAAAGGAAACACAGTACCTTACCCACCAGCATATCCAGTTCAGAAAGAACACTACGGCCAATCAGAGATGTTGAACGTGGACGAAGGTAGAAGAAACCTTCTGGCGCTTTCACCAATTCGGTGTTGTAGCGTTGGTAGAAAGAAGAAAGCTCAAGTTCGAAATCCGACAACAACGCGTGGTTGTCTAGATCTTCACTTGAGATATGACGCCCTGCTCGAAGCATGCTGTCTAGCGCTGGGAACAGAGGGTTAGAAATTGCTTTTGCCAGATTCTCTGACATGTATTCATTAGTATCGGTCGATGACATTCGCTTGTACCTTTGCCCCAAATTCGTTGATTGCTTTCCAGTCTGGTTGAATCGCTTGGTAATCCGATTCTGAATACCCTAGACGTACAGCTTGATCGACGATAATGCGAGCTAAATCAAAATGATGAGTGTAAGGGTGCTGTGCAAGGTAATCTCGCAGTACCACACTCAAATCGATTGGTGTGCCTTGATCTTTATGCGCTTTTAGCATGTCACCAATTCGTTCAGACAGCTCATCATTGACTTGTTGAAACTCTTCGTATTCTACTTCCATCGGAACTTGACCCGTGACCTCGTCATCACGCAGTACTAGGGCCTCATCACGAAGGTCAGAAAGCCTCTCCGCATCTGCATAAGTCAGATACCAAGGCGCATCGAAGTAATCTTTGACGGATTGACGCAGACGCGAGCTAAACGCACGGTTCTTATCCATATCGATTGCAGTACGAATAAACTTGTGCACGTGTCGGTCGTAACCAATCCAAAGGTCGATCGCTTGCTGGCCCCAGCTTGTGATTCGGTCCAGCTTCATTTGCAGACCAAACAAGGCTTCTTCGATAAACTCCAGCTCAGGGTCACCGTAAACAATTTCTTGAATATCGAGGATCTGAGTTTGCAGTTCATCACTGGCGGCTTGCAGCGTATCTTGAAGTTCACGCAACGTGCTTGATGTTTCTGACAGAAGTGCTTCACAGTTGTTGATCGCTTCACGCCAGTCTTTGTTAAGCAGGTCAGCAATCTGTTGTTTCACTGACTGTTGCTGCTCATCCATAACACGTTGGTTGAGGTCAATTTGATCGAAGATTTCGCCTACAGAATATTTTAAAACACCGTATACGTTTTTCTTCCAGTGACCCGGTGTGCCACCTTTTTGTGCTGCCTCAATCGCTTTCGCCATTTCATCCGCTACCATGGATAGCTGGATAGATAGACGCAGTTTTGAGAACTCACGATGACGCACGTAGTAGTCGGTTATTCCTATCGCTAATGGCGACAAGCGGTAAATGCTCGCTCCGTCAGTAATTTCACTGACAAAACGGCTCATAAGACGCTGCTTAACCATCTCGTTGATCGCATTGTTCGCACGAAAAGCGGAGGCTTCGCCAGTCTCATCAAATAGTCGAGTGACGATGGCAAATGCATCATGCAGTTCACCTTCACCCAGTTCTTCATCGAACCTTTCATTACTCAGTACGGCAATGGCTATCAAAAATGCCAATCGCTCTGTGGTCAGGTTCAACGAGAAATCGTGCTGCTTAACCCAGCCAACCAGCTCATCGATTGGTTGCTCTGCAGCATTGAGAGTCATCTCACTCATTGTTATTCCTGTTTATCGTTCTTTTTAGCCCACACATGAATGTAGCGGCCTAATGAGAGGTATGGCTCTTGTCGACAAAGTTGTTTTTCTAGCGCCAACACATCTTCAAACTCGTAATCACCCATGTATTCCATATTGCCTATGTAATCACTAAATGAGCGAATACCAGATTTGCCACAAATATTAAAACCTGAATTTTCTATCCACTGGTAGACTTCTTCAGGTTTTAAGCCTTTTTGCGGCTGTAGTTTAAATCTTTTTCGGTGAGGCATGCCGTCTAATATATGAGGAATGTTGCCACAAACCACGTTTTTATAGACTAAACCGTGGTGGTTGTAGAACATGACTGATGCGATGCCTCCCGGTTTTACTTGTTCTAGAACTGTTTCAAGTGCGGCCTTAGGATCAACCAGCCACTCCATCACAGCGTGGAACATAACCAGATCGACCTGTACATCCATATGTTCACCGATGGATTGGACAGGCGAATGAATCAGGCGATACTGCTCAAGCAAACCGTTTTTTTCAATATCCTGCTTAGCCAACTGCAGCATTTCCGAAGATAGATCACATAAAGCGATTCGATGTCCGAGCTTAGCAAGCTTTTGCGACATTTGTGCCAAACCACCACCAGCGTCTAACACTTCTAGGGGTTGCTGGTCAGCATCTAATTCACTTAGAATCTGTAGAAAATCTTCCCACACAATGATTTGGCGGATCTCCCCTTTATCGGAGCCGTAAATATTTTTTGCAAATTTGTGGGCGATATCGTCGAAATTGCGGTCTTCTGTCACTTCTGCTGAGTTATCATAACGGATTGTGCCGCTATTCTGGCACAAGGAAAGCAGGAATAAAGAGGGATACCCTCATTTTTATTATCAATTGATGTTTTTTCGGACTATTTATGTATGTTTGAGCTGAAAAAAGTAGTGTCAGCCATGCTTATGCCCCTTCCGGCATTGCTGCTGATAGGCTTGTTGGGTCTTGCTCTCATTAGTTTTACTACAAAACGTAAAACTGGCTGCTTCGTTGTTCTATTCTCTTTTGTTGGCATTTTTCTTGTTGCCTTCCAACCTGTTTCAACCAAGCTTCTTATGCCGTTAGAGCGAGAGCATAAAGCCTTTTTGCCAGTTTCTGGCACCATCGACTACGTGATGGTTTTAGGGAATGGTCATGTTATCGATGACGAGATTCCACCCACCTCGCAGTTAAGCCGTGCAGCATTAATGCGCTTAACTGAGGGCATTCGTATTTTAAGAATGTATCCAGGCGCGAAATTAATCTTATCCGGCTATGCTGGCGGATCTGAAATTAGCCACGCGCGAATGATGGCGAACGTTGCCCTTGCGTTGGGAGTCGCGAAATCCGATATCATTTTATTAGAAGATGCGAAAGATACGTGGGAAGAGGCGCGTCAAGCGGCTGCATTCGTTCAACAAAAGGAGATTGTGTTAGTCACTTCTGCGAGTCACATGAGCCGTGCATTGTATGAGTTCAACGCAGCAGGTATTAAACCAATCCCAGCCCCGACCAACTTCTTAGCTATTAGCGAGATAAGTCAACCTTGGGATAAATACTCACCTAAAGCGCGTTACTTAGAACAAACAGAGCTTTATTGGCATGAGTACTTGGGCAGTATTTGGCAAAGGTTGCGTGATACTGTCGGGCAAACACCAATGGTTGAAGCAAACTAGTATTATCTTGAAGCCACAAAAAAGGAGAGCCGAAGCTCTCCTTTTCTTTTTACGATTGAGTTATGTTCAAACTAGTCACCAGCAAACATATAGCCTTCGCCGTGCACCGTTACAAAAATCTGTGGGTTCTTAGGATCGAACTCCATTTTTGCGCGCATACGTCGAATAAGAACATCAATGGTGCGGTCATTCGGCGCATCCACTCGATGGCTGATCATGTTCAAAATACGCTCACGACTTAACACCTGGTTAGGATAAGACGATAATGCCACCAAAAGTTCATACTCTGCTTTAGTTAGTTTTACTGGCTCACCGTTGCGGCTAAGTGCGCGACGTTGAATGTCGAATGTCCACTCCCCAAAGCGCACAATGTGCTCTTCACTGGTTTCATTCGCTTTCGAGCTGCCACTGCGCGCTGCTGAAATACGCCACAGCAAGTTTTTAACGCGAACTAACAGCTCTCTCAGTTCAAAAGGTTTTGTCACATAATCGTCAGCACCCATTTCTAGGCCTACGATTTTATCAATGCTATCCGTGCGTCCTGTTACTAATATGATACCAATATCCGATTGGCTACGTAACTCACGAGTAAGCATCAGGCCGTCTTCACCAGGCAGGTTAATATCCAGCATGATCAGGTCTACATCGCCCGCTTGCAAAACTTCACGCATTTCTGCGCCACTCTCTGCTTCGCTGACTTGGTAGCCCTCATTTTGGAAATATCCCGCAAGCTTACTACGAGTTACAACATCATCTTCTACGACTAATACGTGATAGCTCATTTACACCACTTTTCTGTCTTCTTATTATCCAAGACGTATTCTATTCATAACTAGTAACATTTCTAGTCATAGATACATTAAAACGCAAGATTTAGCGTTTTTATTGATTCAAAACAAGCTTGCCCATTGCTATTAATAAACGGTCATTTTTGACCATAAAACACAACAATTATAGTTACTGCTATTCATTTTAATTGATTACACTTAGGGGATATCCCTAATTGACTTTGTGATGCATGACTTGAAGCATCATTCAGGAGCCCAAAATGCAAGAAGTGAAAGCTTTTAATGAAAAACGCGCTGAAATTTACTGGTGGTTTTCGAGCTTGTTCGCAAAAGAACTAACAGAGAAAGAATTGGAAGCCTATCACAGTGTTGAAATTCGCAGTTTTCTCGCAGGTTTAGGTGAAAATGAGTCGCTGAAACCAGCTGTTGATAGCCTAGTTGATGCATTGAATCGGTTACAAGATCGTGAAGATGCACAACTAGAGCTTGCAGCTGACTTTTGTGAACTGTTTTTGAAGACAGAAAAATACGGCGCTCTTCCTTACGCATCCATGTACATTGGTGAATCAGGTTTACTGAATGACAAGCCAGCTGAGGAAATGGAAAAGTTGATGGCTGAATTTGGCGTTCAAGTAGACGAAAACCTAAAGGAACCTGCGGATCACTTAGCCGTTGAGCTCGACTTTCTCGGGAACATGATTATCCGCTCAAACGAGCTTGAACAAGAAAAACACATGGAAGAAGCCTTCGTTAAACAAAACGACTTTATCCAGCAACAATTGATGTCTTGGTTACCTCAGTTTTCAGACAAATGTAAAAAATTCGACGAATTTGGATTTTACTCGAGTGTCGCGAAACTATTAGTTGCATTTTGTAAACTAGACAGCGCCTACCTTCTTGGTGAATAATTGCCGCCTATTTTTAGGGAGCCTGCCTATCGGGCTTCCTGTATGCCTGAAAGTGACCAATTGTAAGTAACTTGGGTATAATATTCGTTTGCCTTAACTTAGCGCAAAGACGCTTGGTTATTTAGCAGTCAAAATGTGACTTCAAATACACAAATCTCTTGCTGAAAACATTGCTAGTCAGTCCACATAGGGCTAAAATGTGAGCGCAAACGATTAAATATGATTTATATGTAAACCGCTGAAATATAGCGGTTTTTGTGTTTTCTTAACAGGTTGATGGCAATTTCTCATCAGATAGAAAAAAGATAAAATTCATCGACCGATGCTGCTACGTACCCTTTTGTCGCACTTGGATCAACCGCTGCCGAGACACTTAGCGCCAATTTTATATTGCTAGGTGTGAAACCATTAGAGCATCAGGTACATCCAATACGACATATTTCAGTAGCTCGATACAGGACACCATTTATGGCCACGATAAAAGACGTTGCTCGCTTAGCCGGCGTTTCCACTACGACAGTTTCGCACGTTATCAATAAAACGCGTTTCGTTGCAGAAGCAACGCAAGAAAAAGTAATGAAAGCCGTTGACGAGCTGAATTACGCGCCAAGTGCCGTTGCACGCAGCCTAAAATGCAACTCAACTCGTACGATTGGCATGTTAGTAACTCAATCAACTAACCTATTTTTCTCAGAAGTGATTGATGGCGTTGAGAGCTACTGTTACCGCCAAGGCTATACTCTGATTTTATGTAACACAGGCGGGATTTACGAAAAACAACGCGATTACATTCGTATGCTGGCTGAAAAGCGCGTTGATGGCATCCTAGTGATGTGTTCTGACTTAACCGAAGAACTAAAAGAGATGCTTGACCGTCATGCGGACATTCCTAAAGTGGTCATGGATTGGGGCCCAGAGAGCTCACAAGCAGACAAGATCATGGATAACTCAGAAGAAGGTGGCTACATTGCAACCAAACATCTGATTGACAATGGTCATACGGATATCGCTTGTCTAAGCGGTCATTTTGAAAAGCTTGCTTGCCAAGAGCGCATTGCAGGTTTCCGTCGCGCAATGAGCGAAGCGAACCTAGCTGTAAATGAAGACTGGATCCTTGAAGGTAACTTTGAATGTGATACGGCCGTATTAGTTGCAGATAAAATTACCGCAATGGACAAGCGCCCGACGGCGGTATTCTGTTTTAACGACACAATGGCTCTCGGCCTAATGAGCCGCTTGCAACAAAACGGGATCAAAATTCCTGAAGATATTTCAGTGATCGGCTACGACAACATCGAGCTTGCAGAATACTTCTCTCCACCGCTAACGACTATCCACCAACCTAAACGTCGTGTTGGTAAAAATGCATTCGAAATTCTACTTGAGCGTATCAAAGATAAAGAACACGAAAAACGAATTTTCGAAATGCAACCTGAGCTTGTAATTCGAAATACTGTGAAAAAAATGAACTAAATTTCACTGTATTTAACCGTGTTAAATAAGCGCTCTACAGGGGCGCTTATTTTTTTGGAAAAATTAAGCATTCTCTAATACTTCACACCACTCTAATAACAATTGACTAACGTTAACTCCCTGTTTTATATAAATGTAATATATATTAAGAACTCCTTTTCAAAGGCCAATTTGCACCTTTCCATATGCAAAATAGAGCATTCAATCTATCATTTTTATTGAACCGAAATCACACTTTTAACGCTAAACCGTGATGTTAATTCAATATAAGAAGTATGCTCATTGTGTCACGCACAGGGCAAACCATTCGAAAGAGTGGGACGCAAAGCCTCCGGCCTGAACCATATTACGATATGGAAGGTAGCGGGGTTACCGATGGCAAGTGTGTAAGCAATGACTTTACTCTGTAATGACATTGTTTTTACGCATGTTTGCTACTCTCTCGGACCTGACTTTTGGTGGCGTAATATTAATTACACCGAGATAACAAAACATGGATAAACCGATACTCAAAGACTCTATGAAGCTATTTGAGGCACTTGGTAATATCAAGTCGCGCTCAATGTTTGGTGGCTTCGGACTATTCGCTGATGAAACAATGTTTGCACTAGTGGTAAACAATCAGCTTCATATCAGAGCAGACCAAAAAACTTCATCTGACTTCGAGAAACAAGGGCTAAAGCCTTACGTTTATAAAAAACGTGGCTTTCCAGTCGTTACAAAGTACTACGCTATTTCCAGCGATTTATGGGAATCAAGCGAACGCTTAATCGAAGTAGCGAATCAATCATTGAAAAAGGCAAAGCTTGAGAAAGAACAGCAAGCAAGTACAAAGCCTAACCGTTTGAAAGATTTGCCTAACTTACGACTGGCTACCGAGCGCATGCTAAAAAAAGCCGGCATCGAATCCGTAGAGAAGCTTGAAGAGGAAGGTGCGCTTAACGCCTATAAAGCGATAAGAGATACGCACTCTGCAACCGTCAACATTGAGTTGCTATGGGCACTAGAAGGTGCTATCAACGGCACTCATTGGAGTGTGGTACCTCAAGCTCGCCGAGATGAGTTGATGAACGGCCTCCAATAAAAGTCGGCCTAAAAACTATCTTGTAAAACCGCAGTCTAATCTGCGGTTTTTTTGTGAAATTTTTTCGGTTTTCCTACTGTCTTATTACATATATCCCAAATTGGAATCAAAATTATGAATAAGAAACTGATATTAGGTCTCATCCTACTAGCGGCTATCGTCTTTTTAGGTATTAACTTTGGCCAGTATTTAACCTTAGAGAATGCAAAAGCCCAACAAGAAGCACTAACTACATACATCGATCAGAATTTTGTATTCTCGGCTGCGATTTACTTTTTTACCTACATTGCAATTACCGCTTTTTCTATCCCAGGAGCGGCAGTAGTCACCTTACTTGGTGCAGCCTTATTTGGTTTTTGGACAAGCTTGCTACTGGTTTCTTTCGCTAGCACTATGGGGGCAACACTGGCCTTCTTGAGCAGCCGATACTTATTGCGTGACTGGGTACAAAACAAATTCGGAAATAAACTCAACGCAATTAATCAAGGTGTCGAAAAAGACGGAGCTTTTTATCTATTTTCCTTGCGTCTAATCCCTGTATTCCCTTTCTTTCTAATCAACTTACTGATGGGCTTAACACCGATGTCTGTAGGTCGATTTTATCTCACTAGCCAAATAGGTATGCTGCCAGGCACAGCCGTATATCTGAATGCAGGTACTCAATTAGCAACAATTGAAAGCCTATCGGGCATTGTTTCACCCGCAGTATTAGCGTCTTTTGCGCTATTGGGACTATTTCCAATCATCACTAAATGGGTTATGAATAAAGTAAGGCCGACACCAAGTCAGCAAAACTCGTAATTGGTGAAGTGGGTATTTTGATGAAAATATTTATCGCTAAAAACCCAGCAGAAGCACACATTGTATGTGAGCTGCTTAAAGTGGAACAAATTTACTGTGAAGTTCGCGGAGAAGGTATTTTCGGCTTAAAAGGAGAACTGCCGTTTGGTGATGATACCGATCCTTATGTGTGGCTTTTTGACACGGCACAAAAGATGAAAGCTGAAGAAATAGTAAAAGCATATCGAAAACAATCCGATAGGCATGAGTATCAAGATTGGCAATGCCCAAAATGTCATGAAATAAACGAAGGGCAATTTGGTGCATGTTGGCAATGTGGATATCAACTAGGAGAGCTATAGCGGCTCTCCTATTCAGTGGATGCACTCAGTTTTAAGCACATACAGCTTGCTGTTTAATAAACTCGATGGAGTGTTGATTGAAGTCTTCTGGACGCTCTACATTGCATACATGACCACAATTCGGGATTTCTCGTAGAATGCTGAGCTTATGTGCTGCAACCATTTCTTTGACAGGTTTAATAAACATGTAATCCCTGTCGCCCATTAAGTAAAGAGTCGGAATGGGTAACTCTCGATCTTTAAAATATTTCATTAACGGATTTACATCAGCGGCAAGAATAAACCAACGTTTAAATTCTTTTTGGCAAAGCTTCTTGGCTTCGCGAATAAAAAGGTGGCGAGATTCTCGTTGGCTTCTTTGAGGCATAACAATATAAGCGAACAGTTTGTAGAGCCACATGTACGGTAGGATATGCTTACAAAAATTACCTAATTTCACCAATATCTGAGAACGAGTGTTAAGCCTTGTGACAGCACCGCCGAGCACCATCGAACGTACGCGCTCTGATGACAATTCAGCAAGGTTTCGAACAATAATAGTACCAAGCGACATACCGACAAAATGAGCGGATTGGATCTTTAAATGGTCCAATACTTTCAAAATATCTTGGGTAACTTCCGTAAAGGTATAACGGCTAGCAATGAGCTCTTTAAGTAACTGATTTGACTTTCCATGACCTCTTAAATCGATCAGCAATAAGTTAAAGTGTTGCTTGTAAGCTTTAATTTGCTTGAACCAGATAGAAGAGCTACCACCAGCACCGTGCACAAATACAACCCACTCATTACTAGTAGGGTGCAAATAGGTTTTATGAAAAAGTAGCGGCTGGGTCATATTGAGTATCAAAAAGATCGTGCTATTGAGTAAAAAGCCATCCTACCACACTCCCCTTACTCAAGATAATAAAGGCACCTCATTCGGTGCCTTTCGTTACAATTTTAAGTCAAACTAACGCTGAGTGGTAAAGCTGCAAATAAGATTCTGCGGCCTTTTGCCAACAAAAGTCTTGTTGCATCGCGTGCAACTGTACTTTATTCACTTCAGGCTCGTTTTGAGCGTAGAGCAACAGTGCCCTTAGCATCGTTAACAACAATGCCTGCGGTGTCGGTTCGAAAAAAACAAACCCCGTTGCTTCAGATGGGTTTACATCATAATCGCTAACGCTGTCCTTTAAGCCACCAACACCGCGTACTATCGGTAATGTCCCATAAGCCATACTATAGATTTGGTTTAAGCCACATGGTTCAAACTCAGAAGGCATCAAGAAGAAATCAGAACCAGCTTCAACGATATGCGCAAGTTCATTGTCATACGCTTCTACAAAGGCAAATTTGCTAGAAAACTGCGCGGCAACCTCTCGTAACTGAGCGGCAAGAACAGGGTCTCCGGTCCCAACGACAACTAGCTGAACATCGTGCTTCAAAAAGTCGGCCAAAGCAGGCAACAAGTAATGAACGCCTTTCTGCTGGGTCAACCGACAAACCATACCGAACATAGCTACATTTTTTTCGGGCAAATTTAGTCGTTGTTGTAATGCTTTTTTACAAGCTTTCTTCCCTTGCGACATACTTTGCTGGTCGGCGCAGTAATTAACCGGCAAGTAGGTATCAGTTTCCGGATTCCAAGCGCTGTAATCACAACCATTCAAGATGCCGACTAAGTCCTGCGCACGTTGCTGAAACTCCCAAGCCATGCCGTGACTGCCAAGCTCTGTTTTTAGTTCCTCTGCGTACGTAGGGCTAACCGCGTTTATCTTATCTGCATTCATTACACCAGCTTTAAGCATCGTAATATGCGTTGCACTCACCGCAGCATCGGGAACGTTTCTACAATGAAACTCTGGCAAACACTGCACATCTTCATAACTAAATACGCCTTTAAAGACCGCATTGTGAATTGAAATGACGCTTTTAGTATGAGCAAAAAACGGATCATTGCCATACCTGTGCTTGAGCAAAAATGGAACAAGACCTGTGTGCCAATCGTTCGCGTGTATGATATTAGGTTGAAAGGCGAGCTTGGGTAACATATCGAGACATGCTGCACTAAAAAACGCAAAGCGCTCGCCGTTATCAGTATACGCTTGGTTGTTCTCCGCATACATTGATGGTCGATTGAAATACGGCGGACAATCAATCAGGTAAACAGGATTTTGACCTAACATGAGCCGCAAAACTCGATACTCCGTATGCGGCCATGATGTTAATTCTGTTTCTAATACAACTTCTGCGTCTGCGAGTTTATCAATACTGCTGTACGCAGGGATGGTAATTCTTACGTCTTGCTGTAGGTTTTGAAGGGCTTCCGGTAGTGCCTTGGCAACATCTGCCAAGCCACCACTTTTAATGAGGCCTTCAACCTCAGAAGCTACAAACAGAATAGATAAGTTGTTAGTAGCCAACTCGAGCTCCTTTCGGAATAACAACAATGCCCTCCTCAGACACGTGGAAGTGTTTTTTATCTTCTTGAAGATTCACACCAATCTGAGTACCAGGAGCAATATCGGCATCTTTGTCGACAATCACACGACGTAAAACACATCCTTCGCCAATTTTTACGTCACCAAGAAGTATACATTCGCTGATATCGCAAGCAGAAGCAATATTACTGCGAAAACCAAGCACCGACTTTTCGATTCTTGAGCCTCTAACATAGCTGCCATTACACACTAAACTATCGATTATCTGCACACGACCATTATCAGAGTCGGTAAATGTCGCAGGTGGCAATGGTGGGTAGTAGGTATGCAATGGCCATTTACGGTTGTACAGCGAAAATGGTGCATCTTTTTCTAGCAGATCCATATGCGCTTGCCAGTACGCATCAATAGTTCCGACATCACGCCAGTACACCTCTTCTTTTTCGCCACTGATTTTGTTGGTACTGAAGTCATACACGAACACATCACCTCTAGGGAACATCTTTGGAATGATGTCCTTTCCAAAATCATGTGATGAAGCTTCATTATCCGCATCTTCGACCAACTCTGAGAACAGTACCTGAGCTTCAAAAACATAGTTACCCATTGAAACTAAAGCGTAATCAGGGTCACCAGGAATCGACTTCGGATTTGCTGGTTTTTCGTCAAAGCCAATCATACGGCCTTCGCTATCCACTTCGATAACCCCAAATTGCGACGCCTCTTTTAGTGGCATGCGCAATGCAGATACCGTCAGAGAAGCCTGCTTTTCTGAGTGGAAGTTCAGCATTTGTTTGATATCCATCTTATAGATATGGTCAGAGCCAAAAATACAAACTTGCTCTGGTTCCTCTAACTCCATAAAACGCAGGTTTTGATAGATCGCGTCCGCCGTCCCTTCGTACCAACGTTTACCAGTACGCATTTGAGCGGGAATAGGATCGATAAAGCGGTCTGTAATGCCGTTGATGTTCCACCCCTTTTTTAAGTGATGGAATAAAGATTGAGATTTAAATTGGGTTAGGACGTAAATGCGCATCAGATCCGCATTAACAAAATTGTTTAGAGCAAAATCGATCAATCGATAACTACCACCAAACGGTACCGAAGGTTTACTGCGAGATTCCGTTAAAGGTCTCAAACGAGAGCCTTCACCGCCAGCAAGAATCATTCCCAAAACACCAGCCATTTGTTGTTCTCCATATCGTTATAGCTTGGATTTGGTACTCGCTTGAATGAGTCATACTCGGGGAGTCAAGCGAATACATTTAGCAACCGTCTCTGAGTTTCTGTGAACTCTTACAACACGGATAAAAAAGCTACGGCACTTCCAGTATGCAACGTCCACTCTTTCCTTATTTTTTGACGCAAACAATGCACACAGTTGCACTAATTTTTGTAATAAATTATCTAAGCGGGTTCTAAATTACAATTTTTAATACGCCATTCTGTGTACCATACAGCTCTTGCGTACTCAAGACGATATCTAGATCACACATGGAAAAGCAAACGATTACATTGTGAAAACAATTTACGAACGGATTCACTACACCGCCGATTTTTTAGCCCAATGTATAACAAATATGTGAATGCAAAATGAAAGTTACAACGAATATTTTTTACATAAAAAATACATCAGCGACTACGAAATATTGATACTGGGATCTTCTCGCGTCAGCAAAACTCAGTCAAAGCAGCAAAGATCTATACGAACAACACAGTGGCCTTTACGCAAAAACAAAACGCAAAAAAGGCAGCGATATCGCTGCCTTTTTACATTACTTAGATCGTACGTTTTTATGCTTTCGCTTTTTTACGCTTATCAGTGACTTCCCACTTACCGTCAACAAAGAGCGCTGTCCAACCAGATGGTTTGCCATTCTCTTCCGAACGAACGTAGTTCTCTTTTGTTTTGCGACTAAAGCGTACAACTGCAGGACGACCATCAGGATCTTCTTGCGGTGCGGTCGCTAGGTATTTGAACTTCTCAGGTAAACGCTCTTCAAAACGTGCCAGTTCAGCAACCAAAGGAGCACGTGTCTCGCGCGATTTCGGGAAGTTGCTTGCCGCCATAAATAGACCTGAAGCACCATCACGAAGTACGAAATACGCATCTGAGTTTTCACATGGCAACTCGGGGAAATGAACAGGATCTTCTTTCGGGGGCGCGACTTCGCCATTCTTCAAGATCTTACGAGTGTTCTTGCACGTTTCGCTCGTACAATCCATGTATTTACCAAAGCGACCGTTCTTAAGCACCATATCAGAGCCACATTTGTCACATTCAACAACTGGACCATCGTAGCCTTTTACTTTGAACTCGCCGTATTCAACAAGGTAGCCTTCACAGTTCGGGTTATTACCACAAACATGCATCTTACGCTTGTCATCAATCAGGTATGCGTCCATCGCTGTTTCACAGATCGGACAACGCTTTTTAGCACGAAGAGCTGCGGTTTCAACGTCTTCTTCTAGAACGTTAATAATACCTTCTTCGTCACCCAAGTTGATGGTTGTCTTACAACGCTCTTTTGGTGGTAACGCGTAACCTGAACAGCCTAAGAACACACCTGTCGAAGCAGTACGGATGCCCATTGGACGGCTACACGTCGGACACTCGATATCCGTCATGACGATGTGGTTTAACTTCATACCGCCTTCTGACTCATCCAGCTCCGCTTTTTCAAGATCGCCAGTAAAATCAGCAAAGAAGTTGTCTAACACAGCTTTCCAGTTCACTTCACCTTCAGCGATTTGGTCCAATTTCTGTTCCATACGCGCAGTAAAGTCGTAGTTCATCAAATCGTTAAAGCTGTCATCAAGGCGGTCAGTAACAATTTCACCCATTTTTTCAGCGTAGAAACGGCGCTGATCAACTTTCACGTAGCCACGATCTTGAATCGTAGAAATGATCGATGCGTAAGTCGACGGACGACCAATACCTCGTTTCTCCAGCTCTTTAACCAGTGCTGCTTCAGTGTAGCGCGCAGGTGGCTTTGTAAAGTGCTGTTTAGGGTCAAGTGACTCTAAGCTTAGCTTATCGCCAAGTTGTACCGCAGGAAGGATTGTATCCTCGTTTTTGCCCATTGGACGCTGTACACGAGTCCAGCCGTCAAATTTAAGGATACGGCCTTTCGCTTTAAGCGTGTATTCTGCCGCTTTTACACTGATGGTTGTTGAATCGTATTCTGCTGGCGTCATTTGACACGCTACAAACTGATTCCAAATCAAAGCGTAAAGTTTGTGCGCATCAGCATCGACACCTTGCAGGTCTTCCGCCTTAACACCCACATTTGAAGGACGGATCGCTTCGTGCGCTTCCTGTGCCCCTTCTTTGCTACCGTACGTCAATGGTTTCGCTGGCAGGTACTTATCACCAAACTCAGAACCAATAAAGTCACGTACAGCGTCCACAGCCTCGGCACTTAGGTTAGTCGAGTCAGTACGCATGTAAGTGATGTAACCGGCCTCATAGAGGCGCTGAGCTAGCATCATGGTCTTTTTCACACCGTAGCCCAGACGTGTACTCGCTGCCTGTTGAAGCGTAGAGGTGATGTAAGGTGCAGAAGGCTTGCTCTTTGTAGGACGGTCTTCACGCTTACATACTTCGTAACTTGCATTCTCAAGTACAGACATCGCTGCTTTGGTTTCTGCCTCATTAACTGGCTTAAACGCAGAACCGTCTTTCTGCGCAACAAGCAGTTTAAAGTCCGCTTTGTCTTTCGTTTTCGTATTCGCATGAATGTCCCAGAATTCTTCTGGTACAAACGCGTTAATCTCACGCTCACGCTCAACTAACAATTTCACCGCAACAGACTGCACTCGACCAGCAGATAAGCCACGAGCCACTTTTTTCCAAAGTAAAGGTGAAACCATAAAACCAACGACACGGTCCATGAAGCGACGTGCTTGTTGGGCATTTACACCATCCATGTTCAGCTCGCCAGGTGTCTGGAAAGCTTGTTGGATCGCGTTTTTCGTAATTTCGTTAAAAACTACACGTTTGTATCGCTCTTCATCGCCACCGATGATCTCACGAAGGTGCCATGCGATTGCTTCCCCTTCGCGGTCCAAATCGGTTGCGAGATATACGCAATCTGCGTCTTTGGCGAGTTTTTGTAGTTCGTTGACAACTTTTTCTTTGCCTGGAAGGATTTGGTAATTCGCTTCCCAGTCATGATATGGGTTAATCCCCATCTTTTTGATCAACGCTTTGCGGTCTTTCTCTTTTTTAACGCGCGCTTTCTCTTCCGGACTCATCCCTTTAGTTGAGATGGCTGCGGCTTTTTTCTCACCAGTGCTTTGACCGGCCGTAGGCAGATCACGCACATGACCAACACTAGACTTAACAATAAAGTCTTTACCAAGGTACTTATTTATCGTCTTTGCCTTGGCTGGTGACTCCACTATAACGAGTGATTTACCCATAACTGACTCTAACGTCCTTCATAATAATGCGGGTAGAAACCTTGTTTAAAGGCCACCCGCATAATGTTCTATTTCATTGCTTCTTTTTTTACTATTGTGCGAGATGAAAAGAAGATCAACTGCTTTTTTGAAATTCAGATCCGATTGGTTGACAATTCATCGTCTTTATACTTCAAAGAGACAGGGTTCTGAAAGGTATTGAGCGGCATATCTAAACAGGCAAACTTAGCATCCGCTAATCCAATGCAATAAATTTTGTTACCCATCACAAAATAGTTTGGTTCAATGCTCTGCCATCTTCCTCCGCATCATGCTTATACTCTAAAAATTGATCTGTTTAGTCTTACTGAACGATTGACTGAATTAATCATGCAAACCCATTTTAGTTGTAGGTATACTCAGCGTTCTTAACTGAATAGGATGGTAGAAAGAATATGTCTGATAGAACGTTTATCGAAGAGTTCGACCTTCTTTTGATCGCTAACCAAATCATCCAAGAGCACGATGATTACATCGAGGGAATGCGAGCCACAAGTGTAGAAGAAAAAGAAGGTGTTTTAGTTTTTAAAGGTGAATACTTCCTTGATGACAAAGGTTTACCAACTTCAAATACGACTGCAGTATTCAATATGTTCAAATACTTAGCGCATCACCTTTCTAAGGAATTTACGCTGGTTAAATAGTATTGGGAAACAAAAAAGCCAGAGTGTTATTCACTCTGGCTTTCCTGTTTTAGGTCAGAATATTTAGCAGCTTAAAGCCTTAAGTTTGTCGAAGTAGTCAGGGAACGTTTTCGACGTACACTTTGGATCGTTAATCGTCACAGGCGTATCACTAAGTGCCACCAGCGAAAAACACATCGCCATTCGATGATCATCGTAAGTATCAATCGCAGCATGCTTTAACTGAGACACAGGTTTGACGATGATGTAGTCTTCCCCTTCTTCCACTTCCGCACCAACTTTACGTAACTCAGTCGCCATAGCTGACAAACGGTCTGTTTCTTTTACACGCCAGTTATAAACGTTACGAATAGCGGTAGTGCCTTCGGCAAATAACGCTGTTGTCGCGATGGTCATTGCAGCATCAGGGATATGGTTGTAATCCATATCAATGCCTTTTAATTGACCAACACGTGAAATTACGTAGTCATCACCCCATTCAATTTCTGCACCCATTTTTTCAAGCGCATCAGCAAATTGAATATCACCTTGAATGCTGTTTTTACCGATACCCGTGACTTTAACTTCTCCGCCTTTGATGGCTGCCGCCGCCAAGAAGTAAGAAGCAGAAGACGCGTCACCTTCAACCAAGAAATCACCTGGAGCGATGTATTGCTGACCGGCTGGGATCACAAACTCTTGATAGTCATTGTTGATCACATCGACTCCAAACTGCTTCATGATATGCAGGGTGATATCGATATAAGGCTTAGAAACCAAATCGCCTTCGATGTTGATGCGAATTTCACCTTCAGCCAATGGCGCAGACATTAAGAAAGCGGTCAAGAACTGACTTGAAATGGACCCATCGATAGAAACTGTACCTGCTTTTAGGCCAGTACCAATTATTTTGAGAGGCGGAAAGTTCTCGTTTTCCATGTACTCAACGTTCGCACCAGCATCTTTCAGTGCCGTGACAAGGTGACCAATTGGACGCTCTTTCATACGAGGTTCGCCCGTCAGTACATACTCCCCTTCTCCAAGACAAAGAGCCGCAGCTAATGGTCGCATCGCAGTGCCAGCATTGCCGAGAAATAACTCTACCGGCTCTGAGACAGAAAACGGACGCCCAAGGCCTTCAACGAGACATTCTGTTTTATCTTCGGAAAGTTGGTATTGAACGCCTAGTTTAGTCAGCGCATTCAGCATATGACGAATATCATCACTGTCGAGGAGATTAGTAAGGCGAGTTCTGCCTTTAGCAAGAGCAGCAAGTAAAAGAGCTCGATTAGAAACGCTTTTAGAGCCAGGAAGGTTCACTTCCCCTTGAATTTTATTGATAGGTTGTAACGTTAGGCTTTCCATTAAAAGTTGATAATCCTTTGTGCCCTCAACATACGATTTTTATGAGGGCTAAACAATTCTTCGTGAATTCAGACTACCCAAAAAAACACGACAAAACCAGAGTAAATCGGCGCTAATTTATGAATATCCTCAAGCAGCCTAAAGATACAGAATTAAAGGCATTGCCAGCGATGTAAATCAGAGCGAAAGAAGCACGGCGAAACAGCAAACTATTTCGACTTTATTTGACTATAAGCCAGCCCGACTGTACATGCCTGATTAGGCTTCGTTAGACTAAAACAACCTAGGGTTAATAAGTGATATCAACCCTGACTCCATCATCAAAATATAAAATACGAACTTCATCCCCTCGACTAAATAACATATTTTTATCAACATCTTGGATGACATTAATTAGCTTATCACCCTTCACTTTGATGAGTAGCTCAACTAACTTATATTCAACCGTGTATTGGTAATTACTTTGGTTTTGAGCAACTGCGGCACCAGCAAGCGCACCCACTGCCGTCGCGACTTCTCTTCCCGTACCGCCACCAAATTGATTACCGACTAAACCACCGATAGTGGCACCAAGTAGTGTCTTCCAACCGTTACTTTTCGATTGAACAACCTCTTGTTGAGTAATATAACGGACAGAGTCAATCTTCCCGTAAACTACTTCATTAACTGGCTTGGCAACATTTCTTTCATAGGCTGCGTTGGCGACAAGTGGTAAAAACAGTATGATCCCAAGCCATACTTTTACGATATTTCTTAACCAGGTCATCATAAACTCCTCTGACTCCAATGTTGGTAACGACTTCTTATGGCTATTTATTTAACTGAACTCGATGAAACGTTCAACTTTCCCTCACCCTATAAAGCACTCAGCGACCCCAATGGTTTGCTGGCTTTTGGTGGTGACTTAAACCCCATGAGAATCCTCAATGGTTACTATCAAGGCATTTTCCCTTGGTATGGTCCTGGTGAACCTATTTTATGGTGGAGCCCTTCTCCGCGCGCCGTGTTTGACCCATTACAGTTTAAGCCATCTAAAAGTCTCAAAAAATTTCAGCGTAAACATAACTATAAAGTAACACTCAATTTCGCGACAGAAGAAGTGATTAGACTATGTTCTTCAACACGCCCTGCAGAGGAAACATGGCTCAACGAGGAAATGCAAGCTTCCTACATTGAGTTAGCCAAACTTGGTCACTGTCACTCTGTAGAAGTATGGCATGACAACAACCTGATTGGCGGACTATATGGCATTTGCGTGGGCCAACTTTTTTGCGGAGAGTCGATGTTTAGTCTAAAAGATAACGCATCCAAAATTGCATTGTGGTACTTATGCAACCATTTGGCGTCAAAGCAAGGTCAATTAATCGATTGCCAAGTTATGAATTCTCACTTGGCATCACTTGGCGCATTTGAACTTGAGCGTGACGAATTTATGCAAAAACTACTATCTTTAAGAGAAAAGCAAACACTATTTGATGCCTATCAGCCCCAAGTTTTGCAGGATTCAGTATGAGTACGGATATACAACATATTCGAATAGGGTTGACGAATAATCACCCTTGTAGTTATTTGCCTGAACGGCAAGAGCGGGTTGCGGTGGCGCTTGATGAAAGGCTGCATACTGAAGAAAATTACCAGTTGCTCATGGCTAACGGTTTTCGTCGTAGCGGAGATACCATATATAAACCGCATTGCGAGCATTGCACCGCTTGCCAGCCAATTCGAGTCTCGATTCCAGACGTTAGACTATCAAAAAGTCAGAAGAGGCTGCTTAATAAAGCACAGTCTTTACGCTGGGAAATGAAACCTGAAATGGATGAGGAATGGTTTGAGCTTTACAGTCGGTACATCTGCAAACGGCATAAAAACGGCACTATGTACCCACCAAAGCGTGATGAGTTTGCTCGATTTGCTCAAACCAGCTGGCTGACAACGTCGTTTTTACACATTTACGATGAATCAGATCAATTGCTTGCCATTGCAGTGACAGATTTGATGCCACAATGCTCGAGTGCTTTTTATACTTTCTTTGACCCTGACTACGAGTTATCTCTTGGGACATTAGCGGTGCTTTATCAAATTAAATACTGCCAAGAAAACAAACAACAGTGGCTATATTTGGGATATCAGATTGATGAGTGCCCAGCAATGAGCTACAAAACACGCTTTCAACGCCACCAAAGGCTAGTAAATCAGCGTTGGCGAGGGTAGAATACGCCTCAACTTTACATAATTACTATTTAGCGGCAGAATATAGCCCGCTAATATTGCCTAATTTCTAAAGAGGATTAAATGGCTAAAGAAGACGTAATCGAGATGCAAGGCACAGTCCTTGACACTCTACCAAACACTATGTTCCGTGTTGAACTTGAAAACGGTCACGTTGTGACTGCTCACATCTCTGGCAAGATGCGTAAGAACTACATCCGTATCCTAACGGGTGACAAAGTAACTGTAGAGATGACTCCATACGACCTGTCAAAAGGCCGCATCGTCTTCCGCGCTCGTTAATCTCTGATTTTCGGATGCAATAAAAAACGGAGCAAGCTGCTCCGTTTTTTATTGCACAATTTTTTCCGATTTAGTTCAGATAAAAAAGCGCACGATCTTCTCGTGCGCTTTTGCGTTTGTTACCGACTAACGATTAATGCATCGCTGTCTCTTTCTCACTTAAGTATTCAAACTCAAGCGTATCGTTGACCAGCGTTACTTTCACTGTACCGCCGTCAACTAAAGATCCAAACAACAGTTCGTTAGCCAAAGGCTTCTTAAGCTGTTCTTGGATAACACGCCCCATTGGGCGAGCCCCCATAGCTTTGTCATAACCTTTATGTGCTAACCAATGGCGAGCGTCTTGCGATACTTCCATTGAAACGCCTCTCTCATCAAGTTGCACTTGCAGTTCAACAATGAACTTATCAACCACTTGATGGATAACGCTTTCATCAAGGCTGTTAAACCAGATGATGTTATCAAGACGGTTACGGAACTCAGGAGTAAACACCTTCTTAATTTCCGCCATTGCATCGTGACTGTTGTCTTGTTGAATCAAACCAATTGATTTCTTCTCGGTTTCCGCCACACCTGCGTTAGTTGTCATAACAAGAATGACATTACGGAAGTCTGCTTTGCGACCATTGTTGTCCGTTAGCGTACCGTTATCCATGACTTGCAACAACAGGTTAAAGATATCAGGGTGCGCTTTTTCAATCTCATCAAGTAATACGACTGAGTGTGGGTGCTTAATAACAGCATCGGTTAGCAAACCACCTTGGTCATAACCGACATAACCAGGAGGCGCACCAATTAAGCGACTTACGGAGTGACGCTCACCATACTCAGACATATCAAAACGAAGTAGCTCGATACCTAGAAGCTTAGATAACTGCACCGTCACCTCTGTTTTACCAACCCCTGTTGGGCCTGCAAACAAGAATGAACCAACAGGTTTGTTGTCTACACCTAAACCTGCACGTGTCAGCTTGATCGCCTCGGACAATGCATCAATCGCATTATCTTGACCGAATACCAACATCTTCATTTTGCTATCTAAGTTTTTCAAAATGTCTTTATCTGAAGAAGAAACCGACTTCTCTGGAATTCGCGCCATTTTGGCAACCATTGATTCGATATCAGCCACTCCGACCGTTTTTTTACGACGGCTTGCAGGAGCAAGACGACTACGCGCACCAGCTTCATCAATGACATCAATGGCCTTATCTGGTAGATGGCGTTCATTAATGTATTTAGCCGACAGTTCTACCGCGGCACGCAGTGCTTTATTGGTATAACGTACTTCATGGTGAGCTTCGTACTTCGGCTTCAAACCCATCAAGATTTTAGTTGTATCATCCAATGAAGGCTCTACAACGTCTATCTTTTGGAAACGGCGAGACAACGCACGCTCTTTCTCGAAAATGTTGCTGTATTCTTGGTATGTCGTCGAACCAATACAACGCAACTTACCGCTACTTAAAAGAGGCTTAATAAGATTTGCTGCATCGACTTGACCACCAGATGCCGCGCCTGCACCGATGATGGTATGTATTTCATCGATGAACAAAATGGCATCTTCTTCTTTTTCAAGTTGTTTCAAAATCGCCTTGAAGCGCTTTTCAAAATCACCGCGATATTTGGTACCAGCGAGCAAAGAGCCAATATCTAGTGAATAAATCACGCTGTTTTGAATGACCTCAGGGACCTGCCCTTCGACAATTCGCCATGCAAGACCTTCCGCAATGGCTGTTTTACCAACTCCTGCCTCACCCACTAGTAGTGGATTATTCTTGCGGCGTCGACAAAGTACCTGAATAGTGCGCTCTAACTCTTTATCACGTCCAATGAGTGGGTCGATGTTTCCATCTTTAGCGACTTGATTAAGATTCGTCGCAAAGCTTTCTAGGCGTTCTTCAGAATTAGGCTCTTCAACACTTTCTGAGCTAAACGAGTCTGATGATGAATCCTCACCTGCACCTGATGCTTTAGTAATACCGTGGGAGATGAAATTAACAATATCTAATCGGGAGATGTCATTTTTCTTCAGTAAGTAAGCGGCATGCGACTCTTGTTCACTGAAGATAGCAACAAGCACGTTGGCGCCTGTTACTTCATTACGACCAGACGACTGTACATGAAAGACGGCGCGTTGTAGTACACGTTGAAAACTCAAAGTCGGCTGCGTTTCACGCGTCTCATCACTATCTGGGATAAGAGGCGTAGTTTGATCGATGAAAATATCGAGTTCGTTGCGTAAAGCGTCAAGATCCGCCTTACAAGCTAGAAGGGCTTCCTTAGCTGCATCATTTTCCAACAATGCAAGTAGGAGGTGTTCGACAGTCATAAACTCGTGGCGTTTATCTCGCGCCCGAGCAAATGCACCGTTAAGGCTTGACTCTAGTTCTTTATTTAGCATAAGTACCTCCCGAAAAAACAACTGGGGTTGTTCGAGCAAGTCTTCTTTGTTTACGCTTGCTCCATAGTGCAAAGTAGCGGATGTTCATTTTCCCTTGCGTACATCGTAACTTGCGCTACTTTTGTTTCGGCAATTTCTGCGCTGTATGTGCCGCAAATTGCCTTTCCTTCATAGTGGACCTGAAGCATGATTTGAGTTGCTTTATCAATATCATGTGAGAAAAATCGCTCAAGCACCTCTATGACGAAATCCATAGGTGTATAGTCATCATTATTGAGTACGACATTGTACAGCTTAGGTGGCTGGACTTTCGTACTTTCTCGCTCCAGAAGATCAGAGTCCGGAGTGACCCATTCAAAATTTTTACTCATGGCAATCTAAAGATATCGTATCAAAGGGTTGATGTTTTCGACCTATAAAAACAATCTACCACAAGCGTGCAGCGCGGTGTAGTGAGTTATGGCACCGAATTCGATCTTTGATCGATAAAAGTTGCTACCTAATATAGAGACTAATGCACGTCTTGATACGGCGCAAATAAAAGATGCTTGTCGATAAGTTACACATTTTTTCTTATAAAAGAACTTTCTATTTATTGCTTTCGGACTATTGCAAACCACCCCATCATCTTCTATCTGGATCACACTTCCTCATTGAGAATACGGTAATTATCACGAAAACTTCATTTTTTATTCAGTCAGAGGATTCTTCTCCCATAAGCAACACGGACAGTATGGCTTTTTCAGTATGAGCCACTTCATAGGCAAATTGACTAAACTTCTGCGTATATACGAAAAACTGTTTGCAAATTTGTTAATCTCAAAAGTGATTTGTTTTCAATTATGTTTCTGTTTGTTGCTCACTGCTATTGACTGTCGAAATTCATTGACTACAGTGGAAAGTGTCGATGCATAAATCATCATTTTGAAACTTCTCTTCTTTAAGTGGTTTGATGAATGTGACTTATCATTGATTTGACGTTTGTTGGCATTCGCTGACAATGGTAGTACCAAGTTAAAGGTATAACTTGGTTGCAGTAACAACATCAGTAAAAAATGCATGAGGGATGTAAAGCATGGCTACAGGTACAGTAAAGTGGTTTAACAATGCCAAAGGATTTGGGTTTATTTGTTCAGATGAAGAAGAGGGAGATATCTTTGCCCACTACTCAACAATCCAGATGGACGGTTATCGTACACTGAAAGCAGGCCAACAAGTCTCTTACGAGATTGAAAAAGGTCCCAAAGGCTGTCACGCGAGTAGCGTCGTGCCTCTTGAAGGCCAAGCCAAATAATTAGAGCGCTGTCGAAATATAAAAATATTGCTCTCGAAACGCCACGTTGATGTTTTGAAGAGAAAAATAAACCCGCCAAGATAGCGGGTTTCTTACTATTTAGAGCACGTGTTACAAAAGGAACACTTACAACGCACTTACAGGATAGGAAACACGCCGAAAACGACGTGTTTTTACACTAACTTACTTGTTAATGATTGCGTTAAAGGTTTCGCTTGGACGCATCAATTTAGAAACCAATGCATCGTCTAGTAAGTAGTAACCTCCTAGCTCACCTTTCACGCCTTGCGCATTATTTAGCTCAGCAACGATCGTTTCTTCCTGCTCTGACAGCGCTTTTGCAATTGGTGCAAATTCAGCAGCAAGATCCGCATCATCCGTTTGCTCTGAAAGCGCTTTCGCCCAGTAAAGTGCAAGATAGAAGTGGCTTCCACGGTTATCTAGCTCACCCACTTTACGTGACGGAGATTTGTTGGTGTCTAAAAACTCACCGGTCGCTTTATCTAGTGTATCTGCGAGAACCTGAGCCTTAGGATTGTTTGTCGCTACACTTAAATGCTCTAACGAAGCTGCAAGCGCTAGGAACTCGCCCAAAGAATCCCAACGAAGGTGATTCTCTTTTTCTACTTGTTGAACGTGCTTAGGAGCAGAACCACCAGCGCCTGTTTCAAATAGACCACCACCATTCATCAATGGAACAATAGATAGCATCTTAGCAGACGTACCTAACTCGAGAATTGGGAACAAGTCTGTTAGGTAGTCACGAAGAACATTACCTGTAACAGAGATAGTATCTAGGCCCGCTTTCATACGCTCTAGTGAGTACTTACAAGCTTCAACAGGAGATAGGATCTTAATCTCTAGACCGTCAGTATCGTGATCTGGTAGGTAGGCGTTTACTTTCTTGATGAGCTCAGCATCGTGCGCGCGGTTTTCATCTAGCCAGAATACAGCTGGAACACCTGTTGCACGTGCGCGAGTCACTGCTAGTTTAACCCAATCTTGGATTGGTGCGTCTTTAACCTGACACATACGGAAGATATCACCTTCTTCAACCGCTTGCTCTAACAGTACGTTACCTGAAGCATCAACAACGCGAACAGTACCCGCAGCGTCTAGAATGAATGTCTTGTCGTGAGAACCATACTCTTCAGCTTTCTGAGCCATTAGACCAACGTTAGGTACGCTACCCATAGTGGTTGGATCAAATGCGCCGTGCTCTTTACAGAAATCAATAACCGCTTGGTAAATACCTGCGTAGCTACGATCTGGAATCATCGCTTTGGTGTCTTTTTGTTTACCATCTGGTCCCCACATTTGACCCGAAGAGCGAAGCATTGCTGGCATAGAAGCATCTACAATAATGTCACTTGGTACATGTAAGTTTGTGATACCACGATCAGAGTCAACCATCGCAAGTTCTGGTTGAGTTTGGTAAACCGCTTGAATGGCCGCTTCAATTTCTGCTTTTTGCGCTTCAGGTAGAGACTCAATTTTTGAGTAAACATCACCGATGCCATTGTTTACATCAACACCTAGCTCTTCAAACAGCTTACCGTACTTATCGAAAACGTCTTTGTAGTAAACTTTTACGGCATGGCCGAAAATGACAGGGTCAGAAACTTTCATCATCGTCGCTTTCATATGAAGAGACAGCAGCACGTCTTGTGCTTTCGCTTCAGCAATCTCTTTCTCGAAAAATTCAACCAACGCCTTCTTCTTCATTACTGAAGTATCAATGACTTCTTTATCTAGTAATGGGAACGCAGACTTAAGCTCTTTAACTGTACCATCATTACCGACAAACTCGATTTTGACCTCTGTTGCACCAGAGATAGTTGTAGACTTTTCGCTACCAAAGAAGTCATTGTCTGACATGCTCGCAACATGGGACTTAGATTCTGCTGACCATGCACCCATTGAGTGTGGGTTTTTCTTCGCGTAGTTCTTAACCGAAGTCGGAGCACGACGGTCTGAGTTACCTTCACGAAGTACTGGGTTAACCGCACTACCTTTGATTTTGTCGTAAGCCGCTTTAATCGCTTTCTCTTCGTACGTGCTCGGCTCTTCTGGGTAGTTTGGTAAATCGTAACCTTTCGCCTGAAGCTCTTTAATCGCCGCTTTAAGCTGAGGAACTGAAGCTGAAATGTTAGGTAGCTTGATGATATTTGCTTCTGGAGTTTGAGCTAGTTCACCAAGCTCAGTCAACGCATCGCCAATGCGCTGTTCTTCTTTTAGATGCTCTGGGAAGTTAGCGATAATTCGACCTGCTAGTGAAATATCACGAGTATCTACATTGATGCCAGACGATGCTGTGAATGATTGAATGATTGGTAGTAATGAATAAGTTGCTAGCGCCGGCGCTTCATCAGTGATGGTGTAGATAATTGTAGGTTTTTCTGTAGGCATGAAATTTCCCTATTTTTTAATCAACTTGTTGGCTGATCAACTCAGCGTCTGAGTTGGTTTAATTGACGCATTGCTGCGCGTTAGCAGTACATGTCTCCTCACTAACGCCACATGCGGTTCGCACTCTTTGTTGTAGTTTGAAGCTCTAAGCTCTGAATCCATGAGTGCACTGATATAATTAAACAAATAACACGAATTAGTCTATCATTCTGTGCGCGTTTGTTAGTTTTAGGCGCGCAAATCATATCCGATCATGAGAAAACTTAAAACTTTCAAACACAGTTCATTTACATTTTTGCAGGGTAGTTAACATGTCATCTCGTACAGGTCAGGAAAAAGGTCGCAGTCGTAACCAGTCTAAAACGGGCCATTTTAAACACTCAGGAGCTCGCAATGGCTCGAAGACTCGTACTCAGCAAGACCGCCGCCCTAATCGCCCAACAAAAAGCCAAAAGCCAAAAGTGGCCCCTAAAGATCGTAAAGTCATTATTTTCAATAAGCCTTACGATACGCTCAGTCAATTTACCGATGGCGATGGTCGCAAAACGTTAGCGGACTATATCCCAATCAAAAATGTCTATGCGGCTGGCCGATTGGACCGAGACAGCGAAGGTTTGATGGTACTCACTAACGATGGCATCTTGCAGGCGAAGTTAACGCAGCCAAAGTCAAAATCGCCGAAGACTTATTGGGTTCAAGTCGATGGCGCTCCTCAGGAGCAAGATCTTGAAAAATTGAGGAAGGGAGTAGAGCTAAAAGATGGTATGACTCTACCAGCCGAAGTTGAAGTTATTCCAGAACCACAAGTCTGGGACAGAACTCCTCCGGTTCGTTTTCGCGCAAATATCCCTACCACTTGGTTAGCCATTACCATTATCGAAGGAAGAAATCGTCAGGTGCGTCGCATGACTGCGCACATTGGCTTCCCTACTTTGCGCCTCATTCGTCATTCGATGGGTGATATCGTCCTTAACGACCTAATGCCTGGTGAATGGAGAGAAATCTCTCTCTAATAAGCAGAAAAGATAAAAGCAGGCTTAAAGCCTGCTTTTTAGATTCGTACTTTTTCAGTTAAGCCCTATCTAATGAACTAAGGGATTACTGCTCAGCAAGCCAGTTTTTAAATGCCTCTTTTTCCGCCTGAGACGCTTTCTGGTACATCGTCTTTAATACATCAACCATTGGGCTGTCGTTCGATGCGGCTGTTGAACGGGAATCACTAGTCTCAACTCGAGGCTCGATATCACTTACTGATTGTTGATGCTGATTCACAGTTACATAACTAACGGCAACACTCGCGATACCGCCAGCAATATTGTAGTTGCGAGATTCTTGAGGGTAATTACGACCAATTTGAACACCATCTGACTCTAATACATCTTCGACCAAAGCAATAGGTTGGCCTTTGGTATCCAGTAATTGCCAATCTAGAGGCGAGATGTTGTTTTGCGCTTGGCGAAGAGTTTTAAACTCTGGCAGTTCAAATGTTAGCTTTTCGTTTTCAGCATCAAATTTAGCAACGATTACATCACTGTAAACCGTCTTAAGGTTTTCGTTAATTTCGAATGTAGGTTGATATTTGAAGACAATTTGATTCGTTCCGTCAGGTAGTTCGATTGTCTTCTCACTAGAAAAAAGACCACCTTCTAGATCTGGCTTCTCCATGTTGACGGCCAATAACTTCACGTCTTCTGGAACCACTAAAGTCGTTGCAGCGTAGAGGTTTGTACTGGCAAAAATAGACAGTGCCATTGCCACTTTTAATGATAACTGCATAGAATTTTTCATCCTTATCTTCATAGTAAAAGACCCAGCATATAGCTGGGTCTTACAATATCAAACTGGGTATTGATTACCAGTAGAAACGAGCACCAACACCGAAGTTAGTTGCGTCGTCTGTGTCTTTGTTATCGAAGTCAGTACCTTCGAAAGTGTAACCCGCTTCTGCGAATACACGTGCCCATTTAGAGAACTTGTATTCAACACCAGCGTAGAACCAAGAAGAGTCTGCGTCTACTTTACCTGCTTCGTCAGTAGACTGAGCTAGGTACTCGTAACCAGAGTATAGAGTTGTTTTAGGAGCAACAGCGAACATACCAGCTACAACGATGTAGTGTGAATCAACTGTTGATTTACCTAGCTTATCTTCGTTTTCGTTGTAGTAGTACGTAGCACCTAGAGTGTGCTCGTTTAGTGCGTACTCAGCAGTTACTTCAAAAGATAGGTTTTCGTTATCAGTACGCTCTGTGTGAGAAACTGTTTGCTCTACACCATTAAGAACTAGTTTTTTCTCTTTAGTTACGTTGATGTCGTTGTTCGCAGTAAGTACACCAGCGTGTAGAGATAGGTCGTTGAAAGATTTACCAACGAATACTTCTAGTACTTCTTCGTTAGAATCTTTTTCGCCTAGCGCGTAACCAGCTTTTAGCCAGAACGCGTCATTTTCGTAAGCGTATTTGATTTGAGAATCGTTGTTCCAAGCGTGACCGTATGCAGTCTCCGCTGCGTTACCACCGAAGAAGTAAGAGTAATCTGCGAAGTATACGTCATCAGCCCAAGTACCTTCTTTACCGAAGCGAAGAGTACCCATATCACCCATATCAAAACCGATGATGTGGCGACGTACGTATACAGAGTCATCTGTACGCTCGCTTGAATCAGCACCTGCGTCGTAGTTGTCACCTAGAGCAACACCGATTTCAACTTCACCCAGAACTTTTAGGCTTTCGTCAACAACGTAAACCGCGTTCACACCAGTACGAGAAGAGCTAGTGTTTAGCTCTGCTGTGTGATCAGTTTTTTCTGTGAATAGAAGAGTTGGACGTAGCTGACCGTAGAAATCTACAGAACCTTCTTCAGATTTGAATACTTCAGCTGCGTTCACTGAAGTTGCAGACGCAACTACAGCTAGTGCTAATAGAGTTTTTTTCATAATTAATCCACTGCCTTTTCTTAGTTCGGGATATCCTTGTCCGGTTCCCTTTTTTTATATGTTTGAGGTAGAGCGTTAACAAAACGTTATACAGCACCTCCTCAAAATCTGGAGCTAAGAGTGCAAAAGATTATTCTGGCTGTCAAATTTTCTAAATACCAATGTAAAAAAAACAAAATACCATTATAAAACAATAACTTGATAAGTTTACCTTTATTTATTCGACGAACATCTAACCAATCTCCATTATTATTTGTAATTTACAAAATTATTAACAAATGGTTTTTTAATCCAATAAGTAAATTTAAAAAAACAAAAAAAAGAATAAAAACCCACAAATCAGACCAAGTTGGAGTTTTATATTTTTCATATAATGAAATTAATTTCATTAAGATAAGGTTCAATATTTTTTTGTGAAGGAGATCTACATTCCTTATAAAAGCATTCCGTTTTGTGAACTACTGTACAACTAGTGATGTGTGCTACTATTCGCCTCCAACGCATTTGAGGCCCGTATGCTGACCAGTAACATTCAAAAATCGATTCGTAATAGCTATCAAAACCTTCAAGATCAACTTGATAACTTTGTGCCTAGAAGAGCACAAAACTACCTTGTTGCAGAGATTGCAAAAACGCTGTGCGGTCAGTATCACAAATCTAACCGAATACTCGTTGCAGAAGCAGGGACTGGAATTGGTAAATCGCTCTCTTATCTAATGGCGACCATTCCCGTGGCTGTACATAACAATAGGAAAGTGGTTATCTCAACGGCGACCGTCGCTCTGCAAGAGCAGCTCATAAATAAAGACCTCCCTCTTTTTCGTCGGATTACCGACCGAGAGTTTTCTTTTATTTTGGCAAAAGGCCGTCAACGCTATTGTTGTGCAGAAAAGCTCGCCACTGCTAGCGGTGCTGATAGTGGCCAGTTAGCCATGTTTGAAACCAAACCTAAGCAAAAAGATATAGAGCTGTTAGAAACAATGCATCGCTCTCTTGCGCAAGGTAAATGGGACGGTGACCGTGATTCTTGGCCTAAACCCATCGACGATAAGCTTTGGCAACTGATTGTCAGTGATAAACACAGTTGCAATAACAGTTTACCAGGCCACCGCGGCTGCCCATTCCAAAAAGCGCGCTCAGAGTTGGATAAAAACGATGTCATCATTGCTAACCACTCTCTCGTCATGGCAGACGCAGATTTAGGTGGCGGCGTGATTTTACCTGAGCCAGAAAATACAATATACGTCTTCGACGAGGCACATCACTTACCTCACGTCGCTCGTGACCATGCTTCAGCATCTGCGAGTTTAAAAGGTGCGGCAGCATGGCTTGAGAAGTTAAATCAGTCGATTAGTAAGTTTTCATCACTCGCAGACGAGAAACGCGTAGCTCGATTTCGCAACGACCTTCAAGACGCGGTTCAGAACTTGATACCGGCACTGACTCAATTGCCCAAACAGTTCGACCCAGCTCAATTTGAAGAGGGTATCTACCGCTTCGAACACGGTGAACTACCTGAGTGGCTAGAGAACCAATCCAAAGAACTAAAACAGTTCAGTAAAAAAGCAAATCAGAGTGTGGCAAAAATTGCCGACCTTATTGCGGAAAGAGTAAAAGACGGGGAGCTTGCGACAAGGTTGGCTGAACCAGCGCTTGCAGAGCTCGGTTTCTACATTCAAAGGTTAGAAAACCTAGCGCAAGTATGGCATTTAATGGCTGAACCAACTCGTGAAAAAGGTGCGCCTTTAGCTCGCTGGTTAGAAACCCACCCCGATCGCGAGGGTGATTTCATTGTGAGTGTTTCGCCACTTGAAATTGGATGGCAACTCGACCAACAGATTTGGAGCAGATGTATTGGCGCCATTTTGGTTTCCGCAACGATGCGTGCATTAAACTCTTTCCATTACTTTTGCCATCAGGTTGGTATTGATGGAAAACCAGAATCAGGCACTCAGTTTTTAGCGCTTGCGTCACCATTCGATTACCAAAACCAGGCAGAATTGCTCATCCCTGCGATGAAATATGAACCACCAGCGCCTCAATTTACTGAATATCTTATCGAGATATTGCCTAAGTACTTGGAAGACAAGAAAGCCAACTTAGTATTATTCTCATCCTATTGGCAGATGAACCAAGTCGCGAAGGCACTCTCTTCGGAGTTCATAAAAAAAGGCTGGGCGTTGCAAGTTCAAGGTGAAAGCTCACGTCAAGAAATTCTAAAAAAACATAAAAAGCTAATAGAATCAAATAAAACCAGCGTCTTATTTGGTACTGGCAGTTTCTCTGAGGGACTAGACTTACCTGGCGAATTACTTGAAAACTTGGTGATTACAAAAATTCCATTTGGCGTTCCAACCTCCCCTGTTGAGCAGGCTCATTCCGAATACATTGAGAAAAAAGGAGGAAACCCGTTTATGCAAATAACTGTACCAGACGCAAGCAAAAAGCTGATCCAGAGCGTAGGTCGCTTACTGCGTAAAGAGAGAGATTCTGGTAGAGTAACGATTCTTGATCGACGCCTAGTCACTAAGCGATACGGACAAGCCTTAATCGACTCACTACCTCCATTTAAACGTAAAATAGAATATTAGAAGAATCACCATTTATGGAAATGATTGAGCCAACCATGCTGTTGGTGTTGGCGCTTGTCGCTTTTGTCGCAGGATTTATTGATGCAGTTGCCGGTGGTGGTGGCATGCTTACCGTACCTGCTCTACTTTCGCTAGGCTTGCCGCCTCATATTGCACTAGGCACCAATAAACTTGCCGCTACCTTTGCTTCTTCTACTGCAGCATTTACGTACTACAAAAAACGTCTATTCAAACCTCAATGCTGGAGGCGTGCATTCGTGGCAACACTCGTCGGAGCGACATTAGGTACGCTATTTGTAGATGCGATTAGTACGGATTGGCTGGAAAAAGGATTGCCGCTTGTTATTTTGGCGGCAGCGTTGTATACCGTTTTTCATAAAACACCCCACTCTGCTCATCAAAGTCCAATACCCGAGCCTTGCCCAAAACTTCATAAAAAACAGTACATGCAAGGCTTATCCATAGGATTCTACGACGGACTCGCAGGGCCTGGAACTGGGGCTTTTTGGACAGTAAGTTCAATGGCGCTGTACCGGCTGAATATCTTGCTCGCCTCTGGCTTAGCAAAAGCAATGAACTTTACCAGTAACTTTACCTCTTTGATCACTTTTGCATTCCTCGGACATATCAACTGGGTGCTAGGCTTAACAATGGGAGTATGTTTAATGGCTGGTGCTTTTGTTGGCGCGCACTCCGCTATTAGATTTGGTTCTAAATTCATTCGTCCTGTATTTGTTACTGCCGTCAGCATACTAGCCATTAAATTGGCTTATGACGCATGGTTTGTAGGTTTGTCATGAACATTTCTCAACTCCAGGAAAATCTAGAACAAATGGCGAAGCAAGCCGCTGTTCTTGACCGTCAAAGAGGCGAACATCATGTTCCGCTTTTTGATGAGCGTTTATTTGGTTGCCGCTCTCGCTTACTTACTCCTTGCGTAAAAGAAGCAAAAGCCACGCTGGGTGCGATTGTGCGTGAGCAAAATGAAGGTAAGCTCACCGCTTTGCGTGCTGAGTACCTCACTGAACGGTTAGTGGCGCAAATCGGTGCGATTCAACGCGAGATTTCTACCACTAAAATTCGTAAGAATGAAATCAAACATAGCAGCCATTTCCGTAAGCCTATCAACGTGCTTTATCAGGAGCTCGCTCAACATCAAGAGTGGGCAAGACGCTTGCGCGAGATGGTGTTAGAAAAAGAACGTGCTGTCGAAAGCGCTCCTAGTTTTATGCGTGCCGACGCTCAAAAAGTATTACTAGCAACCGAGCAACGTTTAGCGCGTTGTGAAACAGCACTTCTTAAGCTAGAGAACCAAATTACACATAGGGAAAAACATCAATAATGGCTGATCAACCAACCTCGCCTTTAGATGACGCACCTGAAGAGATCAAACTGGCTGTCGATTTAATCTATTTGCTTGAGAGCAATGAGATAGATCCAGAAGTTGCGCTTAACGCTTTAAAGATCGTGCAAAACGACTTAGAAAACAAATTAAAAGCAAAGTAGCTCAGAGCGTTTCAATCCTTTCACCGAGACTCATTTTCAGTGCTCTTACACAATGATACTATTCATAAAAAAGTACGCCCCCAAAAGGATAAATAATGAAAGTAATCAGCTTTAACATCAATGGACTACGTGCGCGACTGCACCAACTCCAAGCGCTAATCGACAAACACCAACCTGATGTGATTGGTCTTCAGGAAATTAAAGTTCACGATGAAGCATTCCCGATTGAAGCTGTCGAAGCCATGGGCTACAAAGTGTATTTCCATGGTCAAAAAGCACATTACGGCGTAGCAATGCTTTGTAAGCAAGAGCCTCTACACGTACAAAAAGGGTTCCCGACGGATAACGAGGAACATCAAAAGCGCATGATCATGGCAACGTTTTTAAATGAAAACGGCGAAAAGGTCACTGTGCTAAACGGCTATTTCCCTCAAGGGGATAACACCAGCCACGAAACCAAATTCCCATACAAGCGCCAATTCTATAAAGATCTGATGACCTACCTAAACGATCATCACAATAACGACGAGCAATTGATTGTTATGGGTGACATCAACATCAGCCCTATTGATGCAGATATCGGTATCGGCGAACCAAACCGTAAACGTTGGCTAAAAACAGGTAAATGTTCATTCCAACCTGAAGAGCGCGAATGGTTGAAAACCTTACTAGACTGGGGCTTTGTGGACACCTTCCGTAAGCTATACCCAGAGGTGAACGATCAATTTTCGTGGTTTGACTACCGTTCTCGCGGTTTTGATGATAACCGTGGCCTACGAATTGATGTCATTTTGGCAACCCCTTCTCTAGCGGAAAAGTGTATTGAATCTGGTATCGACTATGAGCTTCGTGGTATCGAGAAGCCTTCAGATCACGCACCAATCTGGTCAACATTTAAGTAATATATTGCAAAGCTATAAGCGAGACTCAACGCTAAGCTTAGTCCAATAAAAAGGGAGACTCTGTCTCCCTTTTCATACAAATTACCAGTTAATCACTGATTCAGCGGCCAAACCGTTTGACCATCAATAGTTATCGGTGTTTGAGCAAATTCGTTCAGACAGTAGCCTGTATTACTACTTGCAAAGTAAGTGAGCGGCATCGGCGGTAGATTCAGCGCCACAACCTGCTGTTTCGCTTTTTCTGTGAACGAGAACCCCCACATATCGAGATAGTTAGTCATATCTCGCTGAGAGATGTAGCTCAGAGCAATAAGCAACCAGTCGTTGTTCGAGATGCTATTTGCTTCTTCCCGAGAGTAGTTGGCAAAACCAATGCTCAATCGTCTCTCATCCCAAAGCGCGTCGTCCGATTTTAAGCGGTTAAACTCACGTTCAATCAGGTGCAAGCGCGCCAATAAATGCCAACCATTTTTAAGCACACCTTCATGCTGCGCCGCCATCATCATTTGAATGTAAACACGAGCGCCCCAACTCCAACTGGTTTGATTTTGCGCAGCCATGTATGCGTTTGGATCCGCTTGAGTTCGGCTAGCTTGCAATAATTCAAACTGGCCTTTGAAATCCAAGCTTTGGCAAGTTGAAACTTTTCCCGTATTCTGGAAGAAACGAGACTTACTGTAATACGAGTAGTAATTGGTCGTTGAATGCCCTTCCCAGCCTGAAAATCGGAATCGACCTTTTTCTAAACCATGACCAAGCTCATGTAAATCACCGTGACCGAGTGGGCTGAATGACCAGTAAGCATCGTAAGGGTTACCCGAACAACCATAACCACACGTCGCTTGGTCAGCGTTCATGTGCTTCACTGTATCAATATTGGCGATTTCCCAACCTTGGTTTTGGGCGTATTGAATAATTTCAGGCACTTCATCTATGCCCGGCCCTTGGAAACCTGCCAGCACATGCGGGTAGTTGTGAACATATTCTTCTGTTGCAAGCGCCATTTCCGAAGGGGTAGACCACATTTCATCGTTGACCGACTCCAACATTTTGTCGCGCTTTGAGTGTACTTCAAACCCAGGAGTGATCAGCTCAGCCCAATCGAATAAATTGGCTTCTAACTGTTGAATAAAAGCGTCGTTGTCCTTCTCACTTCTCCAAACTGGATGCTGTGCCACATGATTAAATTTCAGTTCAACCGGAACATCATTTTTGTCAAAGTGAACCTGTACTGGGCCGCCATAAGGAGAAGTCAGCGTGATGGTTTCACCCGCTTTGACTTCGTAAGCAAATGAAGTCAGCAGTTTTGGTCGCGTGTATCCATCTTCGCTGAACTCATGATTTGCACCACTTCTTAAAGTGTTGATGACAATCTTAGTCGCCACATCATTGCTGTCATTACGTTTAACCGTAAAGGTTTCCCCAGGAAGCGCATACACACCAGCCGAACGGAAGTTACGCTTTGATTCCATATTAATCGTTGCGCTGATTCTCTTTATGTCAGGGCTAAACTCACTACGGCTGAAGTTCCCCATATTTGGTTGTTTTGGGTTTACGCTTCGGCTGTTGTATTGCACGTAATCGGCAAAGTACGACTTTAGGAATTCGGTCGTTTGGGTTGATTGTTTGTCCATCGGGAAGACAACCGTTTGACGATAATGATCAGCCAGCAATACCATGAGTTTTTCGTATTGGTAGCCGTTTTGATTAAACAAATCTACTTTTTGTTCATCAAGCTTTTGCAACCAATGGCGAATGCTGTTTGCCCCTGCATAAAATTGACTGTCCATATTCGCAGTGTCAGGGCAGGATTTGTCATCACACTTTGACAAGTCAACGTTGAAATTTTGAGATTCAAAACGAGACAACAGCGCTTGTTGTGTGATGACAGAGTCCGGCACAACGTTCATCAACGATGAAGGTTCCCAGTCGACCAAGCCTAACTTACGCCAATAGTTATCTCCCACATAATCAACATGGAATTTTTCCAAAATGTCTTGGCCAAGATCAGTTAGTCCTCCATCCCAATGCAGGTATAGAACAGGAATTTGGGCTTGCTCAGCGTATTCCAAAGCTTCGAGTACTGGTTTGTTGGTATCTCCAGATTGCAGATGCTGTGACAAGATCAATAAGTTTGGAGTATTGGTTTGCAAGCAGCTAAGTAGCTTCGAACCATCGCATAGGTTGGCCTCGTTAAACGCCAACTCTTGTGAAACATTGTCTTTCAGCCAATTCCGAGTCGCTTGCTCATCCGGAAAGTAATAAGACTGATCCATTTGCGCGATGACGACGTTTGAAGTAACTCCGCCCGACAACCAAGTGACCAGGTTACTTAACCATTTCGTCATCGCTGCGTTGGAAGAGTCGGGAAAACGTTGTGCCGTTCTAAATGGGTTACTACCTAATAGTGCGTAACGTTGACCATTAGACTTTTCCCCGGCAACGCCAATTGACAGAGCTTGATCTTTGTAACCGCTTGCCATGGCCTTATTGGTCATCAAGATGGTGTCGTTGAAGCCATACTGAGGTGCCAAGATCGCGGCATCATGGGTTGGATCCCAATAAAGACCTGAAAGGTTTTTCGCAATTGCAGATTTGATCGTATTCGACTGCATCTTGTGAGCTTCTACAACCTGACGACTTTTACGAATGAATTCGCTCGGGTCAGAAACGAGCAGTGCATTACCAGTTTCAAGAGCTTGTTGAACTGGAGCTTGCGTTGGTTTTACTTGAGCATTAGGTTGTGATTCTCCCTCTCCCCCACCACATCCTGTGGCTAAGGCGGCAATGCCCAACGATAGAATTGTTTTTTTCATTTTTACTTACTAAACAATGAGTTTATCAAATATTAATGTAAGCACATGAATAAAAAGAAATAGTCTTTTGTATCGGTAGGAAAAATAGGAATGAAGATAACAAAATTATCAAAAGCAATAGCACCCACTCCGGTGCTATTGCCTCTATTGATAATTAGCTTAAAGGACGCAGATAAGCTAAGAAACGCTTCTCTGCCACTTTGAAACACCACAAGATTATAAACGTCAGTGCCATGTAGAACAGCCCCGCCGTCAGGAAAGACTCAAATGGTGCATAGTAGCGCGAGTTTACTAGACGCGCAGCACCAGTTAAATCCATGATGGTAACGATGCCCGCGACTGCACTTCCGTGCAGCATAAATATGACCTCGTTGGAATAAGCTGGTAATGCTCGACGCAATGCACTCGGCAAGATAATACGTCTGTATGTCATAAACTTACTCATGCCATAGGCTTTCGCAGCTTCCACCTCACCTTTCGGCAAACCATTAATCGCACCACGAATAATTTCTGCGGTGTAAGCCGATGTATTAAGAATAAAAGCGACCAAAGCACAGAACCAAGCGTTCTCCCACAAGGTATCTTTCACAGGGAAAAACTGATCCATGCCGTAGTAAATCAAATACAGCTGAACCAATAGCGGCGTTCCACGGAAAAAGTAAATGAATCCCCAAGAAGGTAAGCTTAGAGCGTAATTGGTACTATTACGTGCCACGGCTAATGGGATAGAGACACACAAGCCAATAACCAACGCTAATCCCACTAACCAAACTGTTGTCCAAAGTCCCTGAAGATAAGTTGGAAAGCTTTCAATAATCAAAGAAAAGTCCATAACTTACCTCGCATGAATACTGAACTTACGCTCAACAAGCTTGAGTAGCCCGGTCGAAACGCTGGTAAAAAATAGAAAGATGAGCGCGACAGCCATGTAAAAGGTGAACGGCATTTTCGTTGTACCTGCTGCCAATGAGCTCATTCTCACCATGTCATCCAGACCAATAATGGAAACTAACGCTGTGGTCTTAAGTAACACTAACCAGTTATTACCAAATCCAGGTAATGCATGACGAATCATCTGAGGAAGTAAGATTCTTCTAAACGATAAAGCAGAACTCATCCCATAAGCTTTCGCCGCTTCTAATTCACCCTTGTCCACCGCCATGATCGCTCCACGAAAAGTCTCCGCCATGTAGGCGCCAAAGATAAAACCAATCGTGAGTACACCAGCTATAAATGGGCTGACATCAATATAATCAGGTAAGTAAGACGTCCATTCATGGTTTGGATCACTCGAGGCAAACCACTCGTTGAGCGTTTCGTTGATGGAGTAAAGGCTGTTATTTAAAAGTATTTGTCCACCAAAGAAAATTAGCATCATCAGAACCAAATCTGGAATGCCGCGAATGACGGTGGTGTAAAGAGTGGCAATCGCCCTTGCCCATTTGTAAGGCGCTAACTTAGCTAATGCGCCAAGCATGCCTAAGACCATGGCGAGAATGAGTGAAAGCACTGCAACTTCTATTGTTACTAAAGCTCCTTTCAAAATCGAAGCTTCGTATCCTTGTAAATCTAGCATAGGTGAGTTCCTAATCCCTAAACTCAAAAAATCGACCGTTGACTACTTCTAGGAACAAGCCAACGGTCGCTTAATTACGGTTTATTCACCGTACACATCGTAGTTAAAGTATTTACCAGCAATTTCTTGGTAAACACCTTTCTCACGTAGTGAAATAATTGCTGCGTCGAGTTTCTTCGTTAGATCTTTGTCTTGTTTACGAACAGCGATACCCATACCTTCGCCAAACCATTTTGGATCGGTTAACGATGGTCCAACAAACTCATAAGCTTCGCCACCTGCTTTGTTGATCACACCCTCTTCTAGAGCAGAAGCATCACCTAAAACGGCAGCAATTCGACCATTTTCTAGATCAAGATACGCTTCATCAAAAGAGCCATAACGCACAATTTCAACATCATCGCCGTAGTTGTCAGTTAAGTACTTGTCATGTGTCGTCGCACGTTGCACGCCAATTTTGACATCTTTAAGATTATCAAAATCTAGACCCGCACCTTTCTTAGCGATAAATTTATTTGGAATTTGTGCGTACTTGCCAGTGAAATCGACTTTTTTCTTGCGCTCTTCAGTGATAGACATTGCTGCGATGATGGCATCGTACTTACGTGCAAGCAGAGAAGGAATAATACCATCCCAATCTTGAGCGACGATTTTGCACTTCACTTGCATCTCTTCACAGAGTGCATTTGCCATGTCTACGTCAAAGCCTTTTATTGAGCCATCAGTTTCTGTCCAGCTAAACGGAGGGTAAGCACCTTCGATACCAAAGCGAACTGTTTTCCATTCTTTCGCTTGGGCAACACCTGATACTGCCGTTGCAGCAATCGTTGCTGCTAATAACCACTTTTTCATTTCCATACTCCTGTGATTGCTATTTTATTTCGTTTTGTTTGTTGTGTTGGCTTAGGAGGCAATAGTCTGCCGCCTAACAAATATTAGTAAATGGATGAGATAAACTGCTGTAATCGTTCTGAATCCGGGTTTGTAAATAGCTTAGCTGGATTTCCCTGTTCTTCCACTAAGCCTTGATGTAAAAACATCACATGGTTTGATACGTCACGCGCAAACGCCATTTCGTGCGTGACCACCAGCATAGTTCGCCCTTCATCTGCCAAATCTCTCATTACCCCCAGAACTTCTCCTACAAGTTCTGGGTCAAGCGCAGAAGTTGGCTCGTCAAACAACATCACCTCTGGGTCAACTGCTAGCGCACGGGCAATAGCTGCACGTTGCTGCTGGCCGCCAGATAAGTGCCCAGGGTAATAGTCTTTACGCTCATATAGGCCTACTTTCTTAAGCAAGACTTCTGCGTTTTCAATCGCTTGAGCTTTTGGCACGCCTAAGACATGAACAGGCGCCTCAATCACGTTTTCTAGTACGGTTAGGTGAGACCAGAGGTTGAAACCTTGGAAAACCATTGCCAGGCGTGAACGAATACGTTGGACTTGCTTTTCATTAGCAGGAACAGATTCACCTGCTCTGTTGTTCTTCATTTGGATTAATTCACCATTTACCCAAATTTCGCCCGCGGTGGGCGTTTCTAGCAAGTTGATACATCTGAGAAAGGTACTCTTACCTGAGCCGGAAGAGCCAATGATGGAGATAACATCTCCTTTGTGCGCGGCAAGTGAAATGCCTTTTAAAACTTCATTTTGTCCAAATGTTTTGTGCAGGTCTTTTATATCTAGCGCTGGTACATCATTCATGCGCCCTACTCCCTGTGTTTTTGTCACTGCAATTAAGGGACTCCGCCCTCTCTAATTCGGAACAAATTAGCACCGCCCTTTGAAACTTGCAACAAATTATTAACCTAAATAATTCGAATAGAAAGATACGATAGACAAATTAATATGCAATATATAGCAACATATTCTTCAAAAGTTGAATATTAAATATAAAAAAGCCCCTTCCAAAGGGGCTTAATAAATTTACAAAAGTGTTAATTGAAACCTATTCGAGGTCGCAATGAATTAATTAAAACGACTGACTACCAACGAGTTTGAAGTACGTAATGTCACTTCATTTTCTAAGCCTTCTTTTTCAGAAGTAATGATGCCATCTAGGTCTTCATCTAGTTCAGGCTCTGACGCTTCACCATTGGAGAAGAAGCTCATGAAAACTTTAGAATCAATATTACTATCTTCATTCACTACCAAAGCAGTGCGATTAAAATCGTCCGAAGCTGAAACTTTCAAACCGTTAACGGCCGATGTTGGGAAGTTGTAGTAATGTAATTCTGGAACAACAACAGAATCACTATCACTTGTTGTGAAAATGCGATGTGTGACTCTGTAGTCGCCTGAAGTTGCAAAGTAAGCGACACGAGTAAAGCCTTCAGTAGACGATGTTAAGCCCATGTCCAGATCAATCACGGACTCTGCACTTCCTTGCGTTGATACACTTGGCTTTGTGTTCGGCAGGTTATCAATATTTAAGTAAGCACTCGGATCAACGTCAATATCCCATCCGTCAGAGATCGTTTCGTTAAGTAGAGACTCCCAACCATTAACTTGATTCTCTGAGAACGCCATGTATACCCAAGTTTCTTTATTCGTTGCACTAGGGCGATTATATTCAACGGCCGTTTTATCCAGCTTCAACGCGTCATATGCAAAGCCGTTAGTAACAAAGCCAATGTTAAGCGAGTCGTAAGTATAGTCAGAAGACGAATAAATGTTTGACGTATTATCCGCTCTAACTAAGGCTATCTCATCAGTTCCCCACGAACCAATACCATATTGGTAAAGCGCTTTGTCGCTTGAACCTGATTCATATTGAAACAATGCCGTTGGTTCACCTTTAAGCCCCATCAGTTCATCAGTAGGCAACATATCAGGGTTCGGAGACGTGAAAATATCGGTTTGCGAGACAAAGTTGTAATCTCCGCCACCTGATTCAGCGTTTCGGTAATCTAAGTTAGTAAACTTATTGCTTGCTAAGTTACCGCCAGTAAAGCATTTGTTCAAAGAGTCTCGGTTTAGTGCAAAAGTAGCATTACGTAGTTTCTTATCTTGCAAGAACTCTTTTGAAAACGTGTTTACGCGAGCTTCTTTGCCGTTAAATTCTATTGCTTGAAACGTTACAAAGCCGCCGTCAGGGATATCTTCAAGATAAAACTTAAAGTTATCAGTGGTAGGTTTGATAATGTCTCCGGATCTTTTGCCATCGGCATCAGAGTAGTAACCGATAACATAGTTGGTCACTTGCTCTTTTGACGCTGCACTATAGGTTAAAACCGTTTTATCGCCGTTCAGCTCAGTTTTGTGGTCATATACAGTACAACCTTTCGTAGTTGCTTCACTTTCAGTCATTGTTGTTGGTATAGCAAAATCAAAAGTAAACGCAGTTTTCGGCGCTGCACCACCGCCACCGCCGCCACCGCCGCCGCAACCGACCATTAACCCTGAGATGATTGCCACTAGTGGCAGTACTTTAAGCTGTTTCATGTCTTTTTCCTAAACTGAGCGGCAATGATTAGCCAAAAAATTGTCTTTGCTCTGTCCAAAGCAAGAATAAAGCCAGCTTTATATAATTATCGTGAATATTGACATTTAGTCTGCATCTCGTGCAAAAGAACAAAAAGTTCTAATTTTATGCAACTTGTGTAATGAAATTACACAAGATTTCCGCATCTCATTCGCATGCCAGAAACTTTCTGTAGTTTTATTTCACAACCATTCTTAAAGTGATCTAAATCAATCACCCTAAATGGCTATCTTGCTAGACTCCTGCCAAAAGATGAGGCTTTTTTTGTGCCTCAACACAATAAGTTATTAGCTATGCTTAGGCACAGTGTCGACGTGTAACAAATCTAACAATAGCTAGCATAAGCGTGCCGCAGGATGCGGATTAACACAATTGAATGAAGAATTCATAACTTTTAAATATATGAGGAATCTATGTCAGACGCAGTTAACAAAACGCACTCTGATTCAGATATCGAGACCAAGAGCTACCGTGAGCTTCATCGTCCAGCATCTGAGTTCGCAAGCCGTTCAGACTACCTAGACCACGAACTACAAATTATGAAACCACGTCGTTTTGGCTTGAACTTGCCAGGTCGTGACTTCCGCTTTGAGCTTGAAGACCTTGTTCCAGCGCTTGCTGGTACTATCGGTATTATCGCAATGTACTCTGCGGTAATGATGTCTTGGGCTGAAGGTCTTACTGCAGCATGGGACCACGTAAACTTAGGCAAGGACTTTGCTATCGAAGTTGCGCGTGTAGAAATGCTCATCCCTGCACTTCTTTTCTGTGTACTTGCCTCTGGTTTTATTAACCCTAAAGCCAACCTAGCAGGCAACCACGGCCCAATGATCCCTCTTATTGGTACCATCGCTCTTGCTGGTGCTCACCCTCTTGCATTAGCAATTCTCATTGGTGTGTTTGGTTTGATTTTGAGCCTCTTAAAAGGTGGGTCAAAACTGGTTAACCTCACCTCTGAAGGTACGGCTGGTGGCCTTCTTATTTTCTTAGGTTTAACCGGAACCATGAGCCAAATTAACTCTATTCAAGCTTGGGCTGTTGGTTTGCAATCCGATACGGTTGCCGCTGGTAGCATGGGTTACATCGGTCTAATTGTTCTTGCGGTTACCATTGGCTTATACGCGTTCCTTGCTAAAGTGAACAAACGCTGGCTAGCGATCCCTGTTTGTGCCTTCACTGGGCTTGCAATCGCACTTGCTCTTGGCGCAGGCTTCGATATTAAATTCGTAACCGAGACAGGCCTTCCAAACCTAAATCCAATCTACTGGTGGGGTTCAACAGAAGAAGGTTGGATGCTTGGTCTTCCTAATATGGAACACTTCATCGCTTCACTACCATTCGCCATTCTTGCGGTAGCAATGTGGTCACCTGACTTCTTGGGTCACCGTATCTTCCAAGAGATGAACTACCCACGTAAGAGTGAGAAAGTGCTGATGGACGTTGATGACACAATGACAATGTGTTCCGTTCGCCAAATGGTCGGTACTGCAGTGGGTGGTGGTAACATCACATCATCTTGGGGGACTTACATGATCCCTGCTGCAATCGCGAAACGCCCTATTCCTGCTGGTGCCATCTTACTAGGCTCTCTATGTATTATTGTTGCAATCCTTGGTTTTCCTATGGACGTTGCAGTATGGCCTCCAGTTATGCGCGTTGCTCTTCTCGTTGGTGTATCTCTACCACTGCTTGAAGCTGGCATGCAGATGGTGAAGGACTCAAAAGACTCACAAGCAGCAGGTATCTGTATCTTTGGTTCTGCCGTTGTTAACCCAGTTCTAGCTTGGGCACTAACTATGCTTTTAGATAACAACGGTTTAATTGGAGATAAAGAGCGCGCGTCTCGCCTATCATTTGTAGACAAGATTGTGATCCCAGTAAGCGTGCTCGTTATCTGTTTAGTTGCTATGCTTGCAGTTGGTATGCTTGAAGGCCAGTATGGCATCCAAGCTTGGCTATAAGCTAGCAGTCCAGAAATTTGTGGGTAGCGCTCGTCGCTACCCCATTTTTATCGAGATTTTTGAGGATTTATTGATTTAGTTTAAGGTTTGCAAAAAAATTTTAGTTTAACCTCTAACTGTTGCTTAAAAAGAGAAACGTTAAAACTAGTGACAATATTTATAGTTTTGTAAATCGAATACGTAAATTTAAGACTATAAATATTGTTATTCATAAGAGTGTACTGTTCCCCTCTTTTATCTGGGGATAGCTGGCTCAACGGCGAAGCAGTACGTATTTTTTTCTACTAAAAAGGTAGGTATGTCATGGCAGAGCAATTTGCTAAAGCTTGGGAAGGTTTTGCTGCAGGCGACTGGCAAAACGAAGTAAACGTTCGTGATTTCATTCAGAAGAACTACACTCCGTACGAAGGCGACGAATCTTTCCTAGTTTCTGAAGGTACTGAAGCGACTAACAAGCTTTGGGCTAAGGTAATGGAAGGCATCAAACAAGAGAACGCGACTCACGCTCCTGTTGATTTTGATACTTCAGTTATCTCTACCATCACTGCTCACGATGCAGGCTACATCGAAAAAGACCTAGAAACTATCGTAGGTCTTCAAACTGACGCTCCTCTAAAACGTGCGATCATCCCTAACGGTGGTATCCGCATGGTTGAAGGTTCATGCAAAGCCTACGACCGCGAGCTAGACCCACAAGTTAAAAAAATCTACACAGAATACCGTAAAACTCACAACCAAGGCGTTTTCGATATCTACACTCCTCAAATCATGGCGTGTCGTAAATCTGGCGTACTGACTGGTCTTCCAGATGCATACGGTCGTGGTCGTATCATCGGTGACTACCGTCGTGTTGCTCTATACGGTATTGACTTCCTAATGAAGGATAAATTCGCGCAGTTCTCTTCTCTACAAGAGCGTTTTGAGAACGGCGAAGACCTACAAATGACAATGCAGCTTCGTGAAGAGATCGCAGAGCAACACCGTGCTCTAGGTCAAATCAAAGAAATGGCTGCAAAATACGGTTGTGATATTTCTCGTCCTGCTGAAACTGCGCAAGAAGCTATTCAGTGGACTTACTTCGGTTACCTAGCTGCTGTTAAATCTCAAAACGGTGCGGCTATGTCTCTAGGTCGTACTTCTACGTTCCTAGACATCTTCATCGAACGTGATATCGCGGCTGGTAAGCTAACTGAAGAACAAGCTCAGGAAATGATCGACCACTTCGTAATGAAACTACGTATGGTTCGTTTCCTACGTACTCCTGAGTACGATGATCTATTCTCTGGCGACCCTATCTGGGCAACTGAGTCTATGGGTGGTATGGGTCTTGACGGTCGTACGCTAGTTACTCGTACAAACTTCCGTTTCCTAAACTCACTATACACTATGGGTCCTTCTCCAGAGCCAAACATCACTGTTCTTTGGTCTGAGCAACTACCTGAAGGCTTCAAGAAGTTCTGTGCGAAAGTATCTATCGATACTTCTTCTATTCAGTACGAAAATGACGACCTAATGCGTCCAGACATGAACTCTGACGACTACGCGATCGCATGTTGTGTATCTCCAATGGTTGTTGGTAAGCAAATGCAGTTCTTCGGTGCTCGTGCGAACCTTGCGAAAACAATGCTTTACACCATCAACGGTGGTGTGGATGAGAAGCTAAAAATCCAAGTTGGCCCGCAAATGCCTAAGATCGAAGGCGATGTTCTTAACTACGATGAACTGTGGGAGAAAATGGACCACTTCATGGATTGGCTAGCGAAACAATATGTGACTGCACTAAACGCTATCCACTTCATGCACGATAAGTACAGCTACGAAGCGGCACTAATGGCTCTACACGACCGTGACGTTAAACGTACTATGGCTTGTGGTATTGCTGGTCTATCTGTTGCGGCTGACTCACTATCTGCAATTAAATACGCAAAAGTTAAGCCAATTCGTGACGAAGACGGTCTAGCAATCGACTTCGAAATCGAAGGCGATTACCCTAAATTCGGTAACAACGACCCACGCGTTGATGACATTGCATGTGAACTTGTTTCTGTATTTATGGGCAAAATCCGTAAGCTTAAGACTTACCGTGATGCAATCCCTACTCAGTCAATTCTTACTATCACTTCAAACGTGGTTTACGGTAAGAAAACTGGTAACACGCCTGACGGTCGTCGTGCTGGTGCTCCATTTGCTCCAGGTGCAAACCCAATGCACGGTCGTGACGAGAAAGGTGCTGTAGCATCACTAACTTCAGTTGCTAAACTGCCGTTTGCTGACGCACAAGATGGTATCTCTTACACATTCTCTATCGTACCTAACGCACTAGGTAAAGATGAGGGTTCACAACGCGCTAACCTTGCTGGTCTTATGGATGGTTACTTCCACCACGAAGCGGGTATCGAAGGTGGTCAACACCTAAACGTGAACGTTCTTAACCGTGAAACTCTAGAAGACGCAGTTAAGCACCCAGAGAAATACCCTCAGCTAACAATCCGTGTATCTGGTTACGCTGTTCGCTTCAACTCTCTAACTGCAGAGCAACAAGCTGACGTAATCGCGCGTACATTCACTGAGTCTCTATAAGACTATAGCGAAATAACGTTCTAGTAGTACAACAAAGGCTGATGCTAAGTAGCATCAGCCTTTTTTTATTTCTTGAATGAAAGTTGTGATATCGCGAAAGACTTTTGCCCGCATTCTTACGTATGATGCGAAAAAAGTTAGCAAATAAAGTCTATGAGATTTAGTAAATTAATTATTCTTACCCTTCTTTCTCCAGTTGCAATAGCATCCACTAAGTCTACGGTTTCTTTTACCATCGACAACGATGGTATTTTTGGCGTCGATCAAGACTATACGAATGGTGTTTTCCTTTCTTACGCGACAGACCAACTGACACAAGAAAGCCAATGGAAATGGCTGAGTCTAGCTAACTCAGAGCACGCCAATATCGATAAAATAGAGTTGGTTCTTGGCCACAAGATGTGGACTCCAAGCGACATTGAAGCCGATTATCCACTAATCAATGATCGCCCATATGCCGGTTACCTACACACCGAAATCAACTACCTTTCCCTAACGAGTGACAAAGCTGTACGGTACAATTTCACCATAGGAACTACGGGTGAAAGTTCGCTATCAGAAAAGGCGCAAGAAATCGTTCACGGCATAACAGGATCGACGGACCCTCAAGGTTGGGATTACCAGATTGAAGATAAAGTGGCGTTCAGCCTTGGTTACCGCGTATTTAACAAATTGATGCGCAGCGAAGAACAAAAAACACAATGGGAGATCACCAACATTAACGACATCAATGCGGGTAACTTCCGTAGTGATGTCTCTCAAGGCGTCATGTTTCGTTGGGGTACAAACCTAGCGAATAGCATCGGAGCCGCCAATATCAGTGTCGAAAGCCCTTTCTCAGCAAGTATGATCGCTCAGAACACGTCGAGTTGGTTCTTGTTCACCGGGTTTGAAGGTCGTTACCGCTTTAATGACATGACTATCGAAGGAGATCGTCCTGGCATTCCTGAACCGTCAGCGCCATACGACGTCACACTGCAAAATTGGCAAGCAAGTGCCGTCGCGGGAGTATCTTGGTACAACCAAAATTACGGTGCAAGCATCACCTTTACAATTAAAACACCGGATTATGAAGAAGCCCAAACCGATGTTTATGGGACAGGCTCGTTCTCCGTGTTCGCCTTTTTCTAAAAACTGGATTATCCCAGCATCGAAGTCAATCTAGATACACGGCAAGTTCTCGGGGTAGGTATTAACCACCTCGTGTTCAAGCGTTTATGCAGATTGGCTCCATCTATTTTCTTTCTTCAAATAACCTTGCCTTTAGTACCGACAAAGCTGTTTTAACCCTGCTTTTTGTAATAAAATAACAGCTAGAATTTACTAGTAATGAGAGCAAAAGATGTCAACAGCTGGTCGTATTCACTCATTTGAGTCATGTGGTACCGTAGACGGACCTGGTATTCGATTTATCGTCTTCTTGCAAGGTTGTTTAATGCGCTGTAAGTATTGCCATAACCGCGATACTTGGGACACGCATGATGGCAAAGAAGTCACGGTTGAAGAAATCATTTCCGAAGCGAAAAGTTACCGCCACTTCATGAATGCATCAGGTGGTGGCGTTACTTGTTCTGGCGGCGAAGCGATGCTTCAACCGGAATTCGTACGTGATTTTTTCCGCGCAGCTAAAACCGAAGGCATTCATACATGTCTAGATACTAACGGTTATGTTCGTAAGCACACTGATGTTATCGATGAAGTACTGGATGCAACAGACTTAGTCATGCTTGACATCAAACACATGAAAGACGAAGTGCACCAAGATCTCATCGGTGTATCCAACCGACGCACATTGGACTTTGCTCGTTACTTGCAAAAAATCGGAAAGAAAACATGGATTCGCTATGTCGTCGTGCCTGGTTACACAGATGACCCAGAAGCAGCACACATGCTTGGTGAATTTATTAAAGACATGGATAACATCGAAAAGGTCGAGTTACTTCCTTACCACAAATTAGGGGCTCATAAGTGGGAAGCGTTAGGCTTAGAATACCCACTCGAAGGCGTAAACCCGCCACCGAAAGAAACCATGGATGAAATTCAATCCATTCTTGCTCAATACAACGATAACGTAAAATACTAAGTGAACCGCAAGACTAACCTCTTTAAAATACCAGCTTATTGCTGGTATTTTTTTGATTATATCTAAGCCTTATCAGTGAGTTTCTCTGCGGTCATTTAGGTATAAAAAGAACGATAGAAATGATTGCGTCATGTTCGCATAGGAAGGAAGTAACATGGATTTGTTTAACTTAGGCTCTCTTGTTGTCTCAATTTGGATAGTAGTAGTCTACTGCCTACCAGATTGGAAAAAAGTCGTTTGGCCCAAACTGGAAAAAGAAAAAGGATTTCAGCACCTCGTTTTTGCAACGCTCTTCTTTTTCAGTATTTTATGGGCCGCTCAAGCAGGTGTAAAAGAAGGATTACAGATTCATTTTCTTGCACTAACAACGCTGACGATGATGTATGGTTGGCGCATGGCATTTATACTCAGCATTCCCGCTATGTTGGTCAACCACCTACTACATGATGTGTCCTTGCTACTCTTACCCACGTCGTTAGTTCTATCTGCCCTAATTCCGATTTTCATTAGTTACTTAGTGTTTCTTCTGAGTTACCACTACTTGCCACGAAACATTTTTGTTTTCATCTTCGTTGCTGGATTTTTCAATGGCGCGATAACAGGAAGTCTGCACCTCATCATTAACTCTTTTTATCACCTATCAGTTGGTCACTACGATTGGGAAACCATTCAACATAACTACTTTGTTTTTGTGCCGTTGCTCGCCTTTCCAGAAGGTCTATTAAATGGTATGGCACTGGCGGTTTTAACCGTATTCAAGCCAGAGTGGCTGAGAGTATTTTCAGACCGAGACTACATATACAATCATTACCATAAATAAGTGTTTTCAAACTGGTCAAAAGTGACAGTTCTTGCCATTTTTTAGTATTAAATATGTGTTGAGATCATGTTTCACTCATGTCTTAAGCGTTAACCTAAGCACATTAAAAATGTATTAGATATCTAGTGAGGTCACCATGGAAATGTCAAACGCTCAACGTTTGATTCTATCAAACCAATACAACCTTATGTCTCAACTTGATCCAAGTAATGCGGCCAAATACAAACGCTTACAAACGATCATTGAACGTGGTTATGAACTACAAATGCGAGAGTTGAACAAAGATTTCGGCTGCCTCTCAGAAGCAGAGTGTCGTGAGATCATCGACGTTATGGAGATGTATCATGCGATGCAAGAATCTTACAACATGCTAGACGATGAAGATCGCAGCAACGTAGATCAGCGCCGCTTGAAGTTCTTGGGATTTGATATTGCTTCAGAAGCGCAACAAGTACATTACGTACGTTTTCTCATCGATTCTGAAGGTTTGTACCCTCAGTTTGACAAGGCAGATCATCACTTTAACAGCCAAATGCCGATGCTAGATAAATACCGCCGTATGCTGCAAACTTGGCGTAACTGCCCTCGTCAGTATCATTTATGTGAAAACGAACTAGCGCAAATCTTCAGCGCATAAAATGGTCGTCTAAGAATGAGGAGAGCGCCCGCTCTCCTTGTTATTTACCCTGTCACAAACTTATCTAAGACTTTGCTCTCTTCCTACCTCTTTCACTTACCTTGCTCAATGTAGAACAACGAATCACTGAGACTCTTCTGTCTTTGCCAAATATTTGATTTCTATTGCACCTATTCACGACATAAATTCGTCCTTAATAAAAGAGTGATTCAAATGTCACTTTTACAATAAATTCATAATTGTTAAGCAAAATTGCAAATCCCCGACTAGGCTTAAGTAGAGAAAGGCTGTGATTGAAAAATTCATATCCACCGCTCACCGTTGTAACGAAAAAACCGTCCATAAAGCAAAGTCTTTGGTGTCGCCAATCTTACATTCTGTACGAACCAAATGTGATAACAGGACGTATATTCAAACAACAACGAGCATAACTGTTGGTGGAAAGCCTGAATCAACGTTCGTCGGTAGACTGACTATTAAAGGGGAAAGCGACATGAGTATTTTCGACCACTATCAATCAAGATATGAAGCTGCAAAAGATGAAGAGATGTCGTTACAGGAGTTTTTAGCCCTGTGTAAAGATGACAAAAGCGCTTATGCTAATGCAGCAGAACGCCTACTGATGGCGATTGGTGAACCAGAGATAATCGATACGGCAAAGGATCCGAGACTAAGCCGAATCTTCTCGAATCGTGTTATCTCTCGTTATGAAACCTTTAAAGACTTTTATGGCATGGAAGATGCCATAGAACAAATTGTGTCTTACCTAAAACATGCGGCGCAAGGCCTAGAAGAGCGTAAGCAGATTCTTTACTTACTCGGCCCTGTAGGTGGCGGTAAGTCTTCGCTTGCAGAAAAGCTTAAGGCTTTGATGGAACAGATGCCTATTTATGTTCTTACTGCTAACGGCGAACGCAGCCCAGTGAATGACCATCCGTTCTGCCTATTCAAAGCCACAGAAGATGGCGATATTTTGAAAAAAGAATATGGCATCGAGCACCGTTATCTTCGCTCGATCATGTCTCCTTGGGCCGCTAAACGTCTTCACGAGTTTGGTGGTGATATCACCAAATTTAAAGTAGTGAAAGTACGCCCTTCTATCCTTGACCAAATCGGTATTGCCAAAACTGAACCAGGCGATGAAAACAACCAAGATATCTCATCATTGGTTGGTAAAGTCGATATTCGTAAGCTTGAACACTATTCGCAAGACGATCCAGACGCTTACAGCTACTCCGGTGCGCTGTGTAAAGCAAACCAAGGTTTAATGGAATTCGTTGAGATGTTCAAAGCACCAATCAAAGTGCTTCACCCGCTGTTAACAGCAACGCAAGAAGGCAACTTCAACGGTACAGAAGGCCTTTCTGCGATTCCATTCGACGGTATGATTCTGGCTCACTCAAACGAATCTGAGTGGCAGACCTTCCGTAACAACAAGAACAATGAAGCGTTCTTGGACCGTGTTTATATTGTGAAAGTACCTTACTGTCTACGTGTTTCAGAAGAAGTCAAAATCTACCAAAAACTTCTTGAAAACAGTGAGTTGTCTCAAGCCCCTTGTTCACCAAGCACGCTCGAGACTCTGGCACAATTCAGTATTCTTTCTCGACTTAAAGAGCCTGAAAACTCGTCCATCTTCTCTAAGATGCGCGTATACGACGGTGAAACGCTGAAAGATACGGATCCAAAGGCAAAAAGCTATCAAGAGTATCGTGATTATGCTGGTGTCGATGAAGGCATGAACGGTCTCTCAACACGTTTTGCCTTTAAGATTTTGTCACGCGTATTTAACTTCGACCAAACCGAAGTGGCAGCCAACCCTGTACATCTATTCTATGTGATTGAACAACAGGTTGAGCGCGAACAGTTCCCTGCTGAAACAGCAGAGAAATATCTCGAGTTCTTGAAAGGCTACCTAGTACCTCGATACGTTGAATTTATCGGTAAAGAGATTCAGACCGCTTATCTTGAGTCTTACTCTGAGTACGGCCAAAACATCTTCGACCGATATGTCACCTATGCAGACTTCTGGATTCAAGACCAAGAGTACCGAGATCCAGAAACTGGTCAGCTATTTGATCGCTCTTCACTGAATGCTGAGCTAGAGAAGATCGAAAAAACAGCTGGTATTTCTAACCCGAAAGATTTCCGAAACGAAATCGTTAACTTTGTGCTTCGTGCGAAAGCGAATAACAATGGTCAAAACCCGGTTTGGACCAGCTACGAAAAACTGCGCACAGTAATCGAGAAGAAAATGTTCTCCAATACCGAAGAGCTACTTCCGGTTATCTCATTTAATGCGAAAACCTCTTCTGAAGATCAGAAGAAGCACGACGACTTTGTCGCTCGCATGATGGAAAAAGGCTATACCGAGAAACAGGTTCGCCTACTTTCTGAGTGGTACCTACGAGTACGTAAGTCATCCTAACCCAGTATTGAGTTAGGTCGCTTGTGAAACATGAAGAGGGCTATTTCATGGCGCAATTTATAGACCGAAGGCTCAATGGCAAGAACAAGAGCGCTGTTAATCGACAGCGCTTCTTGAAGCGCCACAAAGAGCAAATAAAAGAGTCGGTAGCAGACGCAGTGAATCGACGCTCGATTACGAATACGGAAACGGGCGAAGACGTCTCTATCCCTCACAAAGACATCAATGAGCCTATATTTCATCAGGGCAAAGGTGGTGTTCGCGAACGAGTTCATCCCGGTAACGACCAATTCATTACTGGTGATAAAATTGAGCGTCCCAAAGGTGGCGGTCAGGGTAGCGGCTCAGGAGAAGGGAACGCCAGTCCAGATGGAGAAGGCCAAGACGAATTTGTATTCCAAATATCAAAAGATGAGTACCTCGATATTTTGTTCGAAGATCTCGAGCTGCCTAATCTAGAAAAAAACCAAATTGCCAAAATCACAGAATGGAAAACGCACCGTGCAGGCTTTCAAACTGCCGGTATCCCTTCCAATATCGCCGTAGTACGCTCTCTGCAACAATCTCTTGCGCGCCGTACTGCAATGACTGCTGGTAAGAAACGACTTCTTAAAGAGTTAGAAGACGAACTTGCTCGCATCAAAAATATTGAACCTGCTCAGCAGTTTGAAGAGAACCGCTTGAAGGCTGAAATTGAAGAACTGCGCAAGAAAATCGAAAGCGTGCCGTTCATCGATACCTTCGACTTACGCTTCAAGAACTATGAGAAACGCCCGGTACCATCGAGCCAAGCGGTCATGTTCTGTCTAATGGACGTATCCGGTTCGATGGATCAGGCAACGAAAGACATCGCAAAACGCTTCTATGTTCTTTTGTACTTGTTCTTAACTCGTACCTACGAGAATGTCGAAGTCGTCTTTATCCGCCACCATACCCAAGCGAAGGAAGTGGACGAGCACGAATTTTTCTACTCACAAGAAACCGGGGGCACCATTGTATCTAGCGCACTCAAGTTAATGGATGAAATAGTAAAAGAGCGATACCCGATTGGTCAGTGGAACATATATGCAGCTCAAGCATCCGACGGTGACAACTGGGCAGATGATTCGCCAAGGTGCCGGGATCTATTAGTGAACAAATTACTTCCAAACTGTCAGTACTACTCTTACATAGAGATCACACGGCGCTCGCACCAAACTCTATGGCATGAGTACGAAAAACTCACTGAAGAGTTTCCTAATTTCGCAATGAAAAACATTCGCTCTGTGGAGGATATTTTCCCAGTCTTTCGTGAACTATTCCAAAAAGAAACGGCGTAAGGAGGCTAGCGATGAATACCGCAACGAGAAACCTCTCAGGAGAGGCGCCTAAGAAGCGTAACAGTAAAGTGTTGCCAGATGGACCAGATTGGACATTTGAGCTGTTAGAGCGATACCACAAAGAAATTAAGCGTGTCGCGGAGCATTATCGCCTAGACACTTACCCTAACCAAATAGAAGTGATTACTTCAGAACAGATGATGGATGCCTACTCAAGTATCGGCATGCCTATCAATTACAATCACTGGTCATTTGGTAAAAAATTCATCCAAACAGAGCAGAACTATAAACATGGTCAAATGGGGCTAGCCTACGAGATTGTGATTAACTCCGACCCTTGTATTGCTTATTTGATGGAAGAAAATACGGTAACAATGCAAGCACTCGTGATAGCGCACGCGTGTTACGGCCATAACTCTTTTTTCAAAGGTAATTACCTATTCCAAACGTGGACTGACGCTAGCTCTATTATCGACTATCTGCTGTTTGCCAAAAAGTACTTAGCCGAATGTGAAGAACGATATGGCGTAAAAGAAGTGGAAAAACTGCTCGACTCTTGTCACGCATTAATGAACTTTGGTGTAGACCGCTACAAGCGTCCAGAGAAAATCTCAATTACAGAGGAAAAAGCAAGACAAGAAGAACGCGAAGCATACCTACAATCTCAAGTTAATGAGCTTTGGCGCACCGTACCGACAGCCAAGACGAAAGAGGAAGACATTAAAGAGCGATTCCCGAGCGAGCCTCAGGAAAACTTGCTCTACTTCTTCGAAAAACATGCGCCGTTGCTAGAGCCGTGGCAACGTGAAGTTGTTCGGATCGTCCGTAAGATCAGTCAGTATTTTTATCCGCAAAAACAAACGCAAGTCATGAATGAGGGCTGGGCAACGTTCTGGCACTACACCATACTCAACCATCTTTATGATGAGGGCTTGGTGTCTGAAAAGTTCATTCTAGAGTTCTTACATAGCCACACCAGTGTCGTGGCTCAGCCGCCTTATAACAGTCCTTACTTTAATGGCATTAACCCCTACGCGTTAGGCTTTGCCATGTTCCGAGATATTAAGCGTATCTGCGAAGAACCAACTGATGAGGACAAGGAGTGGTTTCCAGACCTAGCAGGAACCGACTGGTTAGATGCAGTGCATTTCGCGATGCATAATTTCAAAGATGAAAGCTTTATTAGCCAATACCTTTCTCCGAAATTAATGCGTGATTTCAAGCTGTTTGCGATCAACGATGATGATCATAAGAACTTTATTGAAGTCGCTGCGATACACGATGAGATGGGTTATAAACGCATTAGAGAAACCCTAGCCGCTCAGTATAACTTATCTAATCTTGAGCCAAACATTCAGGTGTTTAATGTCGATGTCCGTGGTGATCGCTCGCTTACGTTGCAGTACGTTCCTCACAACCGCATCCCACTTGATGATAGTTACGAAGAAGTTCTAAAGCACGTGTATCGATTATGGGGCTTTGATGTCATTCTCCAAGAAGTGAAAGACACCGGTCACCGAGAGGTCTTAGCGACCTGCCCTAAACGGAACCAATACGACACTAACATTTAACTAATACCTCGATACAAGTAAAACAAAAAGGCTCCTAATTCAGGAGCCTTGTTTATTCTTAAATCTATATGAGCATTTGTTACGCTTGCTTTGCAACAATCGCGCGCACGGCTTCTAGATCTTCGGGCGTATCAACCCCTGCCGCTGGTGCTTCTTTCGCTACCGCCACATGAATTTTTTCACCGTACCAAAGCACTCGCAGTTGCTCAAGACACTCAATCTGCTCTAATGCACTTGGTGCCCAGTTGACATACGTATAAATGAAACCAGCTCGATAAGCATAAATACCAATATGACGCATTAATGGGTTGGCAATGGTTTTGTCTTGTTTAGCAAAGTTATCGCGATCCCAAGGGATGGTTGCTCGACTAAAGTACAACGCATAGCCTTGCTCATCGGCGACAACTTTAACAGCATTCGGGTTGAACACTTCCTCTTCCGAGTCTATTTCTACAGCTAACGTCGCCATCGGGGCTTCACACCCTGATAAGTTATCAGCAACCTGACGAATGATGGACGGCGGAATCAAAGGCTCATCCCCTTGCACATTAACAATAATGTGGTCTGACGGAATAGCCATCTTTTCAACAACTTCTGCAAGACGCTCCGTACCTGATTCGTGCTGGGGAGAGGTCATACAAACTTTACCACCAAATGACGAAACCGCTTTCGCAACACGCTCGTCATCAGTTGCAACGATGACATCTTCCGCACCCGCTTGTAGCGCTTGTTCATAAACCCACTGAACCATAGGCTTACCACCAATATCCGCTAGCGGTTTACCAGGCAAACGGCTCGATGCGTAGCGCGAAGGGATGACAACCGTAAAAGACATTAGCGTCCCTCATCCATGCTCATAGTGCGAGCTTCAGGCTCTAGCAGAACTGGAATACCCTCTTTGATCGGGTAAGCAAGGCGATCCAATTTGCAGATCAACTCTTGATTATCTTTATCGTACGTCAGCTTACCTTTGCAAACAGGGCAAGCTACAATCTCAAGTAGACGGTGATCCATAAGCCGCTTTAACCTCTTTTATTCTATTTAAAATTTGCTCTGCATCGTTTGATTCAAACTGGGCAGATACAGGCAGATACCACCAATTATCTTGCGCATAATGGCTGCACTTGACGGCATCTTTCTCGGTCATAATCACATTGGTCCCTTGTTGAGCCAATGCTTCTAATTCTTGTTGATCAAAGTCTTGATGGTCAGCAAAACCTTTTGTGACTTTAACATCTGCGTTCATCGAGTTTAGTGTATGAAAAAAACGCGGAGGATGACCAATGCCCGCAAATGCGACGAGGTCTTTCAACTCCGAGACATCCACATGTTGCTTAGTCTTAAGATTAATAGCTTTAGAGGGTGCTAAAGCCATTGCGATTTCGCCCGTATGCGCTTGACCGCCATTGGTGATGATAAAGTCGACTTCTTTAAGTCGCTCAATACCTTCACGTAAAGGACCTAATGGAATCAGGCTTTCATTCCCAAACCGGCGATTACCATCCACAATCACTAACTCAATATCACGGCCTAACGCATAATGTTGTAATCCATCATCCGTAATTATGATATCCACATCCAAATCTAGCAGTGCTTTCACTGCATTTGAACGCACAGGATCTACCGCAACAGGTGCTCCTGTACGGCGATGAATCAACTTAGGTTCATCGCCACAATGCTTCGCTGGCGTATCTTCTTTTAGCACTAACGGATAGGCAGGAGCCTTTGCCCCATAACCACGAGAAACAACCCCCGGCTTAAAGCCCATTTGCTGTAGTTGCTCAACAAGCCACACAACAACTGGTGTTTTACCATTGCCACCAGCAGTGATATTGCCAACCACAACAACAGGTATTGGCGCATTATAAGCTTGCTTGCGGCCAGTTTGGTATTGCTTTCGCTTTGACTTGCTTATCGTTCCAAATAATAAACTCAGTGGCCACAAAAGCGGCCACAAGAGATATTTTATTGGATGGCTTTCAAACCAGATTTTTTCAATCACCGCGCTTATTCACCAAACTGAATACGGTGCAATTGTGCATACGCACCATTTTTCTCAATAAGCTCAGCGTGGTTGCCACGTTCAATGATGGCACCATCATCAACCACAAGAATTTCATCGGCTTTCTCGATTGTGGATAAGCGGTGCGCTATTACAAGTACCGTTTTGTCTTTTTGCAGCTCATCAAGTGCAGCTTGAATAGCTCGCTCGGATTCGGTATCCAAAGCCGAAGTTGCCTCATCAAGAATCAGCACTGGAGCATCACGCAATAGAGCTCGCGCAATCGCAACACGTTGGCGTTGACCACCAGACAAGCTAGCACCATTTTCACCAATCATGGTATCAAGTCCATCATCCATTTTGCCGATGAACTCCATCGCATGCGCGAGTGTTGCCGCTTTCTCGATATCACTGCGCTCGTATTGGCCATCCGTTGCGTACGCAATATTGTTTGCTATCGTGTCATTAAACAAATGAACATTTTGCGATACTAGTGCAAATTGCTGACGTAAATTCTTTAGCTCGTAATCACGAATATCATGCCCATCTAATGTGATAGATCCACTGTCAACATCATAGAAGCGGTTGAACAAGTTCGCGATGGTACTTTTACCTGAACCAGAACGGCCAACTAGCGCCACCGTTTTTCCTCTTGGAATATCGAAGCTGACATTTTCCAATGCTGGTTTTTCTGCACCAGTGTAAGTAAAGCTGACGTTTTTAACTGAAACATCGCCATTTGCGCGTTCAACTGTCAACTTACCTTCGTTTTTCTCAGGCTCGAGGTCAATTAACGCGAAGAGCGTTTGGCTCGCGGCCATACCACGTTGGAACTGAGAAGTAACGTTAGTCAGCGCTTTAAGTGGGCGCATCAGACCAAACATTGCAGAGAAGACAACAGTAAATGTACCTGGAGTCAGTTGCTCTTTAATCGAATCAATACTTGCTAAATAAAGAACGGCAACAATTGCAAGTGATGCAATCATTTGGATGATAGGGTTAGCCGCCGCTTGAGCCGTCACCAACTTCATGCTTTGTTGACGCATTTGGTTGCTGACTTTTTCAAATCGTTTACGTTCGATGTCTTGGCCGCCATAGCTCAACACAACTTTATGGCCTTTCAGCATCTGCTCTGCTGATGCAGTTACGTTACCCATCATGGTCTGCATATTTTTGGATATTTTTCTAAAACGTTTAGAAACAACACCAATACCCCATGCTACAACGGGAGCAACAGCAAACAGCACTAGCGACAATTGCCAGCTGTTGTAAAACATCAAAACTAACAGACCAATGATACTTGCGCCTTCACGGACAATGCTCACCAACGCTTGGCTAGTTGCCGCTGACACTTGCTCTGAGTCGTAGGTTATACGCGACAATAAATTGCCCGTCTTTTCCTTATCAAAGTAAGACACTGGCATATGCATAAAGTGATTGAACACCATGCGACGGACTTGCATAACTACGTTGCCAGATACCCAGCTCAAACAGTAGGTGGAGACAAATCCACTTATGCCACGGATGAACATCATGGCAAAAATAATCAATGGAAGCGTGCGTAAAAAATCAGATTCAGCGTTCCCAAAACCTTCATCGAGTAGTGGTTTTAGCAGGGAAATCATATAGGTATCTGATATGGCATTAATAACTAATGCAATGACTGCAACGACAAGACCTGACTTATAAAGGCGAATAAATTGCCATAGACGCTTAAACGTCTGCCAAGTCGTTTCATCAGTATTTATCGACATAGAAGTGCTTTATTTTCTTACATTAAGACTCTCATTCTACTCCCTTACGCAGCATCTGCCTATACCAAGGCTCAAATGTATCGCTACGTTTGGTTTCTGAGTGCCAATTATCACGGTGAATAAAGAAGCTTACCTGACCACCCTCACCAGTATCAAGCCAAGTAATGCCAAGCTTTCGGTATGAAGCAACGACATTTTCCGCTGGCATTCCCCATCGATTGTTTTTTGCTAAAGAAGCAACCGCCACACTCGGGCTCACCGACTCGATAAATCGAGGATTCGATGAACTTTTACTCCCGTGGTGAGGGACTAGCATCACATCGCTTTGTAACTTTCCGGGTTCTCTAAGCAAAATCCACTCGCTAATGGCCTCAATATCACCAGTAAAAAGCATACTAAAGTTAGAAATAGGGTCAGTAAGTCGTAATACACAGGAGTGCGGATTATACGCACGTTGAACAAGTGCAGGAGGCCAGAGCACTTCCATGTTTAATCCTTGCCATTTCCATTGGTCGCCTCTAGTGCAAGGCTCATATTCGATAAAGAATTGACTACTAAGTTTACGTTGTGGAGAAAAGGCATCTTCAATGAAAAAGCGGCCGCCTGCGTGATCATTATCGGAATGGCTTAGAATCAGTGTATCTATGCTTTCATAACCTCGTTGATGCAAAACCGGAGTGACGACCTGCTCTGCGATACTGCCGCTTTGCCATGCTTTACCAGTGTCATACAGCAACACCTTGTCGTCTTTTTCTACAACCACTGCAAGGCCATGACCTACATCTAATACATCGATACGCCAATGCGGTTCATACTCCGATGCAAGCTTGATACTAATAACGATGCCGAGTAACAAATACCACGCGTACTGAGACATGAACCGTTGAAATATTAAGCAAACCACTATCGCCATAACCAGCATTGTCATTTCCATGCTAATAGGTTGCCAAGAACCTATTGCGTACTGTATTGACGTGCTCAATGGCTGTAATGACCAGTCCACCAAATGCCACAGAGGCTTCGCTATCATTTCAAGAAACAAAGATGAGAACAGGGCTAGAAACATCAAAGGTACAACGATAAATCCGAACCAAGGAATAAATACCAAGTTGTAGGCTATTGAGGACAAACTAAAACCGGAGAAGAAATGGCCACTAACAGGTACGATTAAAGCGCTCAACATCAATTGAGTAAGCAATAACGCTTTTAATCGCGCTTTCCAACCTCCCCTTTGATGTCGAATCAAATTAATTGCGAACAATACCGCACAAACGGAGAGGTATGATAACCAAAAGCTCATACTGTAGGATGTAAAAGGTTGGACAAGCAGTTGTAGAGATACTGCAAGCAAAAGAACTCGCCAAGAAGTCCAGTGCACCAGAGTATACTTCTGGAGAACGTAAACAACGCATACCGACACTGCTCGCGTAGTAGGCAGAGAGAAATCCGCTAACCAAGCGTAGGCAACAGCGAAGATCAGCCCATATAAGCTAGGTAACAACTGGTATTGGGGTAATAGATAACGAACGGTACCGCCCACGACTAGCCCAAAAGTAAACGCCATACCAATATGTAAACCAGAAATGGAGACCAAATGCAGTAAACCACTGTCCCTGAGCGCTTGCCAATCTTCCTTAGACAACCAAGAACGGTCAGCAAAAACTAACGCACTTATTAACGAGAAATGATGAAGGGAAGACACATCATCAGCGACATCGGCAATAATGGATTGACGCAGAGATACATTAGAACGAACAATCCACTTAGCATCTTTGTTAACAACCGCTCGGGCGATAATATTTTTACCCATCGCGTGCTTTTCAGCATCAAAGCCAGCTTCGTTGCGTAGACCTGTAATCGGCTTTAACGAGATGGATGTCGTAAACTCACTGTTAACATCGAGTGGAAAAGGCGTAATAAGACGGATTTTAGGTTTAAGAAAAGGTAACAGAGTTTGAGAATTTACCGCTTCTATCGCGACAATACCTTCATAACCGTGACTTATTTGCGTAAAAGGGCTGTCAACTTTACCAATTATGGTAATATTCTCCCCTGCTTGAAAAAGGGCTTGTCTCTGAGACTCCAATACATTGCCGTGGACGATGACAACCATAAAGCCCGCAATTGCGCCTATGCTAATTAAGCCACGACGTAATTTGATTATTGAGCCAGTGGTTATTATTCCCAGCAGCAACCAACGCCAATCTGGTATTGTCGGCCACCAAGCCGACGAGATTACGCTCGCTACAAATAACGCCAAGGTCCAACTTTTTTCTGAGAGAGTCATGCTGTCCTATGCCTAGAAAGCTGATAAAACGCTTCATGCCAGATCATGAATTGATCAAACGCCAAAAAGCATTGAAGGTCTTCGGCAATGTGTTGTACAACCCGAACTTGTGGTGCTTAAACCGCCGCTCGGCATCAGGGGCTTTTGCTGTCGGGTTATTTATGGCTTTTGTTCCGCTGCCAAGCCAAATGATCATGGCCGCTGGCTTGGCCATTATGTTGGGTGTCAATCTGCCCCTCTCCGTCGCTTTGGTATGGATCAGCAACCCTATCACTATGCCTGTGCTATTTTACTTTGCGTACAAGCTAGGTGCTCTAGTGATGCGTCTTCCCCCGCAACCTTTTCATTTTGAACTATCGTGGGAATTCATCATGCAGCAAATGAGCACCATTGGACCTCCATTTCTATTGGGCTGCGCAATTTGTGGGGTTGTATCCGCGATTATTGGCTACTTCGGAATTCGAGGGCTTTGGCGCTACTCCGTGGTACGGAGCTGGCAAAAACGCAAAATAAGATAAGACCTTACTGCGTAAAAATCAGCATTTGAGCTATCAGTTGAGGGGCATCTAACAGTTAGAATGAAACGCGATGTTACTCAAGTCGGATAAATACAAAAAAGGACCGAATTCGGTCCTTTTTGTTTTTCGCATATTGTAAAACAATCAGCTATTTAGAACTCAGTACAGCCGCCGGATTCAACCTTGCGGCACGAGAAGCAGGATACCACGTCGCAAGTAAACTAAGCACTATCGCCGTCACTGACACCAATGCCACATCTGGCCAGTGTAGTTGTGATGGTAAGAAGTCAACAAAGTAAATATCACCCGATAAAAACTGATGACCAATTAAGCTCTCTAACCCTTTAATTAACGGAGTCAGGTTTAACGCCACTAAGACACCGATAACACTGCCGACGAGACTGCCAAATACACCAGAGAATACACCTTGCCAAACAAAGATCCGTTTGATTAGGCTATCTTTTGCTCCCATTGTTCGCAAAATTGCAATTTCCGCCGCTCGGTCTTTCACTGCCATCATCAACGTAGACACAATATTAAAACATGCCACGCCAATCACCAGTACCATCACCAAGTACATAATGGTGCGCACGAGCTGAATATCGCGATACAAAAAACCAAACTTTTGCTGCCAGCTTTTCAAATACACGTAAACATCAACCATGCTACCAACCTCGCGAACAATAGAAGGCGCATTGAGAACATCGTCAGTTTTTAGTGAAATGCCTGTGACCCCTCCCCCTAACCTCGCGTATTGCTGCGCATCAGCTAATGGTACTAACGCTAGAGAGTGGTCGATTTGGCCATTCAACGTTAAGAACCCTGACACCTTCACGCGCACACGCTTAGGAGCCTGCACTTTATTTGCGCCGCCTGTTTGCGGAATCATTAACGTAACGTAATCCCCCACGGCGACATTTAGCTCGTTTGCTACACCTCGGCCTAAGATCACTTGCTGCTGACCGGCATAAAAGTTTTGCCAAGCTGCTTGGTCAATAAAATTCGATAAGCTCGACACCGCTTGCTCGAAAGTAGGCTCTACGCCACGAACTTCTATCGCCTTTAGCTTACTGCCTTTTTCTGCCAAACCCGTAAAACGAACGTACGGTGCTGCCGCGACAACATGTTCATGTTTTAGAGCTTGATTCATCGTTTTGGTGTAGTCATGAAGTGGTCCATTAACACCTTCTAACTCGCCGTGTGGGATCACAGACAACACACGCGATTGCAGCTCGCGCTCAAAGCCATTCATTGCAGACAAACCGATAATGATCACAGCAACGCCAACCGCAATACCAATGGTCGAAGAAAGCGATATGAAAGACACCATCTTGTTGCGCTTTTTCGCTCGACTGAAGCGACCACCAATCATCAAAGCTAAAGAGGTAAACAAAACTAGCCCTCCGCAGATGCTGTATCAGTCACAAAACGATCTACGAGCAAACCATCTTGCATGTGCATTTGACGATCCATTTTTGCTGCCAGCTCTTTGTCATGCGTGACAACCAAAAATGCAATGTTTGACTCTTTATTGAGCTCGCGCATCAAATCATAGATAGACAGTGCCGTATTGTGATCTAAGTTCCCCGTAGGTTCATCAGCCAAGACCAGATCAGGTTTATTCACCAATGCACGCGCAATCGCAACACGCTGACGCTCACCGCCCGATAACTCGGAGGGTCTATGTTGCATCCGATGACTCAAACCAACTTTATCTAACAGCGCTTTAGCCGCCTGTTTTGCATCCGCTACTTTAGCACCGCCAATCATCAGTGGCATCGCCACATTTTCAAGCGCAGTAAAGTCAGCCAATAAGTGATGAAACTGGTATACAAAACCAAGGTGCTTGTTGCGTAATGCCGCCTGTTTGTTCGAGCTCAAAGCTGATAGGTTTTGCCCTAGAAAATCAACTTCACCATGAGTTGCGTCATCTAACGCACCTAAAATATGCAATAAGGTACTTTTTCCCGAACCAGAAGAGCCAACAATAGAAACCAACTCCCCTTTGTCGATATCGAAACTTACGCCTTTCAACACTTCCGTATCTAACGAACCCTCTCGGTAGACTTTACGAATATCACGACATTCTAATAGCTTATTCATAGCGAAGTGCCTCAGCAGGTTTAACAGAAGATGCTCGATAAGAAGGATAAAGCGTAGCAGCAAGGCTAAGAGCAATCGCCAATACCACCACTAAAAGAATTTGCAGTGAATCAATCAAGATGGGTAGATGACCACCAAAGCTGAATAGCGCCACACCAGCAGATTCAAGAATCGCATTTAGATTAAGTGACAAGATCACGCCCGCAGCGCCACCAACAATCGCGCCAATTACACCACTGCTTGCACCTTGCACCATGAAAATGGTCATCACATGAGATTGAGTCATGCCTTGAGTTTTCAATATTGCGACTTCTGATTGCTTCTCCATTACCACCATGATTAAAGCGGAGATAATATTGAATGCAGCGACACCCACAATTAGACCTAGCATAAGTCCCATCATGTTCTTTTCCATTTTCACCGCTTGGAAAAGCTCACCACGCTGTTCGCGCCAATCACTCCATTGCCACCCATCAGGCATGGGTTGGTCAGCAAAATCCGTCACCATAAATGGGTCAGAGAAAAAGACACGCCAACCAGAAACCGTGTCTTTAGGGAAACGCATCAGCTTAGATGCATCCGTCATGTTCACAATCATTAATTGACCATCAACGTCCGATCCCGTATTGAAAATGCCTGAGACAGTAAAGTTTCGCTGGCTAGGAATACGACCAAGTGGGGTAAACTGCGTCGCGTTGGTCACCATCAAGCGCACTTTATCCCCGATTGAGACCTTTAGTGAACGCGCCAAACTGTGACCCAAAAATACATTGTAGTCACCTGCTTGAAGTGACGATAATCGTCCGGCAATCAAATGGTTGCTAATCGGATCGCCTTTCTTAGGTTCAATACCGATGAGGTAACCAGCCGTCAGCTGTGCAGAACTCTGAATAACAGCCTCTCCTCTAACGATAGGCTCCGGCTGAGATTCACTCGACATCGCTTGAACAAATGGAGGGGCAGACTCGGTCATAGGCGTTTTTCCATCGTGTTGCGAAACAACGGCATGAGGTAGCACACCTAAAATGCGTTCTTTTAACTGCGATTCAAACCCGTTCATCACAGAAAGAACCGTCACCAACGCCATTACACCGATCGTAATACCCGCCGTCGACATATAAGAAACAAATCGGCTGAACCTATCTCCAGAGCGTCCCCGAAGATACCTTAAGCCAATAAACAATGAGATAGGATGATACATATAAGACAAACCAACTGGTTGTTTTGATATAAAGCTTTAGCGGATTATCTTACCTTACTCTTCTCATTAAGAAGACAAGAGAATCGCTAAATTTGTCAACGACATGCAATAAGTCTGTATTTAGGGCAAAAAGTTCAAGGACAAATCGGCTAAACTTGATAACTTCATTCAGTTAGCGATAATCAGTGCCCTATTTCTCTTTGTTTGTTGAGTGAGCAAGGAGCGCTCGCTGGCAAAAGGATCGACTATATGACAGAGCAAGAATACTTTACCGTCCATCATAACCTCACCATCAACGTCGAAACGTTGAGTGCGGACTTTGCTTTGCCAGATGAAGAAACGTTTGTCTCCGAAATTCCAGCACCATTTATTGTCGCCAGTGAATTTAGTCACTTAGATATGTTGGCAGACAACGCGCGTCTAGAGCTGAAAAACAAAGAGTTAAAGCATGTGATCAACTTGCTTGATACGCAAAACGCGAAACTTAACCTCTTGTTGAGCTTTATGCTTTCACAACAAGATGACGCCTCCATTCGCTATCAAACGACGCAGTTTGGTGCTAGTCAACTCAGTTTCCGCTCAGATACAGCGTTAACTACTCAACAACTCGTTCGTGTTAAACTGTTCCTCGATCACCCTGCTGCGGCGATTTACTGTTACGCTCAAGTAGAAGAATGTGATGCTTCAGAGCAAGATTTCATTATCACGCTTAGATACAAGATGCTCCGAGAATCTGATCAAGATTTACTGATAAAGGCGGCACTGTATCAACAACAAAAACTTTTACGTCAGCGCTCGATGGAGCGAGATAAAAAATAATTCCTATGACAAAAGCAACGATTCTTTCCGTCACAAACCCTTCAGAGCGTGGCGACAAAAAACAGCTAGGTAATTTGCCGGGCGCAGCTCTACCTCTAGCCATTGCAGAGCTGGCCAAGCAGCATTCGAGTCACTCGCTACTCGTTGTGCCTGACCCGCAAATCGCTTTAAAGCTTCAGGCAGAGATTGAGCAATTCACCGACCAAACGGTAAGCCTGTTCCCCGACTGGGAAACGCTGCCTTACGATAACTTTTCTCCGCATCAAGAAATCATCTCTGAACGTATCGCACGCCTATACCAACTGCCAAGTCAACGTGATGGCATAACCATCGTCCCGGTCAGTACAGTATTGCAACGCCAATCGCCACGTGATTTTCTGTTGCAACACACTTTAATGGTGAAAACTGGTGATCGGCTCTCGCTAGAGAAGTTACGTGTACAACTTGAAAATTCAGGCTACCGCCATGTAGATCAAGTATTTGGACCAGGTGAATATGCAAGTCGTGGGTCTATTCTGGATCTCTTTCCTATGGGCAGCAATGACCCGTACCGCATCGACTTCTTTGATGATGAAATAGATACCATTCGCACGTTTGATCCAGAGAACCAACGCTCTATCGACGATATTCAGCAAATCCAATTGCTGCCTGCACATGAGTTCCCAACCACTAAAGAAGCGATTGAAGATTTCCGTACACGTTGGCGCACCCAGTTCGACGCACGCCGCGAGCCTGAATCAATCTACATGCAAGTTACCAAAGGCACGTGGCCCGCTGGTATTGAGTATTGGCAGCCGCTGTTTTTTGACCATACCGAGACTTTATTTGAATATTTGCCAGAAGACTCTCAAGTCATCACATATGGTGATATCGAATCTGCGGTCGATACTTTCTTAACCGATGTCGAATATCGATACGACCAGAAAAAAGTTGATCCGCTGCGTCCTCTTTTGACTCCTGAACAGCTTTGGTTGAAAAAAGACGAACTTTTCAGTAAACTAAAACAGCTCCCTATCGCTCAATTGAGCCTAGATAAAGTGGTTAAGCGTGCCGGTCGTCAAAACCTACCAGTACAATCGTTAGCCGAGCTTGGCGTTCAACAACAAAATAAAGAGCCGCTCTCGCGCCTTCGTCAGTTTAGTGAGCAATTCAGCGGCAAAATCGTTTTCTCGGTAGAGTCAGAAGGTCGTCGTGAAGCGCTAACGGAGCTGTTGCAAGGCATCAAAGTTCGGCCGGTCGTACATGGCTCACTTTACCAAGCTCTAGACTCGGGTGATCGATTCAGCTTGATCTTAGGCGCAGCAGAGCATGGTTTCATTCACGAAGAGCTGAACTTCGCTCTGATCTGTGAAAGTGATCTACTCGGTGACCGTGTTATCCAGCGACGCCGCAAAGATAAAAAAGCCGTCAACAGTGACACCGTTATTCGCCATCTTGCGGAACTAAAACCCGGTCAACCTGTGGTTCATATTGATCACGGTATTGGCCGCTACATCGGTTTACAAACACTTGAAGCCGGTGGTATGAAAACGGAATACGTCACCCTTGAGTATCAAAACGATGCCAAGCTCTACGTGCCAGTTTCATCACTGAATCTTATCAGCCGTTATTCTGGCGGCGCTGAAGAGAGTGCGCCACTGCATAAATTAGGTGGTGAAGCGTGGGCAAAAGCACGTCGTAAAGCGGCAGAAAAAGTGCGTGATGTCGCGGCAGAATTGCTGGATGTATATGCTAAACGAGAATTAAAACCTGGCTTCAAATTTGAGCTAGATCGTGGGCAACACGCAACATTTAAAGCAACATTCCCGTTTGAAGAAACAGATGACCAAGCGATGGCCATCAATGCCGTCTTGTCAGACATGTGCCAGGCAAAAGCGATGGATCGCTTAGTGTGTGGTGACGTGGGCTTTGGTAAAACGGAAGTCGCTATGCGCGCAGCATTTGTCGCAACGGATAACAGTAAACAGGTCGCCGTACTCGTACCAACAACCTTGCTTGCTCAGCAGCATTTCGAAAACTTCCGTGACCGTTTTGCCAACTTACCAATCCGAGTTGAAGTACTGTCTCGTTTTAAATCTGCCAAAGAACAAAAAGTCATTCTGCAAGACGTTGCCGATGGTAAAGTCGATATTGTCGTTGGTACGCATAAGCTGCTTTCGAGCGACATTAAATTCAAAGATTTAGGTTTGTTGATCGTTGATGAGGAACACCGCTTTGGGGTTCGTCAAAAAGAAAAAGTCAAAGCAATGCGTGCGGATGTGGACATTCTTACCCTCACCGCAACACCAATTCCACGCACACTGAATATGGCAATGAGTGGCATGCGAGACCTGTCGATCATCGCGACACCTCCTGCACGCCGTTTAGCCATTAAAACCTTTGTTCGACAAAAAGAAGAGCCAGTGGTCCGTGAAGCGGTACTGCGTGAAATTATGCGTGGTGGTCAGGTTTACTTCCTGCACAATCAGGTTGAAACCATTGAAAAAACGGCAGAAGACTTACAGAAACTCATCCCAGAGGCACGCATTACCGTGGCTCATGGTCAAATGCGCGAGCGCGAACTTGAGCGAATCATGAATGACTTCTACCATCAGCGCTTTAATGTGTTGGTGTGTACAACCATCATCGAAACCGGTATCGACGTACCAACGGCAAATACCATAATCATGGATCGTGCGGACAATCTTGGCTTGGCGCAGTTGCATCAATTGCGTGGCCGTGTTGGACGTTCGCACCATCAGGCCTATGCTTACTTATTAACGCCACATCCAAAAGCCATGACCAAAGATGCCATCAAGCGTCTTGATGCGATTGCCTCACTGGAAGACTTAGGTGCTGGCTTTACGTTAGCAACCCACGATTTAGAAATCCGTGGTGCTGGTGAGCTGCTTGGTGATGAGCAAAGTGGGCAAATTCAATCCGTTGGTTTTACACTTTATATGGAAATGCTGGAACAAGCAGTGCAAGCATTAAAAGAAGGCAAGGAGCCATCTTTGGATGAGCTGCTTCGTGAGCAAACTGAAGTGGAAATGCGAATCCCAGCGCTCTTACCAGATGATTACATTCCAGATGTAAACACACGACTGTCGATGTACAAACGCATTGCGAGTGTCACAAGCAGTGATGAACTATCAGAGCTAAAAGTGGAACTGATTGATCGCTTTGGTCTGCTTCCAGACGCAACAAAGAACTTACTTGCCGTCTCAGAATTGAAAATTTCGGCTGGTAGTTTAAAAGCGAAAAAGATAGAAGCCCATGATAAAGGTGGATTTATCGAGTTTTACCCTGATGCTGACATAAATCCAGCGTATTTAGTTAAACTGCTGCAATCACAGCCGCAAAAATTTGCAATGGAAGGTCCAACTAAGTTCAAGTTTAGCGTACCATTGGTGGACCGACGTAAACGCATTCAGTTTGCTCAAGACTTACTGAATGATTTTAAACAGAATTTATTACCAACGAGCTAATAGTCGAATGAGAATACTGATCCCGTTATTGCTTCTATGTGTCTCAATGCCCTCTTGGGCACAGCGCCAATTTGATATTGAAGTGATCATTTTCAAGCGAGCAGTCGACGCTGAAAGCACAACAGAATCTTGGCCGAATCAACTGCCAAAAATCGATATGGAAAATGTCGGTAGCCTAGAGAGTGAATCCTACCGCCGCTCTAAAGGCGTGACACTTTTGCCAAGTTCTTCTTTCCGTCTCAACGCGCAAGAAGCGGCACTAAATAATCATGCCGGCTTTAAAGTGCTTAAACACGTAGCCTGGCGTCAAGGTGACCGAGGTAAATCTAGCGCCCCAATTTTCCGCATCGTTGGCGGGCGAGATTTCTCTGATTCTTATCAAGCAGATGGCCGCCCAATCAATGGCAATAGCAATCAAACATTTTCCAGCGACGGTTACAGTGAAGAGACGGTCAATGGTCCTTTATATGAACTAGATGGTCGATTCCAAATATACGTACAGCATTACCTCTTCGCCGAAACAACACTAGATCTGCGCGAACCAAGTGTTAGAGAGGTGCGTTTTGAACCAACCTCAACTGAGCAATTGGCGGATGATTTAGGTGAAGTAGATGGTAACGTCCAAGTCGGTAACTTGGCAGAAATATCGCCGACAGTAACCGAAGAGAAATTCCTGAAGAGTTATCGAATGGATCAAAAACGTCGTATGCGTAGCAGCGAGACTCATTACCTAGATAACCCGTTGATGGGTATGATCATTCAAGTTCGTCGGGTTCGATAAGCACGAGCGGTTCGACAAAGCGCAGCAAAGCTGCGCTTTGTTTTTATCTGCTATACCTCAGTTATTCCTAACCAACGCAGAGCAAGGAAAATAGCTGCGTTCAAGTATAAATAGACAGCTTTCAATTTACTTACACTCAACATGGAAGTCGTATTAGTTCATGAGTCCAGACTTTGAAATCATTGCGCCCCGCTTAGCGCTCAAGCTCATCCCTGCTGAAGAAGCACATTCACTACAACGATTACTTGCAGAATCCCCTTCGCTGCACCAATGGCTTGACTGGTGTGATAAAAACGTCACATTGAAAACCGCGCAGGACTTTCTGTTGGCAACCCGTCTTAACTGGGTCAAAACTGAGGCTTTTGGTTTCGGTATCTATGAGCGGCAAAGTAACACTTTGGTTGGAATGGCAGCGGTTAATGAGTTATATCATACGTTTAATATGGCGAGTATTGGTTACTGGGTTGCCGACCGCTATCAACGGCAAGGCTATGCCCAAGAAGCCGTTAAAGCCTTAGCAGAATTCTGCTTCGCAAAGCTAAGTTTAACTCGACTAGAGATTGTTTGTGACCCCGACAACGAAGCTAGCCAAGCCTTAATTGAGTCCGTCGGTGCACAAAAAGAAGCCATCGCCAGAAACCGGTTTATTTTTCAGGGTAAGCCTAAAGATGGCGTTGTGTTCTCACTTTTACCGACAGATCTAACATAAACAAAAAGCCACCGACTTGCGGTGGCTTCTGCATTTTTTAAGATACAACACATCCACACAGAGTGGATTTAAAACCTTAGTGCAGCTTAAGGTTTGGACGCAGCACGCGATTAATGCGGCCGACGAGCATCATCAGACCGGTTTTGAATACACCATGCAACGCCATTAGGTGCATGCGATACAATGAGATGTAAACGACACGAGCAATACGGCCTTCTACCATCATCGACCCTTTAGTTAGGTTCCCCATCAGACTACCAACGGTTGAGAAGCGACTTAGAGACACTAATGAACCGTGATCTTTATATACATAGTCTTTCAACTCGCGCCCGTTGATCTTCGCGACGATGTTACTAAATGCCTGGCTTGCCATTTGGTGTGCAGCTTGAGCGCGTGGCGGCACGAACGAACCGTCAGACTGGGTGCATTGTGCTAAGTCACCAATAACAAAGATGTCATCATCTCGTGTTGTCTGTAGTGTGTTTTTCACTACAAGCTGATTGATACGGTTCGTTTCTAAGCCAGCGATATCTTTAATAAAGTCTGGAGCTTTGATACCTGCAGCCCAAACCATGATTTGAGCTGGGATTTTCTCACCATCTTTTGTAGTAAGGCCATCTTTTTCAGCTTTAGTCACCATAGTGGCGGTGCGCACGTTTACGCCCAACTTCACCAACTCTTGATGAGCAGCAGAAGAAATACGTGGAGGTAACGCTGGTAAAATACGCTCACCTGCTTCAATCAGATTGACGTTCAACTTGCTAGAATCAAGATCACCGAAGCCATAAGTGCGCAGCTCTTTAACAGCATTATGTAACTCAGCTGATAGTTCAACGCCAGTTGCACCAGCACCAACAATCGCAATATCGACCGTACCGTTACCGTTTTTCGCGTGCAGCTTTAGGAACTCGTTGTTCATTTCTGTACGGAAACGGTGTGCTTGCTCAGGGCTGTCTAGGAAAATACAGTTTTCACGAACGCCAGGCGTGTTGAAGTCGTTTGATGTCGAGCCAATCGCCATCACTAGAATGTCGTATTCTAGCTCACGGCTTGGCATAAGAAGTTCACCGTGTTCGTCTTTAAGCTCACTTAAGATGATAACTTTACGTTCACGGTCGATGTCTTGAAGACTACCCATTTGGAAGTCGAAGCTGTGGTTTTTTGCATGAGCTCGGTAGCTCAGTGCATCTACTCCTTCGTCCAAAGAACCTGTAGCAACCTCATGCAATAATGGCTTCCACAAGTGGCTCGCTTTTCGATCGACTAGCGTAATTTGCGCACGGTTTTTGCGACCTAGAGTTCGACCAAGCTTAGTTGCCAACTCAAGACCACCTGCACCGCCGCCTACAACGATAATGCGTGTCACAATGATTTTCCTCTACAAAAATGAATATATGGGGTTCAGCTCGATGCATGACTCACAAACATTTGTGGCATCCATCCAACCGATGAATTCTTGGTTCTTAGAGGTGTCTCAATTACTTGGATTAAAAAACTACCACCCACTTTGATTCTTTATCTATCAATGACTTGTCAGGGTTTGGCATGTTTATCTGGTACGCATACGGCGCCAGAAGTTTTTGGGCAAGTTTATTACTCGCTCTCAATTTTTTTTGATATTTATCAAATTATTTTAGTCCGGTTCATTATATAGAGACCAACTTTGAAGGCAACCAAAATCCGTGTAACGAGTACGGATTGACTACTTTTCGACTACTCTACAACAAGGTGTTCGTGCTACATAGGAGGGAAGTAAGAAAACGGTAAGGAGAACACAATATTCAAAGCGTTAAACCAAGAAAATGTGCCTTTCAAAGAGACAGTGGCTCGGCATACTCAAGAGAAGGAATCGCAGCAAAGCAGCCGATAAAAACGCCGCTTTACTGTCTACACTCAACATTAGTAAGTATTTTTAAATGCCTTTATCGCTTGTAAATGATGAGAGATTTTTTTGAACTTATGAGACTGAGTTTCATCCCAAATGATTTGATAGTGTTTTTCTAACTCAGCTGCCGTTTTCGAATTGTCATGCACTTCATCATCTTTAGAGAGAATCACTAAGCAGTGCGCTTGATTTTTCGCTCGGAACTGATCAACACATTTTGTTGCGATATCTTCATACTCTTCTGGGCGATCGATTCGACCAGCCATCGTTTTTTCTGGGTGCAAGTTCGGGTTGAACATCACTTGCTTGATACCGCATAGAAAACCAATTCGCTCAGACCAGTAACCACCTAAACCTACCCCACAGATTAACGGGTTTGGGTCATCAGATTGATCGATAACTTTAGACACTTCTTTTAACAAGTGTTGCATGTCGTGCTTTGGGTGAAGGGTGCTGTAATTGATAAAACGAACGTCGTCGTCGATAAATTGCAGTTGAAGAACTTTTTCGTGGTTACCCGGGCTTGTGCTGTCAAAGCCGTGTAAGTAAATAATCATCTGTACCTCTCCCTGTGTGTATCTGGTACTTTTATTAAAACTACCACTATTTCCTTACTGTTAAAGGGGAAAATATCACGAGTTCTCAAAACAGTGATCTTCCATACACAATGAGCCTTTCAACTCATACGCACTGTTTAAGTATTGTTCATTTCCCCACAATTTATAGGCAAGTAGATACCAGAGCATCGCCATCACCAAGGTTCTTGGTTGCCAAGCATGTACACCTCTCAGCCAAAGAGACACATCTTCGATACCTCGAATTTGGCAATACTGCTTTACCGCTTCTTCCACAGGCGAATTCGCGACCTGAATAGTTAAGGTCAAATCAAGCCTAGGGTCAGCAATCCCGGCATACTCCCAATCAATGACTTTCACCCCATTCTCTCCTCGCACTAGGTTATAACACCCCAGATCGAAGTGACATAGGGCAAGTGGAACAGGTTCAACGTTCGGTTCCGTGCGCCACTTCATGTACAAAGCATCAAACTCCGTACCCACATACTGACCATCAAGCTCAAGCCAATAATGATCGATGCGAGAAATATATGAAAATGGAACCAAAGGAATTGCGCTTATCGGATATTGATGAATCTTCGCCGCAATGGATAATAAATCGCTTAGTGCTAAGCCTGATTCCGTCAGTGCCTCTCCTTCTATCCATTCCACCAGCAACCCTTGCTCATGAATAAAAACTGGCTTGGGGCCAATTTCCAATGAAGAGACTGCATTCAGCACTTGATATTCATTGTGACGAGAAATTGAAAAAGCCTTGCAGACATGACTGGTCGGTCGCCAGATGTATGCAAGGCCTTGAGAAGATTCCAACCGCCAACAGCGGTTGGTTAGCCCCCCGGTAACAGTTTGTACTTTTACCGGAGGCTCCGTAAAGAAGCCATCGAGAGCATTAAGACTCGGATCTAACTGTTTTGCTTGTTGCCAAGAAAACCATGCCATTGATGACTTCTCCACCCTGTTCGATTAAAGACCGAATAGGCTCTTAGATTGCGCTTTACGAATTTCAGTTTCATCCGCCCACTCAATCAAACCTGTTTCTAGGTCCATTAGGCGCATGGTCATCTTGTAGTATACATCTTTATCGCTACCTGCATTTTTCACAATGCTAGATAGGTTGCCGTAAAGCATGTATTGAGCACCAACCATTTTACCAAATTGGATCGCTGTGCTTTGGTTAACAAGCTCATCCGTGTTTTGGAAGTTAAGTTGTTCACGCACAGACTCAACACGATCCATATCAACAAAACGGAACTTACCTGAGTTCAACATCTTAGTAGAGATCGTGTCAGTAATGGATTCAGTGTCAATATGTTCACTGGTTTTGTTCTTAATTCGCTCAACAAAAACGATAGGACGTTGGTCACGAGTAATTGCTGCTACAGAGCCCGACATCATCATGCTATCCACCATTTCAGCCGCGATTTTTTGTAAATCTGTTGAGCCAAAATCGATAGTCGTGGTTTCTGTTGCTTGCGCATCGCCGTAAGAGACTTTGTTAGAACAGCCACCTAAAATGACGGCAAGACCTAAAAGAGCAATAATACTTTTTTTCATGAGAGTTCCTTAGTTTTTCAATACCAGCGCATCGTTAGCGCGGCAGCTTCGGCAGAGCCGTTAAGATTAATCGTCTTGTGCTTCTCTAATTTGCACACGGAATTTTGTGCCATTTGGATTCACAGTAACTTCAGATAACGTGACTTGCTCAAATCCTCGCACAATCATTTTTCGCCACGGACCAGGTTTGGTATTCACTTCTAAACCATTGTTGTCATACCAATAAAATCGGTAAAGAATGTGCTGATCACCTTTGTAATTGCTACTCAACTGCACGACTCCTCGTGGGCGATCATCAACGTAAGTGGTGGTGATGTTGTCAACTAATAAGCGACTACCTAAAACGTTATCATTAAAGAATACTTTTTGCGTTTGGCCATCAATTCGAATACCAGCCGTGTTTTCGGCGCATCCAACTAAACCAATAGCCATTGCTAAACAAACAAGCCATGCTTTCATTACAGTCTCCCTAGCTGTTTATGCCACACGGTTGAGTGTGCTCCCTGACGAGATACCCATACCAATGTAGTCTGCTGTGCAGGCACTTCAAACTGGTAGGTTTGATCACCCAAGTTTAAACTTTGTGTTCCCGGTTTCACGATTTTTGAAGCCGTTTTCACTTGCGCTGGCAATGTTTGCCAACTTCTCGTATCTGGCTGTTCGGTCAATGTGTTCCATACATTGAAAAGTATGTTGCCCACATCATCGCCTTTTTTCGCCGCCTCTTTTCGGATTCGATCTTTTGCCCAAACACGAAGAGCTTGACGGATCACTATTGTAGTAAGGCGTTCATTAAGATCGTTTTGCGCCATCGCATTAACATCAACCAGCGTACTGGAAGGCAATACCTGACCATTTAAAACAACATCGCTAAAACGTTGAGCACCTCGGTTCTGATAATAAGGAAGCGCCAACGAATAAATCGCGCCATTATCGCGACTGTCGTAAATCGGTAAATCAATACGCCACCCTTTCATCGCCTCAACAACACCCTGCTCATCAATAACGATGACTCGCCCTTGTGACTGAGTTAATCCAGAAGGTGCTTTGCCATACCGCTTCTCTAGCATGCGCAAGTCTTCACGCATGCCTAACTTCTTAGCAGCGTATAAGGTGCTTTCTACAACTTGCTTGTTGTCTGGCATTACAGCGAGTGCTCGTCGGTAATCAACGTAAGCACTGTTTAAGTCTCGCGACGCTTCATATAACAAGCCAGAAAGATAGAACAGATAACCATTTTGTACCGCGCTTAGTTTTTTACCAGCATCAGGGTAGTTCGCTAATACACTGCCTAAATTGGCAGACATGCCTTGCTTGTTAAGGTCTTTCTCTGCTGCTTTTAGCTCTTTTTCACGCGCCTTTCTTGCCGCTTCCTGAACTTGATTAGCTCGACGCACTTCAACTAGTGCTCCTTCTAAATCGTTTTTCTGTAAGTAATTTAGTCCTAGATACAGGTGCAAAAAGCCAAGTTCGTAATCGGCGGGATGATAGTCTTGGAGATTGTCGTTCACTGCGAGAGAGCCGACGCTCGTTGCCGTGTCTGACACAGATATCGTCGCTCGATCTTGTTGAACACGTACGGCACGATCGCTGCTTTCTAGCGCATTCAAACTTGTCGGGTAATCTTCAGCAAGAAAAGAGATACGACCTTTTTCAAAATTGCCAAGTATCTCGCCACCCACTTGACTTGATTGAAGTTGTTTTGCTTTGGCATATTCCCCTGCAACAACGGCTTGATAAACTTCTTGATTCTGGTTGCTGTAATGGCTAAACAGATTGCCCGCAGATAAATTCGCGCAGCCAGAGGCCATTAAAGCCCAGCTCATCAGCCCTAACAGCTTTACACCTAGTTTCACATTTATCTCCACAAATGTGTCATTCGACAGGAAAAAGAAGTGGGTGAATCGCCACCCACTTTTAAAAGCTTAGCTCAATACCATTGGACCTAGAGGGCGGCCGCCTAGTAGGTGCATGTGAATATGGTAAACCTCTTGGCCACCATGTGGATTACAATTAACGATCAGGCGATAGCCGTCTTCAGCAATACCTTCTTCTTTCGCTAACTTTCTAGCAACAGTGAACAAACGCCCCATCATTGCTTCATCTTCAGCTTCTACATCATTCGTTGTTGGGATCAGTTTATTCGGAATAATGAGAATATGGCTTGGTGTGCGAGGGTTAATGTCGCGAAACGCAGTCACCAAATCATCTTGATAAAGGATATCGGCAGGGATTTCCTTGCGAATAATTTTACTAAAGATCGTTTCTTCCGCCATGAGGACTCCATTTTATAAACGTAATTAGACCCCAATTAGTATGCGCCAACCAAAAGCGGAGCTCAATAAAAACAGTGTTCACTTAACATTATTAATCAAATGCTAATTAACGAAGCTTTTTTTGTCGTGTGCGTCATAAAATGCGCATCACAAACTGAATACAATCCAATGAATTTTGTTACTTTTTTAAGACAATTATTATTTTTATACCCAAGTAAATTCAAAAATACTTGGGTAGCTTGTCTATTTTTGGGAGAGGAAGCTCACTTATGCGAGGTTCAGTTATTAAAAGGATGTATGCCGGCTTTGCACTGATCATCATCCTATTTGCCGTCACAATTGCCATTATGATGGGAGGAATGAGTGATATTCACGGAAAATTTGGCACGGTTTCTAAATCATCCCTACCGTTGGTATCGTTATCTAATCAAACCAGTGTTGAGCTGCTTTCTGCCGACAAATCATTTAAAGACTTCCTGACAACAGAGAATAAACAACGCATGGATGAAATGCGTCAGGAATTTGCTAGATCTCAACAGCGCTTCGAATCCACATTGGCTCAACTGAAAACCGCAAGCCAAATTTACCCTTCTCTTGCCGAACCGTTTTCACAGTTAAAAACGTTAGAGCAGAGCTATTTTACAGAAGCTCTAGAGGCCATGGACAACTACGAAGCAATGTTCGCGGCTCAAGAAGAAGTGCAAAAATCCTCACGCCGCTTCCAAAAACTGAATACCGAACTGTCGGTTGGTCTTAAAGAATATGTGGCAGATCAAACCAGCATTTCTGTCAAAGTCATGGCAAAGAGCTACTTTATCAAGTTAAAAGATGCCGAAGTAATTACCTCTGATGCCCTCGCCAGTTCCAACCCTGAGTTTGTTACGCAAGCCGTAGCTAAAAACCGCAAAGCAGTAACGCACTTGAATTACGCATTCCGCGGGTTGGTGACTCAGCTTCCTGAGCTAGAAAAAGCTTTTGGCGAATCTGTAGAGCAATTTACTCGTGACGTTGGTATGCGTGGCGGTGTGCTAGACCAACATAATAATTACCTCAATGCTCGCACCGCTTTGTATAACAATATCGCCAACCTAGCAAATAAAGTGGATTCAACCATGGCGATTCTTGAGCAATTCACGACAACCGCAACAGATAAGCTCAATGAATCATTGGCAGACGCAGGTGACATATATTCGGCGGGTGTAACGAAAGCCATCATCATTGGCGTTATTGTCGTTTTACTCGCGACAGCGATTGGCTACCACATCGCACAAAGCGTTCGCGAACCGTTGACTCGTATTCTAAAAGTGTTAGAAAGCCTGACTGAAGGTGATATGACACAGCGTATCGACATTCGCTATAACAACGAATTCAGCCGTGTGAGTGGACACATTAACTCACTCGCCGACAACCTTCACGAGATCTTGGTGAAACTCAACGAAGCGTCAGAAAACCTATCGTCAACCGCGACAACCAACGAATGCACCTCTTCGCAAGCACAAATTAAATTGAGCTCTCAACGCGAACAAACAGCAAACGTCGCTACCGCGATGACAGAAATGTCTCATTCAGTGCAGGAAGTCGCGCAAAGTGCGCAAGGCTCGTTAGAAATGGTGCAACGCGTCGAATCTGCCTCTGAAGAAGGTAGAAATGTTATGAGCAGTAATATCTCAACCATTAATCAACTAGAAACACGTTTGAACGAATCGGTCTCCGCAGTTTCTGAGCTACAAAAAATGAGTGGTCAAATTGGGTCTATCCTTGATGTGATCCGCAACATTGCGGAGCAAACCAACCTACTGGCATTGAACGCGGCAATTGAAGCGGCTCGCGCTGGTGAACAAGGTCGCGGCTTCGCGGTAGTGGCAGATGAAGTACGAGTACTCGCATCAAGAACGACTCAATCAACCACTGAAATTGAATCCATGATCAGTAATCTGCAATCTAGCTCGCAATCGGCGAACCAAGTCATACAAAGCTGTATGAGCGATATGGAGATGTCGGTTGAGCAAGCATCAAAAGCGAACAGCTCAATGGAAGAGATCCAGGCGCTAATCATTGAGATCAGCCAAATGAGTACGCACATTTCACAAGCAGCAGCAGAGCAAAGTGAAACATCAACAGACATTGCTCGCAGTATTGAAGATATCAACAGCATCGCCGATGAAAGTTTCCAAGCCATGTCGAGTATCGCACAAACCAGTGAATCACTGACCCACTTGGCTCATCAGCAAAATGAATTGGTCCACCGCTTTAAGTTATAAATACTTTATAATTAAGAGTATTAATTAGTGCAATCAACTGTATAAGGGCGACTTTTTGTTAAGTCGCCCTTGTTTTTTGTCGGCCATGTCTACATATGATTAATAAGGCCAGCTCATCCCCTTGCACAACTCTTTTCGAGCGGCCTCATAAAAAGGAAAATCTATGGCTGTTCATGTTGGTATTATCGACCAAGACCCAGTGAGATTGGTCACTCCTCTATTAGATAATCGTACGCTAAGCACACATATCGTCTTCATCGGAGACAAGAGCCAGTTAGATATATTTGACCGACTGAGTGCCGTTTTAGATCAACGAGAAATTACTTCTGAATTTTTTGAAATTCCATCCGCTGTTAATACATCTCTGATCAAACAAGCAATTCAAAAACTGGCAAAAGATCTCCATGAACGCGGCGAAGATGTAAAATTGAACGCGAGCTGTGGTCTTCGTCATCGCTTGTTGTCGGTGTACGAAGTTTTCCGTACCTATCGCTGGCCAATTTTTGTGGTTGAGCCTAGTAGCGATAAGCTTTGTTGGTTATACCCTGATGGCAAAGAAGATACCCAAGTCGAAGATCACATTACGATTGCAGATTACCTCACTATCTTTGGTGCACGCGGCGAGTTTCACCACGTTGATTTACCACCTCTTCTTGATAAAAAATTGTATGAACTTGGTGAACGATGGGCCTCAAATGCGCTTGAGCTTGGGCCAGGTCTAGCAACACTTAACTACCTTGCAACCACATGCCGCAAAGAACAAAAGCTTGATGTCGAGCTCTCCGAAAAACAGCAGGGCTACCGTGAGCTCAACATGTTGCTTTCAGATTTAGTAGAAGCAGAAATCGCCACCTATGAGAATGGCGTTTTAACGTTTGCAGATGAAGATGCTCGACGCTTTTCAAACGGTGAGTGGTTAGAAACTTTGGTTCACAGCACCGTGAAGCAAATCCAAGACACCATGCCGACGATCCAAGATCGATCGTTAAATGTTCAGGTTTATCGCAAACTTGGTGAAAGTGAAGTACGCAATGAGTTAGATGTCGCAACAGTTGTAAACAACAAGCTGCACATAATCGAGTGCAAAACCAAAGGCATGAGAGATGACGGCGACGATACTTTATATAAGTTAGAATCGCTTCGCGATCTATTAGGTGGCTTACAAGCGCGCGCAATGTTGGTGAGCTTCCGTCCTCTTCGTCACAATGACATTACTCGTGCTGAAGACTTAGGGCTAGCCCTGATTGGCCCTGATGAGCTTAAAGATTTAAGAACGCACTTAACGGCTTGGTTTAAAGACGCGGGCGGTTCAGACGAGATCTAGTGCCATTAAGAAAAGCTAAAATTCACAACGATAAAAAGCAGCATTAATGCTGCTTTTTTATACCTAAATTTTAGCTGTACGCATTTCTATAAGTAGAAAAAAACCAGAGGTTAGCCTCTGGTTTTTTCTGTTTGTTTAAATGCCAACTATAGCGGCTTAAAGCATTTTACGCGCTGCTTCTACAACCACTTTAATTGAACGCGCTTCCGTCTCTTTCAGAGTTGAATGATCTGGAATCTCTTTTTGTGTACGGTTGATGATAACACCTGCCACACAACCCGCTTTTAAACCAGAGCTCGCACACATTGTTAGCAGTGTTGCAGACTCCATCTCGAAGTTAAGTACGCCCATGTCTTGCCATTCTTGCATAGAGCCTTGGAAACGCTTAACAACACGACCAGAGAACGTATCGTAACGTTCTTGACCAGGGTAGAACGTGTCGCTTGATGCAGTCACACCCATGTGAACTGTAGCGCCAGACTCTTCTACTGCTGCTTTCATTGCGGTTGCTACTTCAAAGTCAGCAACTGCTGGGAATTCCATAGGAGCGAAGTGTAGGCTCGCACCGTCAAGACGAACTGACCCCGTCGTTACGATCATGTCACCCACGTTTACATGTGGTTGAATTGCACCCGTTGTACCAACACGTAGGAAAGTACGAACACCAAGCTGTGCCAATTCCTCAACTGCGATAGAGGTAGAAGGACCACCAATACCTGTAGAACAAACCACAACAGGTTTACCGTCTAACTCTGCACGGTATAGCGTGTATTCACGATGGCTTGCTAGAAATACTGGATTTTCCATTTGTTCTGCGATTTTTTGAACACGCGCTGGGTCACCAGGAATGATCGCTAGAGTCGCACCATTAAGATCAGCTTCAGTAACACCTAAATGGAATACAGCTTGAGACATAAGTCGCTCCTTATTGTGGCTTATTTTATGAACAATAAGCTCATTAATCAGTTATTGGGTACAGATGCACTGTAGCGAACCTTTCACCAACATAGAGTGATCACAATCACAATGACAAAATGTAATGAAAATGAAATTTCAAACAAAACTGGTATTGATCACACTTTAAGGGGCATTATATCATTTTGTTGCATAGCAATGCGTGATTTCAAGGACGAGAAAAACGTCTGATCGCATCAGGTGAATTCGGTTAAAAAAAGCCCGATACACGAATGCCTCGGGCTATTAATGAGTGGGATCAATGGTTAGGTCAGTTATTTGATCTGCTTGGACTCAAAACGAAGTAATCTCAACGCATTCAATGTCACCAGTGCTGTTGCACCACTGTCGGCTAATACAGCAACCCACAACCCAGTAACACCAAGTAAACTTGTCACTAAGAATACACCTTTCAAACCTAGCGCTAACGCGACATTCTGACGAATGTTACTTAGCGTCGCACGCGACAGTTCTATCATGGCAGGTAGCTCAATCAAACGGTTGTGTGTTAACGCCGCATCAGCAGTCTCGAGCGCAACATCCGTACCGCCTCCCATCGCAATACCAATGCTCGAAGCTTTCATGGCTGGAGCATCATTGATACCGTCTCCCACCATCGCAACGGTATGTTGTTGTGATAGTTTCTCGACGTAATGCACCTTGTCTGCAGGTAACAAACTCGCTTTATAATCCAAGCCTATTCTATTTGCCATTGCTTCTGCACTTCTCGGGTTGTCACCCGTTAGCATCACCGACGTGACCCCAAGTTCCTTCAACATTGCGATGGCTTGCTGGGCATCTGAGCGCAATGTATCTTGCCATGCGATCACGCCAATGACCTCGTCATCGTAACGAACAATGACAACCGTTTTACCTTGTTGTTCCAACGTAACCACTTGCTCTTTGGCTTCTTGAGAAAGTGGAAAGTCTGCCTTTGAAGGCGTGACCACTTGGACCATTTTTCCATCGACGTAACCAGTGACACCAGAGCCTACTTGCGCGGTTTTATCCAACGCTTCAGGAATAGTAAGCCCCTGCTCTTGCACTTTGGTAACTAAAGAAACCGCTAGAGGATGACTTGAACCAACCTCGATTGACGCAGTTAGGCTAAGTAACTTGTCTTCATCCATATCAAAAGCAAAGACGTCGGTCACTTCTGGTTTACCTTGCGTCAGTGTCCCAGTTTTATCAAATGCGACAGACTCAACCTTGCCAAGCAACTCAAGCGCCGCTCCACCTTTGATCAATGCGCCCCGCTTAGCCGCTGCCGCCAAGCCAGAAGTGATCGCCGCAGGCGTTGAAATGACTAATGCACATGGACAAGCAATCAACAGCAGGGCGAGTCCTCGATAGATCCACGTTTCCCACGGTTGGGTAAATAGTAATGGCGGCGTAACGATAACCATCAGAGACACCAACATCATTAGTGGCGTATACCAACGGCTAAATTTATCAAGAAAGCGTTCTAATGGTGCCTTACGGGATTCTGCTTCTTCAATCAAATGAAGAATTCGATCTATCGCATTCTCGCCCTGACGGGAAGTCACCTGTAAACGAACCACTTTATCGACAACCACAGCCCCGGCCATCACTTTGCCACCGGTTTGATGTTCAACGGGAACAGATTCTCCCGTTAACGCACTTTCGTCAAAACTCGCAAGCGCATCTTGCAAAACACCGTCGGCAGGCAAACGACCTCCGGGTGCGACTTCTATGATATCCCCTGGTTTAAGCTGCGCAGCTGGTACTTCTTTGCGTTCACCATCAATAATTAAAATTGAATTTTCTGGGACTAAGTCCATTAACGCCTGGACACCGCTTCGCGCGCGAGATGATGCATATGCTTCTAACTTTTCACCAATAAGGAAAAGCAATAACACCATTGCGGCTTCGGCGGTTTCACCTAAATATAAAGCGCCGAGCGCCGCTACACTCATTAACGTTTCAATCGCAAAAGGCGTACCGCTACGCGCCAACTTAAATGCTTTGAGCGCGATTGGGTATAAACCAAGTAAACACGTCAAAGTGAATAACCAAGCGCTTATTTGAGGGTCGATCTTAGAAATTACTGCCGCAGTAGCCATTGCACCAGCAATCGAGAGAATTTGGATGTTGTCTCTTATGACGCCAAGCCAGCCTTTCTTTGTAGTGCTTGGTTTTGGAGCATCAAGTGAAAAGAGCGGGAAACCCGTTTTTTGGGCTGTCTGCTCTATCGTAGCTATCAGCTCTAGACCATCAAAATCGACGACCAGTTTTTCTGTTGCAAACAAAACCTTGGCTTGGCTGACGCCTTGTAAAGACGTAATGGCTTTCTCAAGCTTTTGCGCACAAGATGGGCAATCCATACCTGACACAAGCCAAGCGTTCCGAACGGAGGAATTACTCTCCCTTGTGGGATCGTCTTCCTCGCCTGTGTCAACGCTGCAGCCTCCTCCACTACAGCAAGAGCTTTCAGAAACATCAACACTGGCCTGAGAGATATTGAGCGAAGATTTTACTGGCGCACAGCATGACTCGCTTGCACCAAGCGGCACCGCAGTTTTGATTTTGCTAGATTGGCAACCTTGATGTTTTGTACACATAATTTTTTCCTTATTGGTATCGGTGATTTACCTATTGCTAAGGATAAACCTTAGAGTAAGCTCCAAGGTCAAGATAAATTTGTACAGTTCGGCGATAGAAAATAAAAAAGACGCCGAAGCGTCTTTCCAAACCAGTTTAAAAGCAATATTCCGTAAAGTTTAAACAGAGAGGTTAAACGGGATGCTTAAAACACTCATTTAATGTCATTCCTATGGCACGCAGCACGTCTCTTCTTGTGATAACACCAACCAACTTACCTTTGCCATCCACCACTGGATACATTTTCGGCGTTCCAACTTTCATCATGTCAGCCAGTTCAATTACTGACATTTCTGGAGAAACAGATAAGACATCATCATGCATACACTCTTGTACCGTATGTGTATCTTGGCAGTGATAACTTGCTTTCACCAACTTATCTAATAAGTCTTGCTCCGATAAAAACCCAACCACTTTTTCATTTTCATCAATGACAGGGCCACCTAGTGTGACACTTTGCATTACTTTGTTTAAAGCTGCCGAAAGTGACATATCTTTCGTGAAAGTCACCGCTTGCAACGTCATGTAATCTTTTACTTTTAATGAATGCATTCTTATCTCCTTAAGGGCATTTTATTGCGGCCTTTAGATAAGTGTCGCCTAATTTCCTGATTTTACTAAATGGAAAGGAGTAATTTTATTTATAGGCACAGCCTATTGAACTAAAACAAAATTAACTCACCGAACAACATTCACTGTATTTCGTTAAACGCAAGATTCAGCCAGGCTGATTTTTCTAGGCAAAATACAACAAAGCCAGTCAATTGACTGGCTTTGTTATTATGTAATTGTTGCGTTAGCTATGTTGGCGGCGCATGTTGTCTAAAATAATGCCAGTCGCCATCGCGACATTCAGTGATTCGGCACCGCCAAACGCCGGAATCGTGATCTTATCTGTCACGAATTTTGCTGCGGCTTCACGCACACCATGAGATTCGCTGCCCATCAACAAAATACCTTCAGCAGCGAAATCCGTTTTATGAACGCTCTCTCCTTCCAAAAACGCGCCATATACTGGCAATTTGGCGTGTTCCAAGTAACTTGGCAAATCCACCAAACTCACTTGTACGCGGCCAAAGCTGCCCATGGTCGCACTGATCGTTTTAGGATTATAAGGATCAGCACAATCTGTACTCGCAATAATGTGCTTGATGCCATACCAGTCTGCAACACGAATAATCGTACCTAGATTACCAGGGTCGGATACACCATCTAGCGCAATCATCAAGCCTTTCGCTTGAGGCTCTTTTACACTCGGAATTTCAACCACAGCAATGGCCGCATTATTGCTCACAAGCGTGCTCGCTTTGGTCAATTCATCAAGCGATGCTTCAACACAATCAAAACGATTTAGCGTACCAGCATTTTGTTCGAGAAATGCCGCTGTTGCAAAAACCTGCTTCACCTTCAATGAACTACTTGCTAGCTCTAGTACGTTCTTTTCACCCTGAACTAGGAATAAGCCATGCGCTTTACGCTGTTTCTTTTGACCTAAAGCACGAAGCAGTTTTAATTGGTTTTTTGAAATCATTAAAGTATCCCAGGTGAAAATGGTTATTCGGCGAGTGTACCCTAAACAATCTTCACGAAAGTTCGGTATCGAGCGGATGAGATTATAAATTATACCTAAATAACCTCAAGAAGCTTGATCATCAGAAGACGTTGAACACCAAGCGTAGCCAAAATAAAAGAAGGCTCAAAAACGAAAAAAGCCCTGCGATAACGCAGGGCTTTCAAAGGGTGGGACCCCAGCCACATCCCGGCACACAAGTCACACGCTGCGGCTGCTTCCTTCCGGACCTGACCGAGTTCACGAGCTATTGTTGCGAGAGGACCAGAGCCCCATAATTCTTTTCGAGAGGTCTTGCCTCAATCGATGGGGCAATTATTCAGTATCAGCTCTCATAATGCAAGAGCAAAAACCTTGAATTTCATCATTTCATTACCGTTTGAACAAAACTCGATCAATTCATTCCTTTATGATGAAACCGTGCAGTCACGATAAGAGGAGTCGTGCCGTGAGGACTGCTTACTCATGTACATGTCTTCATCAGCCAAATGCATCGCTTGCTCTAAGCTCATGTGCCGTTCCCTTTTTGCAGAGAAACCAATAGAGATACTTATAGACTCCAAATCACTACATAATTTGCCTTTCACATCGATTCTACTGAGCTCTCTCATTGCTCTAGTTAACTCGGCTTGCGTAGGATAACCCAGTAATATGAACTCATCCCCTCCAATTCGATAACATCTTCCCGACCAGACATAATGAATTTTTAGCGCCAGTAGTTGTAAAACTTCGTCCCCAGCGCGATGACCATAAGTGTCATTGATTCGTTTGAAATGATTAATGTCTAAGTAAAGTATGGATAGATCTTTGTTTACTCCTTTTCGATACTTTACTTGCAACGCACGACGATTCCTTAACCCTGTTAAGTTGTCAGTGTTCGATTGACGGTAAAGATAAAGCGAAACACAAATAGCAAACAATAATACAAAGATAAACACAGCTTGTGTTTGCGTCGCTAATCGAATCTCATATTCAAGTGCGGTACGCCAATCTGGGCGTACATCGTACTGAGCAATGATCTTATCAACTTCTAACATCGCTATCGCTCGACTGAAGAAAGGCGCAAGCATGGCTCCTTTTTCATTCGCGACCAATCCAACAGAGAGTTGTGACTCATAAAACTCGCCAATAGCGGTATCCTGCTCTATCGGAACCAATTCACTGAGACGTAAAAAATGATTGAGCATCGCCGTATCCATCGGAATGTAATCGACTTCTTCATTTAGTAGCCCCTGAATGAGCTCTTGTTGGGTACGATAACGTTTGAGTTCTTTTAGCGGTAACAGTTGCGTCATCATTTGATCGAAAAAGTCATCCTTAACTACGCCAATCCGCTCAGATATCAACTGTGAAACATGAGAGTATGTGCTCGGTTTGTAACCTAAACGCTTGACCATCACCGATGCTGGCGCGTAATGGGGCTTTGGAAAGTAGCTAAATGCGCGCCGCTCACGGCTGACCGTTAACGGCGCCAAAATTTCGAAATTACCTTGGATAAACTCATGGTACATAGAACCCCAGCTTTCACCAGGCTCACTAATGATCAAGCAGTTTAAAGCCAAGATCTCACAGCTTCTCAGGACTACATCAGCCGTCATCCCTTCGACACTACCATCTGCGTTGTATACAACATATGGAAAGATAGATTCGAGCTTAATCCGTATTGGTTCATTAAAATCAAGGGGTAATAAACGAATAGAATCACGCAACGCTGCTCGCCTTAATTCAAATTGATACTGGGAAATTTCTTCGCGAAGCTGCTTTTGCACCGCTTCCCCGTGAATAAACGTAGCGAACGTGTCCAACTCTTCAAGATGATGATCTTTTTTACTGATGATGGATACGGGCTTTATCGAAATCTGATCATTGAGCATCTTGGCGTCAAACCCCTCCATCAGCATCGGCTTGAGCTGGTTAATGGCATCGACAACGCCATCCACAGCACCTGAACGTAGCAGTGTTACTGCTTGTTCGTGACCTTGATAAGAGATCTGTTCTAGCTCAGGGTAGTGTTGTTTAAGTAATTGGGCATAAACTGTATCTTTGGGGACGCCAACACGCGAAATGTCACTCAACGTCGAATCTTTTAAACCAAAGAGGTAGGTATATTCGATATTTGTTGGGCGGGAATAACTAAAACGTTGAGCACGTTCTTGTGTGTAAGTGATATTCGCAGCAAAGTCCGCTTCCCCATTCGCTACTGAATTTAGAATGGCATTAAAGCTGGAGTAGTTCACGTATTGAACGGTAAAGCCAAACTCCTTTGAAGCAGCATTGAAAAGAACACGAGTGACGACATCATCCGCTTCAGTCGCGACTTTATAATGAGCAATTAAAGGGGCTTCGGCTTTTACATTCAAACTCAAGAGGCAACATGCAAAAAGCAACAGTGTTCGAGCAAAAGTTGTCATGACAAACTTATCTTAAATCAACCACTTATATTGTGGTTATTATTATTGGAAGTGTAGTAAATATGAAATGAAGAACATATACTAATCTCCATTTTGTTCCACAACCAATTCGATACTCTGCCGCACATGTCACTTTTTACCTGACTAAAAACTCATAATTCAGCCTGTTCATCGCTACTACGTAAAATATAGTCAGTCATCCAAGCCGTCCCTAACAAACAGATCCAAACCACGAAAACAGGGTTTGGCACATCCGTGGTCGGGCTGACGACTAAGGCGGCAAAACCCACAGTCGGTAATGTCCAACATAATAATTTGCTCCAACGAATGGTATGTTGAAGCTTCGCAAGTGCTTCCATTGACGCTAACATTCCCGTCAAACTTAACGCCATAAGAACGGCGTACGGTAGGCCTGCAATCCACAAAGGGAGCAACAAAAACAACGGCCACCAGCTGTGTTTATTGGATGGCGTCCAATGCGCAGCCGACCACCACATCGCCATAACAGCAATGGTTTGAACCACTGTAACCCAAGCAGACCCATCCAGCTTACCGCCTTGCTGTGTGACCATAAGACCAACTTGCAGTGTAAGTACAATAAGACCAGCGGTGAGCAACACACCTAAAGAGCTTCTACGAGAAAATACCACCATTAAAAGTGGGAAAAGGATCAAAACACCAACCGACAAAGCAATTGGCTGCATTGAGAGTGTCGCACCAAAAGCCATCATCGCGCCCAGTAATACTAAGCCAGCGAACCCACCTTGTGGCAAAACCCACAGCGCGGGGATCATAAGTGCAAGAACGGGAATGTCACCCTCGCTCAAACTCATCGCCCGAACGCAGACAACAGCGAGTAAGGTCGTAACGAAAAATTGAAGTGTCGATAAAATCATAGCGCCTCCTGGCTTCCCCACCTACTTGGTAACTCAACGGCAAAAACTGGGATTGAAAGTCGTTGAGAGGGTCTAGATTCAAGCTTAGCTTGCGTTTGCTTCATGCTGTTTAAGGCTCATCAACCAACGACACTAAAGAACAGAAAATGTAATTCTTCAAAGTGAGTCGCTGGCAACACAAGGGTTAAGAACCGTTAGCAATATACAAGTCCAATGGTTTACCATTCCTTAGTAATCCAAAATAGACACTTTTGAGTATGGACCAATTTTTAGCGCAAATCTTTGCTGTAATTCACCAAATTCCAAAAGGAAAAGTCTCCACCTATGGGGAAATTGCAAAAATGGCCGGTTATCCGGGCTATGCGAGACATGTTGGTAAAGCACTGGGTAACCTACCAGAAGGCAGCAAACTCCCCTGGTTTAGAGTGGTAAATAGCCAAGGAAAAATATCTTTAAAAGGCAGAGACTTAGAGCGACAAAAAAAGAAATTAGAAGCAGAAGGGATTGAAGTATCGGAAGTTGGCAAAACTTCACTTAAAAAATACAAATGGCAGCCTTAAGCTGCCATTTTTTGTTCTCAGTACGTCGTATTAACGTGTTCCAACTAGACGAATATCTAATTGGTGAGTTTGTGCTTCATCTGTAATAACACCGTTATGTGTGTCGCTGATAAAACGCAGCTTTCCATCTACCTCAATGCGAGCACGAACGCTGTAACGATGGTTTGGTTTGATTTCATTGCTGTCGTAACTCAACTCAAAAGAAAGAGGAACTTGCTTACCTTCTGTTTCGAATGTCTGTTTCGCCAACACTTTTGCTGGCGCATCCGCCAAGGACACATCTTCTAACGCAATAGTAACCACTGCGTTTGGTGGCAAGGCAATCCGCTCGCGATAAGCCACTGTACCTGTAATCGTCTTCATTGACGCTTCTGTAGATTCCATTTCTGTATTTTGAGAAGTTTGGCAACCCACTAACGCAGCCCCAAAGAGTACAGAAGTAACAAGTAGTAGTGTTTTTTTCATATATTCCTCGAAAAGAGTATTAAACCGAAGCAATTATAGGTCTGGAATATAAAACTGTCTGCTTCCTGTCACTTTATTTGACAATAGTTTGACTGAGTTAGAATTTATCAAACAATTGATTTTGTTTCATAATTGGAACAATACTATTTCTAAGTTACTCAATAGTTCTTAACTATGCCACTTCACAAGAGTGAGGCTGTTGAGGTAACTTGGAATGAAAGACAACGGTGAGGAGACACAATGAGTAAACCACTACGAGAATTGCTCAGCCTACTACAACTCGAAAAATTAGAAGAAGGCTTGTTTCGTGGCCAAAGTGAAAACCTAGGTTTGCCTCAAGTTTATGGCGGTCAAGTAATTGGGCAAGCGCTTTCTGCTGCGCGCTACACCGTTGAAGAAACACGCACGGTACACTCCTTCCATAGCTATTTTTTGTACCCTGGCGATCCAGAAAAACCTATTATTTATGATGTAGAAAATCTGAGAGATGGCCGTAGCTTTAGCACTAGACGCGTAAAAGCAATTCAAAATGGACGCCCTATTTTTTACCTAACCGCATCCTACCATGGCGATCAACCTGGGTTTGATCATCAAAAAGAAATGCCAGATATCCCTGGTCCAGAAAACTTTGCCTCAGAGAGTGAGCTCGCAAGCCATATTGCAGAATTTCTACCCAAACGCTTACGCAAAACATTTTGCGGGGAAAAGCCAATCGAAACTCGCCCCGTTACGGTTATCAACCCTTTGAAGCCCAAAAAAGCAGAACCCAAACAGTACCTTTGGATTCGTGCTAATGGTGAAATGCCAGAGAATCAGCTAATTCACCAGTACCTTCTGGCCTACGCATCCGATTGGGGATTCCTTGTGACAGCAATGCATCCACATGAAGTCTCATTAATGACGCCTAACTTTCAAGTGGCCACCATTGACCACTCTATCTGGTTCCATCGTCCGTTTAAGATGGATGAATGGCTTCTATATGCGATAGAGAGCCCAACGGCGAGCAATACTCGTGGGTTGGTCCGTGGCGAAATATACAACCAGCAAGGTCACTTAGTGGCGACCGCCGTGCAAGAAGGGGTGATGCGCTACACGAAATAGCTCGTGTTCGCCAGACGAAAAAAGGAGTGCTGTTCCGCACTCCTTTTTTAATGGGTATCAAACGATGATTAATTTGGTTGATACTTCATGTTAATAACCGACCATTCGTAAAGTGATTTCGGGTAACCATATTCGCCTTTCCCGTAAATGACATTTGGGTCGGCATAGAATCCACCTTTATTCGTTGCTAAAAATTCACGAACCCCACGACGGTAAGTAATCACAGGTGCTACTAACTCATACTCTACCTTTTCCATCTTCGAGTCATCAATTATTAAGAACCGAGTCATACGAATCGTGCTGCCGCTGGTGCAGTATCCTGAGTCATCGTAGTCAATTGCTTCAAAAGGCTTGAGATCATCTTCGAACAGTTCTGATGTACATCCATCAAATCGAGCCACATGTACCCACGCAGCTTTTATTAGAGTTGGGTCATCGTTACCCACCGGCTTAAATATAAGCTTCGCAACCTTACCTTTGCCGTATAATTTCAATTCTTCGTCCGTTGGCTCACGCACTGAACGAACGTTCATCAAACCAAACTCACTTTCTTCTAAATTGGAAAATTCAAGCTTATTCAGAGTACTAATCAACACCGTTTGTTCTTTCTCAAACAATTCATATTGATCCGCAACACCTTTGTCAGCGAAGCTTATAAAAACCTGAACATTCTTACTTTCCAGCTCTTCGTAATCTCGAGATTCTCCTTCCGAAACGTCGAGAGAAATCCAACGTCTTTTTACTGGTGGGAGGTCAAGTAACGTCAGCTCTTCCTTATCAACATCTAATGAAGCGACACCGTTAGTTGTTGAGCCGGATATTTGATAGCTGCGTTTTCCTATTGGTGTACCAAAATCTAGCTTAACCTTTTTAAATGGTTCAAATTCCACCTTCATTGTAGAAGTACTTAAACCAGGGTGCTTCGCTTTGTTAATAGTGCCATTTACGACGATTGTTTTAGCTTTGTAGTTGCGTCCAGTAAGAGTAACCTCTACTTGGTACTCGCCTGCGTGCAAAATCTTCAAACGCCCCGTATCAGGGGAAACTAGCTCGACCACAGGATCTTTTTGGTTAATAAGACGGTAACTTGCCTTCGCAGTCCCACCACTCATCACTGGTGAGATAACACTACCAGCGGAGAATTCTACCGTTGGGTAAGTAACCGATACAGGGTTTGTGCCTTGTTTAATCGTGACCGAGAAACCACTTTCACCCGGATCCACTTTGTCGTCCCCCGCATCCGAAACAATAATTTTTGTGCTACCCGCGTTAAGAATTTGCATGGCACCCGTTTGGCTGTTTAAGGAAACCACATCTGTTGCTGCGTTGTCTGCAAATCGGTACGTAACTTCCCCAACCGTACCAGAGATTTTCGGCGCAACAAATGTTTGGCCAACCTTCCAAATCTCTTCCACATCGGATTGAACTTCAATTCGGCTCGGCGCACTCAAAATTGTCACGTAGACTTTTTGATCAGGACCAACGGTATAATTCGCGCTCTCTTTTCTGCGCACAGTTAGCGTCGCTTTACCCGCTTTATACACATGGAGACGTCCTTCACTAAAACCACCGACAACATCTGGTGCGGTGTTATCTACAATCTCAATTTGCTCGTCAGCACTCAAACCAAAATCACGGTGAAGATCAAAACTGTATTTGTTGCTGTATACAACGTCATAATCGTGCGTTGCCATGGGTTGGCCTTCAGCCTTTGCAACTTTAATGACGACATTAAATTGAATAGGTTGGTAGAACTCCCCACCATCGTCTTCAAACTTAAGGTCGTACTCACCCGCAGTCACTACCTCCAACTTGCCGTCAGTCATTCGTAAGCCATTAGGTAAGCTGCTAACTAGATTTACGTTACCTTTTTGCCCTTTAAACGCCAGAGGGATTGAAAGATTTGGTTGATAGGTAAGCGGCATTTCAATGTCTTTTATAACGGGATGAGGCGCGCGATTAACTTCAAGATCAAAGCGAGTTTTGCTTGCAGGATAATTACGCATGTCATGCTCGTAAATTTCCACTTCAGCAGCACCAACACCTTTGATCAGTAATGCTTCACCATTTTCAGTTTTAGCGACAACGTCTTCACCACGAATGATTCTCAGCTCATAGTCACCGTAGGCGTTCGTCACCTTAGGGAAAATTCGTCCACCTTCCTCATAAGTTGTGACGATATCCGCTGCCCTGATTTCTTGACGCTTGCCTTGTTTTACATCCACAAAAAATTGCGCTGTTTGCTGTTTATCCAGAAACGCGTCGCTGTAAGTTGCAGTCGCTTCAACCGTTAATCGACCAACATTATGAACAAGAAGTAAACCCGTTTCAGGGTCTAGCAACTCGGCCACCTTGCTGTCTGGTACGCTATTTATAATTTTGTAAGAAATACGTTGCGTTTGAGCTTTATCTAGACGCACTGGTTCTAACGTCAACCCTTCTCGATACTCGTCTTCAAGCAAAGCGAACTGTAATTGCCCCGGAGCTACTGCATGCAGCTTAACCGTAGCGCGAACTTGTTTCGGCAAGTAAAAGTCGTTACCTGAATCAGTAATCAGCACCGATGCCTGACCAACTGAACCTAATGAATATACCGAACCGTTCTCATCAACACGAATCAAGTTATGACCACTTTCTACCTCATAACTCAGTTCGCCTTTTTGGCCACGGACGATCAACGCTTTTCCTTCTGACTCAATCGCATTGAAATTCAGATCACTCACTGAAAGTTCAGTATTGATGCCTCGCTCTACAGTGACAGAAAATCTTGCTTCAGAAGATTCATAAGCAGAGCTACTATCTGTAGCAAGAATAGTCGCCGTTCCTGGGCGCAGAATTTGTAGTATTCCTGAGTCATTAATTTTCACGACATTTGGCGGATTAGAATCAATGACTTGGTAAGATACCGACCCATGTACATTGCTCAGTTTTGCTTCAGTAACCGTTCCCACTCCTTCAAACTTCAACACCGTGTCTTCCACTTTTAATTGCGGACGGTTCTGCTTTGTTATCGTAGTTGGTGTCTTCGTATTGTTCGGCTTAGAGTCTCCCCCACCGCCACAGCCAGCGAGTAAAGCTGCGAGAAAAAGCAAATAGTAATTTCTGTTCATTTTTAGTAATACTTTGTTACATACAAGATGGGGCGATAATAATACGATGTTTTATTAATCACTATCCCCATTTTTGAGTACTTTATTACTTAAGTAATTGCTACTGTATTAATCCTAAAAACAAATAATCAAAAATAGCGACCAAATTACATGAAAACACAAAAAGCAAACGTTTAAATCAAACTCTTCCATTAATTTAGTAAAAATTAATATTCAATAAAATAAAACATGAAAAAGAAAGAGAAAAAATTGCGTTATTTTTTCTTTCGTTATGATGTATAGGATTAATGGACTGCAAAAACAAATGGTTAATGAAAAATAGAAGAGAGAATAAATATCGTTTATATTTATAAAAATCTGGTAGGAAATAGTTTTAAAAGCATAATCAAACTACCTTTTAACATTTAAAATACTAAAAGGTAGAATTAACATTAGATAGAATTCTTATAGGGCGAGTTATTTTAGGATTGGTAACTCTGTTGTGTATTTAATGGACTCCATAGCAAATGTTGAAGTCACATTAGATAGCCCTTTTACGCTATTAACTAACCGCTTATAGAATTCGTCAAAACACTTCATATCTTTGACTAGTACTTTCATCATGTAGTCATACTCGCCAGCCATACGATAAAACTCCATTACCTCAGGAAAGTCACTCACAGTTGTAACAAAATGGTGATACCAACCTTCGGAATGATCAATCGTTTTTAACTGAACAAATGCAATGAAAGATAGCTCGAGCTTTTCTGTACTTAACAACGCCACGCGTTTTTCGATGTAGCCCTCTTCTTCCAACCTTTTCAAACGCTTCCAACATGGCGTCGTTGTCAGATTTACCTGCTCTGCTAACTCATTTAATGACAAGGTGCTGTCGGTTTGTAACAACGCAAGCAGCTGTTTATCGACCCGATCCAAACTCATCCTATAAAAACCACGAAGTGTAGAAAACTTTTCTATCAAAATAGTCATTACCGGCAACTATAGCAAAGTTTTTCTCTCGTATTATAGGTAAATTATTCCCATCTAATGCTTATCTATCGATTTCCAAGGAGAGACGCCATGTGTACTGACCACAACTGGATCAACAATGCAGTGCGTAAAATTGAAGCAGACTTTCAACGTTCTGCTGATACTCATTTATTTAAACTTGAACTGCCTTCTCTTGATGGTATCGATATCTACCTAAAAGATGAGAGCACGCATCCAACAGGCTCTCTTAAGCATCGATTGGCGCGCTCATTGTTTCTTTATGCTATTTGTAATGGATGGATTGGTCCTGAAACCACTGTAATCGAGGCGTCCTCAGGCAGCACTGCCGTTTCGGAAGCGTATTTTGCGCGTTTACTTGGCTTACCGTTCATTGCCGTCATGCCGAAAACCACTGCACGTAAAAAGATCGAACAAATTGAATTTTACGGTGGTAAAGCGCACCTTGTTGAACGATCAGATCAGATTTATGACGAGTCTCGACGCTTGGCTCAAGAACTAAATGGTCACTACATGGACCAGTTTACTTATGCTGAACGCGCTACTGACTGGCGCGGTAACAACAACATCGCGAACTCTATCTTTAGCCAAATGGAGTTAGAAGATCACCCGATTCCTAGCTGGGTAGTGATGAGTCCTGGAACAGGCGGCACATCAGCAACCATTGGCCGTTTTATTCGTTACCAAAAATACGACACTAAGCTTTGCGTGGTAGACCCTGAAAACTCAGTGTTTTACGATGCTTTCCAGTCAGGAAATCACTCATTGAAAGGCGATACTGGCAGCAAAATTGAAGGTATCGGGCGACCACGTGTCGAACCAAGTTTTATTGCTGGTGTCATTGATGAAATGCGCAAAATTCCAGACGCAGCCAGTGTGGCAACCGCCCATTGGGTATCTCAGCTGATTGGGCGTAAAGTCGGCGCATCAACAGGCACCAATCTTTACGGTGTGCTGCAATTGGCTTGTGAGATGAAACAACGCGGTGAGAAGGGTTCTATCGTGACGCTTCTATGTGATTCTGGAGAGCGTTACCTAGATACGTATTATGACTTAACATGGGTAAAAGAGAACATCGGCGATATTCAACCTTACTTAGCTCAACTCGAAGTCATTCAAGCAAAAGGTTGCGTTGAGCCAGCTTGTTGCGGCTCAACTAACGCTTAACGTGCAAACTGGACTTTAAAAAACAGCCCAACTTCATGTGGGCTGTTTTTATCGCTGGGTTTTACTTTTTCTGGCGCGCTTCAAACGCAGCCAATTGTTCTGGCGTTGCCGCTGGTTGATGATTTTGTTTCCATTCATCGTAAGTCATGCCGTAAACACGTTCGCGAGCGTCATCAATATCTAAATCCAAACCGAGATTTTCAGCCTCAGATTTATACCATTTGCTAAAGCAGTTGCGACAGAAGCCCGCAAGGATCATCAGGTCGATGTTTTGTACGTCTTTGTTAGCATCTAAATGCGCCAATAAACGGCGAAATGTCGCCGCGTCTAACTTATCTTGTTCTTCTTGAGTCAAGTTTTTGTATTTGAATTCAGCCACTTTCCTTTCCTTCTCTCTTATTTAGCTAGCTTTCGTCACCATATCTAGTTAGTCGGTAGTCATGAGTAAGAAGTATGCTTTAGCGCAACAATTCCCATTCTAAAATCACTACCTTTGATAAAAGCTGATATGATAATTACCATCCATCCTATTGATTAAATTAACATTTAAACAAATCATTACAACGGTCTTTTACCAAGGTTATCGTCTAGTTATGAAAAACGCCATTCTATTATTGTCTGCCTTGACCATTAGCGTGCCAACTTTAGCTGCTCAAGAACAAGCTCATCAATCTTATTTTTATCTGGGTACTGGTAACGTTGGTTTTGATACACCGTATTTCGGCTCGGATAGAGACAATGAGTGGTCAACACCACATATCACAGTTGGCTGGGGTTACCATATAAACCAATACCTCGCGTTTGAAGGGGTTCTGCGCTATTCACAAAATGAACTTAAGAACGATGCTCTAAAAACTGACTTAGATCTTCACTATTACCAAGCAGGTATGTCTGCTGTTGTAACAAGTGATAACTTAGGCGATACGCCGCTGTCACTGTTTGGTCGCGTAACTGCGCTTGGCACTCAAGCTGAAATGTATGTTCCAAACGAACAAAAAGTCACAGATGATTCAGGCGCGCTATTCAACATCGGTGCTGGTGTCCATTGGGATATGAGCAAAGATATCTGGTTACGCGCAGAGTACATTTATAATGTCGCGGATATGGGTTTTGAAGATTTTTACGACAGCTACGAAGGTGTACAAATCAGCCTAGGGAAACGCTTCTAATCGAACGCTTCCGAGCTAACTTTAAACCGATAAAGAGAAGCCGAGGTTATTACCTCGGCTTTTATGTTTTAACGTTTGATTTAAGGGTGCGCTATACGGCCCTTCGTATCATGGCTAATTGCTTTGTTTAACTCTGCTTCTACATGACCTGGTGCTTGTGTTTTCGCCGAAATCAATCGGTACATTGCCGGGATAACAAACAAGGTCACCAATGTCGCAAACCCCATCCCGAAAAAGATTACCGTACCCACGGCAATACGGCTCTCATAACCCGCCCCTGTCGATACGATCAACGGAATTGCGCCAGCAAGTGTGGTAAACGCAGTCATCAAGATTGGACGTAGACGTCGCGCAGCTGCATCAATGATCGCTTTTTCAAACCCAACGCCACGATCACGTAGCTGATTGGCAAATTCTACGATCAAAATACCGTTTTTCGTCACCATACCAATCAACATGATCATGCCGATCTGGCTATAAATGTTCATACCTTGGCCCATAATAACTAAACCAAGGAAGCCACCAAATACACCCATCGGCACCGTAAACATGACCACTAACGGGTTTACGAAGCTTTCAAACTGAGCCGCCAACACGAGATACGCCACTAGCAGTGCCAATGCAAACACAACAGCAACACTCGCTTGGTTCTCTTTAAAGTCTTTCGACTCCCCCGAATAACTCACCGAAATGTCACCCGGTAAGTTGTCGATGGCTTCCTGGTCTAGGTAATCCAGCGCATCTCCTAATGTATAACCTTCCGACAGGTTGGCAGTAATAGTGATGGACTTCTGTTTGTTGTAGTGAGAAAGACGAATAGAGGCCGCCACTTCTTCAATTTTTGTGACCGCATCTAACGTCACTAGCTGACCGCTATTCGTGCGCAGATAAATCTGACTTAAATCTGCAGCATTATTAAAGCTATTTTCATCACCGCGAAGATACACATCGTACTCTTCGCCACGCTCAACATAAGTCGTTTCGCTTTTACCACCGAGCATGATTTCTAGGGTGTCAGAAATGTCTTGAACACTGACTCCTAGCTCTGCGGCACGCTGTCGGTCAACTGTAACCAATAACTCAGGCGTTTTTTCCGAGTAATCTATCTCTGCTCCTTCCATCATTGGTGATTCTTCTGCTTTGTTCTTTAGCATTTCAGCCCAAACAACGAGCTCATCGTAATCAGAGCCGCCTAATACGAACTGAACTGGCTCACTCGAACCACCTTGGAAACCTGGCATAAATGGGAACACTCGAACATCTGGGATACCTGCCAATTCTTTCCGTACTTTGTTAAGGGCTTGCTGAGCCGTGATATCACGTTCGTTCCAATCTTCTAGAATCATGATCACAAAGCCTGTCTGGTCTCCTGCCTGGCCACCAAACGCTGGCGTTTGGATACTGAATGACTTCAGATAACCTTGCCCTAGTAATGGCATCAATCGGTCTTCGACAATATCCATATTGGCTGACATACGATTGTATGACGTAGCATCTGCACCGCGCACAAACGCGAATATAACACCGCGATCTTCTTGTGGGGTCAGCTGGGCCGGTACCTGATTCATCAAGAAATAGCTACCGCCCAAACAAGCTAGAATCACCAGCGGAGCAGCCCAACGTACTTTCAATGCGCCTTTCAATAATGCGCGATAACCACTCTCAAGCTTGCTAAACAAGCGATCAACCGCTTCATTGAATCGATTTGGTTTTACATTCGCTTTCAAAATCTGACTACCTAATACAGGAGTCAGCGTCAGGGCAATCAAAGAGGAGAATATGACCGACATAGCCAGCAATACAGAAAACTCTGTAAATAGTAGACCTACCATGCCATCCATAAAGGAGATCGGTAAGAACACCATCACCAGCACTAATGTTGTTGCTATAACAGCAAAACCAACCTCTCTTGTGCCTTTATATGCGGCGAGTAATGGCGATTCACCGCGTTCAATATGGTGGAAGATATTCTCTACAACCACAATTGCGTCATCCACCACCAAACCAATCGATAATATCAACGCCATCAAGGTGATCAAGTTGATAGAAAACCCAAAGTAGTACGCGGCAATGAACGAAGAAATCAGAGAAACAGGAACCGTAACCGCAGGAATTAAGGTTGCACGAGCTTGGCCGATGAAAATGTACAACACCAAAATCACCAAGCCGCCCGTGATAAATAGCGTGCTGTACACCTCTTCGATTGAACGCTCGATAAATACTGTCGCGTCGTAATCTATCGCAAGGCGTGTACCTTCTGGTAAGAACTTCTGGATGTTATCGACTTCAGAACGAACCAGCTTAGCAACCTCTAACGGGTTTGCGTCTGACTGCGATACCACACCAAGACTGATGTTTACTACACCATCACTTTTGAAGGTTGAATTTTCGTTTTCTGCACCAATGAAGACATCTGCTACATCTTTTAAATAGATAGGTGTATTGTCGCTTGCGCGTTTAATGACAAGATATTGAAAATCTTCAGGCGTGTTATAAGTACGAGCCGTACGCACGGACATTACTGTTGAGTCGTTTCGAACTTCACCACCTGGGCTTTCTAGGTTCTCACTTCGTAAAGCTGATGTAATGTCCGAAGCTGTAACTGAACGTCCAGCCATTAGTTCTGGCTTAAGCTTCACGTACATGACCTTGTACAAACCACCGGAGAGATCAATGGAGCTAACCCCAGAGATCAGGCTAAAGCGGTCCATCAATACACGTTCGGCATAATCCGTTAATTGAGTACGGTCCATCTCTGCAGAACTGAGATTGATGTAGAGCGATGCCTCTCCCGAGCCATTGTTCTTATAAACAATAGGGTCATCCGCTTCATCAGGTAGCGAGCGCTGAGCACGAGCCACGGCATCACGCACGTCGCTCACACCTGTGTTGAGATCGTAACCTAACTCAAACGTGATCGTGATACGCGACATGCTGTTACGAGTAGTGGAGCTAATTTCATCAACTCCACTGATCCCAGAAAGCTGGTCTTCCAAAACGGAGGTAATTTGGCTTTCAATAATAGTCGCAGATGCACCCTCATAACGCGTACTGATAGAAACGACTGGGCTTTCTATATCAGGCATTTCACGAACGGCTAATTTGGTGAATGACACAAAGCCAAACACACACAACAGCATGCTCAGAACTAACGCCGCGACAGGGCGTTTAACTGAAACGTCGGACAGTAACATTAGTTTTCTTCCTCATCCGATTCACTGTCATTGCGTGTCACATCCGTGGTGTTCGCTTTTAGTGGCGCGACAATTTCTTTCACTTCGACACCATCACGCATGTTAACAATGCCTTGAACCACAATCTTGTCACCAATCTCAACACCAGATTCGATCACCACCTCGTTGCCAACACGAGCACCTAGCGACACTTCTTGACGAGTAGCTTTGTTATTTTCATCAATTACATATACAAAACGTTTAGTTCCGGAGTATTCAAGTGCTTGAACAGGAATGATTGGCGCCTTAATAGCAGGAAATGCTAGTGAAGCGTTCATCAACATGCCCGGCTTCAATTGATTTTCTGGGTTATCAAACTCAATACGCACGCGAAGATTCAGTGTTTCGGCGCTGATCCGCGTATCAATACCTGTGACTTTACCAGTAAAGGTCTGGCTACCCCATGCACTGGTTTTAGCGATGACTTCCATACCAATAGAAAGCATCGATAAATAGCGCTCCGGTACTTGTAAATCCAGTTCCATGACGGAAAGATCATCCAACGTCAAAAGTTCAGTACCCGCACTGACCATTTTGCCGCGGCTAAAATCGATAAAACCAACAGTGCCAGAAAATGGGGCAGTAATATGGAGATCAGCTAAATTGGCTTGAGCAGCATCAAGCCTCGCTTGTGCTATTTCAACACTGGCTTTTTGTGCATCGATTTCAGTTTGAGTAATCGCATTCCGCTTAACCAAACGTTGGAACTCTTTTAACTTACGCTGTTCATCTTTAAGGTACGCCTTTGCCTCAATCAAAGCGGCTTGAGCCTTATCGTCATCTAACTTAATTAATAGCTGGTCTTGCTGGACATTTTGATTCGCTTTAACAGCGATTTGATTCACTTTGCCGGCGACTTCCGATGCGACAACCACAGACTCCGCTGCCTTTAATTTGCCGATAAGAGTTAAGGATTGATTGATCTCGTGCGTTTCTACTTGTTCAGTCACAACGGTAACCGCTGAGCCTCCTCGCATCGCAGCGCAAACCGATGGAGAACTCAGTAATATAGAAAGCGTTAAAACAGATAACGATAACGTGGCTTTCATGCTCATGATATTGACTTCTAAACGAATAAACTTATGTCATTAAACTGCTTACAGTTTATCAGTAGATACGGTGTTTAACGTCAAGTAGTGTAAATTCAAGTAAAAAGCGCGCTTCTCTTCTGTTCAAAGGACAAACAAAACGCTGACTTTCTACCATCTTTGCCCAAAAAGACAGCATTCAACGTAAAAACGTAAGAAAAACGCTTTACAGCCTGAGCGAGTTTGCTATGATTCGCTCCGCACTTGGGAGATGAGTTGGGAAAACATCTTACTAAGTATAAAAATCCTCTGGAGGGGTTCCCGAGTGGCCAAAGGGAGCAGACTGTAAATCTGCCGGCACTGCCTTCGATGGTTCGAATCCGTCC
>NZ_JAWOQN010000049.1:0-26098 GCF_033337395.1 Vibrio sp. YT-19(2023) | reverse complement strand
ACACTAGCTCAGTTGGTAGAGCGCAACCTTGCCAAGGTTGAGGTCACGAGTTCGAACCTCGTGTGTCGCTCCAAATTATTCAGATATGGCCATGGCGGTATCTCGATGCCAAGTGCATCAACTTAAAACCAGCGAAAGCTGGTTTTTTTGTATCTGAAGACTGATAAATTCACACCATCTCTTTTTCATTACCTGTGAGCTTAGCAACCCCATCTCTGTCACGAGTTTCTGATATTAAGTGTGACCCGATGTTTCGCACCTCAGCCAATTTCAGTTTACAATACGGGCTTCCAAAGGATTTGACGAAGACGCATGAGAAATACCGACGATTACATCATTTTTTATCACTTGATCGAGCAAGGTTCATTCAGTGCTGCCGCGAGACATATGTCACTGACCAAATCGGTCGTCAGTAAACGGATTGCCAAGCTTGAACAAGAGCTTGGTGTACAGCTTCTCTACCGAACAACGCGAACGCTAACGTTGACTGAAGCAGGACGAGCGTTTTTTACTCATGCAAAAGCGGTTTATCAAGCGGTGGCAACGGCGGAAGAATCCATTGTGGGTTTAGGTAAAAACTTATCTGGAAACATTAAAATTTCGGTGCCTACTATCTCTGGTGAATTAATTCTTCCTCAAGTGATTAATGAATTTAATCAGAAATACCCAGACATCAATATCGATATGGATCTAGATAATCGTTTCGTCGATATCGTGAATGAACGTTTTGATTTGGCAATTAGAACGGGTGTGTTGCCAGATTCTAGTCTGATTGCAAGAAAGCTGGTGGATGCAAATTGGATCATTTGCGCGTCACCCCAATACCTAGCTAAACATGGCATACCTAAACAACCTCAAGCCTTGGCTAAACACAATTGTTTGGTCTATTCCTACCAAGAAACCGGAGCGCATGAGTGGGCGTTTAAAGATGGAGACGAGGTATATCAAATCACCGTCGACGGTAACCTCTGTACTAACAATTCTTCTGTATTGAGAAATGTGGCGCTGTTAGGGCAGGGAATCATCTATGTGCCGCGTGTATTGGTTTATGAAGACTTAAAGCAAGGCAGTCTGATTCAGTTATTTAAAGACGAAACAGCCAAATGTTTGGGTATTTATGCGGTGTACCCTTACACTCGTCAGCAACCAGAAAAAATTAAGATCTTTATCGATCATCTATACACAAGCTTTCAAAGTCAAAACCATCGATTTTAAGCCAATAACTCAACACCGATCGTTATGTTGGTGTTGAGCTTATGTTTCCATCTTCATTTCTAAGAGTCCTCTTAAATTTAGGAGCTTACGCTTCTCCTCGTTTTCTTCACTAATATTGATAACAAGATACCCCGCACAACTGTTAACAAATGGTTTTGCTATTGTTTCTTTTAAGAAACGGTCTGTTTCTTACGTTAAATTTCTCAAATGTGAAAGATAAGTAACAGAAAAATAAAGAATTATTTTGTTTGTTGTTTATTGATTACGTATTGTTCGTCCGCCTGACATAGACGCAGAGAAATGGACTGCTTATAGTGGCTCAAACGCCATGCCTGCCGCTAAGCGGTGTTGTGAGCGAAGTACAATAACTAGAGATACGGATATGAAACAAAAGCAGCTGATTGAAGAATTTAAAACCATCGTGGGGGAAGAAAATGTTCTAACCGACGAGGTTAAAACGAAATATTACCGCTCGGGGTTTCGTTCGGGTAGTGGTAATGCGCTTGCTATCGTGTTTCCTAACACTCTTCTAGAACAATGGAAGATTATTAAACAGTGTGTTGAAGCAAACTGCATCATTATCATGCAGGCGGCTAAAACAGGTTTAACAGAGGGCTCAGCTCCGAGTGGTAATGATTATGATCGCGATGTGGTTGTGATCAATATTACCAAAATCAAGAAGATTCACTTATTAGATGGTGGTAAGCAGGCGGTTTGCTTGCCTGGTGCGAGCTTACACTCTTTGGAGAAAGAGTTGAAGGCAGTGAACCGAGCACCGCATTCTATCATCGGCTCTTCATCGCTAGGTGCCACTGTGGTCGGTGGTATCGCCAATAACTCAGGCGGTGCGCTAGTTAAGCGTGGTCCTGCTTATACGGAACTGGCGATCTACGCGCAGGTCGATAAGCAAGGCCAGTTACATTTGGTGAACCACCTTGGTATTGAAGGATTAGGTGAAACGCCAGAAGAAATTCTAACAAACCTGCAAGAAGGGAACTTTGACCCAGCGAAGATCATTCATGATGAGCGAATGGCATCAGACAGAGAATACGATGAACGTGTTCGAGACGTGACTTCTGACATTCCTTCTCGCTTTAATGCCGATGAACGCCGATTATTTGAAGCCAGTGGCTGTGCTGGCAAGTTGGGTGTTTTTGCCGTTCGGGTTGACAGCTACCCAGTACCCGAAAAAGAGCAGGTTTTTTACCTTGGCACCAATGACCCTGCGAAACTAACGAAGTTGCGAAAAGACTTCTTATCTACGTTTGATAACTTGCCTGAGATGGGAGAATACTTGCATCGAGATATCTTCAACATGGCAGAGAAGTACGGCAAGGATGTGTTCTTATCCATCGACTTGTTAGGCACAGATAAGCTGCCAAAAATGTTCGCACTTAAAGCTAAGGTAGAAAACTTCTTAGAGCGCATCCCGTTTGTCAGTAAATATCTGCCAGACACCATTCTGTACTACGCGAGCAAGTTGTTCCCACAACATTTACCAGAGCGAATGCTGGATTTCCGTGACAAGTATGAGCATCACCTGGTATTGAAAATGAGTGATGGTGGTATTGCTGAAGCACAAAAATACCTCAAAGAAGTTTGGGCTGTTGAAGACGACTGTGATTTCTTCGAGTGTACGCCGGAAGAGGGTAAAAAAGCTTATTTACATCGCTTTGCAGCAGCAGGTGCAGCAATTCGTTACGAGACGATTCACCGAAAAGACGTAGAAGACATCGTTGCACTTGATATCGCTTTGCGACGTAATGATGAAGAGTGGCTAGAAACTTTGCCTGAAGAGGTAAGTAAGAACCTTGTTCAAGCGCTCTATTATGGTCACTTTATGTGTTACGTCTTCCATCAAGATTACATTTTCAAAAAAGGGACTGACACGAAGTTGATGAAAAAGCTGATGCTTGAGCACCTCAATAGCCGTGGTGCCAAATACCCAGCAGAACATAACGTGGGTCACTTGTATGAAGCCGAAAACTCGTTGCAGAAGTTTTACCACGAATTAGACCCAACCAATACCTTTAACCCTGGTATTGGTAAAATGGACAAATATAAGCGCAATTGTAACTGCTGTGCGTAATGTGCTGTCTCACCATGATTAATAATCGTTGTTCATCGTTAAAATGATGAGCATAAGATAAGCCCTGATGACACTTGTGACATCAGGGCTTTGTGTTTTGGGTCTTTTATTGATGACTGGTATCGGCTTTGAAACAACGACTAAAGAGCACGTACTGCAGCGGCGGCGATGATGCCTGCTGCGATTGCGGGTAGAGGCTTTTTCACGATGAACATGACAACGGCAGTAGAAAACAGTGCTGCTCTAGCACCGTTATCACCCTCTACTGCTAGCGGAGCTAAAAGGGCAACCAATACGGAGCCTGACATCGCAGTAATGAAACGTTGAACCCGTTCGCTAATTGGAATGAATGACATAACATACACTCCGCCCCAGCGGGTTATGAGCGTGACTAACGCCATAGCGATAATGATAAGCAGTGTGCCACCTAAGGTTGTTTCGATGTTCATGCTTTCTTCTCCTTCCAACAAGCACCCAAGACTCCGCCAGTAATGGCGCCAACCACTACGTGGCTATTCTCTGGCAAATACCAATACGCCAACATAGAAGAGGCTGCTGCTATGGCCCAAATAGCAAAGATTCTTAAGTCTTTCGGCCCGGCCACCACCATAGACAGCAGGAAGCATCCCATAACCATATCGAGCCCTAGGCCCACCGGATCTTTGATTGCGCTACCAAAATAAATGCCGATCCAGGTGCCCACAATCCAAAAAGACCACATCGCTAAGCCGCCACCAACAAGCAAGCCAAAGCCTGGTTCTTTTCTACCAAATGCATTGAGTGCCATTGCCCAGTTAGCGTCTGATGCTACCAGCATTACACCGTAACGTTTTGTTGGTGGGAGTTGTCGTAACCATGGATAAAGTGTAGCTCCCATCAAGAGGTGACGAGCATTAATAGCAAATACAGTAATAAGAACTGGAATGAGAGGGACTTCTGCTCCCCACATTTCTAACGTGGCAAATTGTGAAGCACCGGCGAAGACCAGTGTGCTCATCAACATAGTGGGAAATACATCTAGTCCAGTCTGTACCGCAGCAACACCGAAAGCGAGGCCAAATATGACCACGAACATAGAGAGGGGTAAAAGTTGGGTGAAGCCGTTCCAGACGTCAAGCCGATTAAATTCGTGCAACTCAGTGGAGGAGCGTTGAAGATGTTGAGTATTTTCTGTCATAGAGATACCTAGCTAGCAGGCAAAGGGGCAGTGCCATACGAGTGTGTTTGTTATTCTTTTGTAAACTTCATGTTTAACATCAATTGGAGGGGCTTTCAAACTCTAAGTGCTATATAAAATTGAGCCATCCAAGCGGCTTTAAGAAACAGAGTGTAGAGAGTCGCGCTTGGTAGTGCTAAAGGAGAATAAAACAACAGAAATAGTAAGCTCTGTTTAATTGATAACATCACGAGCTAGTACAGATTAGTAAATAAGAAAGAAAGCGAGCACGAGGCTCGCTTTTTCGCTCTGTTACGAATAACTGAATAGGTTTATTTTACGTAGACACGAGGGTTCGCGCTTCCCCAAACCGTGTATAGTTCAGGGAAGATGACTTCTGCGTGTTTTTCCATCTCAGCAGCTGAAATCGTTTTGCCTTGTTGGGAGCCAAACAAAACAACTTCAGAACCAGGCTCAACATCTTTGATACCTGTAACATCTACCATAGTAGTGTTCATTGAAGCAACGCCCGCAACTTTTGCACGTTGGCCATTGATCAGAACTTCTGCCGTATTCCCCATTTTTCGTGGATAACCATCAGAGTAACCAACAGGAATGTTCGCCATTAAGCTTTCTTTGCTTGTTGTGTAGCTGCTGTCGTAACCGACTGTGCTATTTTTTGGCAGGTGGTGAACGGATGCCACGCGTGTTTTGAAAGACACGATAGAAGGGTACTCAGGGTTAGTTGGTAAGTCTCCGTATAAAACGCCACCAGGACGAACCATATCAAGCTGCGCCTCAGGAACATTAAGCGCGGTGTAAGAGTTTGCTACGTGCAGTAAAATGTTGTCGCGTTTTAGATTCGCTTCTTTAATCAGCCATGCAGAACTGTCTTTGAATGAAGCTAACTTTTGGCGCACGTCGTCTGCATTGTAGTTAGGGAAATGAGTCATGATACCAACAATATTTACGCCAGCTTGTTGAGCGATTTTTAGCGCTTCTTTCTTGCCTGCTTCTGTCGTCATATCAACACCATTACGTCCCATACCACCGTCGTTCAGAGCAAGGTGAACTTTGATTTCTTTACCAGCTTTCTCGGCTAGTTTAGACAGTGCTTTAGCTTGCTCTGCTGTGCCTATCAACTCTTCGACATTTAGGTTGATTGCGGCTTCAATCTCGCCAATATCCGCTGAGCGTACACGCATAAGTTGGCCTTTAAAGCCACTGTCGCGAACAGTTTGTGCTTCGGCGTTACTTGCAACGGCAACGCAAGGAATTTGTTGCTCGATAATAGTCGGCATCAGGCCTGCGATACCATTGCCGTATGCGTCGGCTTTCATCACGGCACAAATTTTCGTTTTGCCATCCATGTGCGATTTAAACTGCTCAATATTATCGCGGAACTGACCTAAGTTTATTTCTAGCCAAGCGTTAGCACCTTGAACTTGCTCTGCTTTTGCTGCTGTATTGCTAATTTGAAGAGGAGCAGCAGTAGCTTGCATTACAGGAACCGCGATTGCAGCAGCGATAGTCAGTGATAGTAAGGTTTTATTTAAGCGCATAAAGTCTCCGTACGCGTTTTTTGTATTGGTTATGTTATTGAGTACTTGGGGAAAGTACCTGACGAAGTAAAACGCTCCAAGTGGTGCTTTGGAGCGTTTATTAAGATGGTGATTTAATATATACCTAAATATACCTCAGTGATGACATTCAATTTAAGCAAATCGGGATTGATTTGATATCTACTAAGGTACCCACTGAGTTTAACTCAGTTTAAAGCGGCTCATTACATCTTTAAGAGAAATGGATAGCTGGCTTAGTTCGCGGCACGCCTGTGCGGTTTGCTCCGAGCCTTGCGAGACCTCTTGAGATGCTAAATGTATGTTTTCAATGCTGCGGTTAAGCTCTTCCGCAACAGAGTCTTGCTGGTTACAAGCCGTGGCGATTTGGGTACCCATGTCTGAGATGTCCGAAATCGAATGCTCAATGTCGCTCATCAGCTGTTTTGATTGAATGCCTTGTTCTGCACATTCTGAGATACTGGTTCTAGAAAGTTCAGTGGCTGATTTTGCGTCTTTTGCAAGTGATTGTAGCTGCTCAATGATCGAAGTGATTTCACTCGTTGAATCTTGCGTACGGCCAGCAAGAGTTCGAACTTCGTCTGCAACGACGGCAAAGCCACGACCAGACTCACCAGCACGCGCCGCTTCAATGGCTGCATTAAGTGCAAGTAGGTTGGTTTGATCGGCGATGTCGCGGATAACATCCACGATCACGTTAATTTTATTCGATTGCTGTTCAAGCTCTGCTACGGTATCGCCTGCAGCGCCAATTACGTTTGAAACTTCTTGAATCGCGTCAACCATACCTTGGGTTTCACGAACACCGTGTTGTGTGCGGCGGTTTGCTTCGTTAGCTTGGTTCGCTGAGTCTTCAGTGTTACGAGCAACATCGGTTACGGCCGCTTTCATTTCTGTCATTGCTGTTGCGATGTGCGTAATTTGCAGCTGTTGATCTTTCATACCAGACGCAGAAATATCGGAGATTTGGTTCATCTCTTCGACAGCGCTGCTTAACTGAGTAACTGCAGCAATCACATTATCGATAACTTGGCGTAAGTCATCTTGCATCTTAGTGGTCGCGTCTGCCAGTTCACCAAGCTCATCATTGCCGATTGCTTTACGGTCAATGTCACTTGATAGATCACCTGTCGCGATGGCATTTGCTTGCTCAACAACAAGTTTAAGTGGGCCACAAATTAGCCGAGTCAGCACGTATGTCATGCCTACCATGATCAGTAGAATAATCACGTTACTTGCAATTGAAGAATTACTCAATCCATTTACAGAGGACAGGATATGAGTTTTGTTGCTGTCCATAGCTTCTTTAAGGAGACGGATTAGTTCGCCTAACTCTGAGTCAACCGCTTCGAAAGCAGACAAAGAGTTCGCCAAAATAGGGTGGGCCTTGCTTTTGTCGTTAGCTAGCATCGCTTCATTGTACTGGTCCATAGTATCCAAGTACTTTTTCCACTGACGCATAAGACGCTGGTAAGTTTGCTGCTCTTCGCCAGGCCAGATAGTTTCACCGTAAGCGTTGAGCTCTCTAGTGATCTTTTCGCGTTCTCTAATATTGTTAGAAATTTTAGTTTTGACTTGGTCTGCGTCTTCATAAGTGTACGCAGCAAATTGAGCTCGGCGCCAGCGAGACAAGTGGTCTCGAATCGAATCGACCCTTTCCATTGCAGGAAGCGTATCATCGGTATAGTTTAAAAGTTCAGATTTGATGCTTTTGAGCTCTGTAGATAAAAACACGCCAAATGCAATGTTGACGATGGCAATGAGTAAAAACGATAGCGATATCTTTTTCGCTATAGAAAGATTCTTGATAGACATTAGTGATATACCTTGTTTTTCTTATGTTGTGTCGCCAAAGTAAACCACATCCTTATATGTGATATATGTCCATTAAATTACTGCAACTCGTGTAACGTACCATTATTTATTGATATTTTCGATAATGAATTGAGCTTTGTTTGAAAATAAAAAAAGTCAATGATTTTATAAAGGTACGACCACATTCGATATAAAGTTATCGGTAACAAAATATGATGTTCTGTACGCAGTCGTGCCAAGAGTAGGGAATCAAATTGTTACAGATGTTACAGCGGTGAAAAGATCAGCGTTCATAACGTGATAGTCGCGTGTTTACCTCGAAGCAGTTACGGGCACTAGTATGCGTATGACTTAATAGACAATGAAAGGGAACGGGTGCTTATTGGTCTAATTGAATGCCAAATATACTAGGCAGATCGCTTTTTAAGCACTTAAATCAAAAAGATAAAATTTATTGTTGACCAGATAAATTAATCCGTTAAAGTACGCCTCGTTCTCACGGCAAAGGTCGCTGAGACAGATGGTGTCTAACCCATCGCATGATTGCGTTGCCCTGGTGGTGGAATTGGTAGACACAAGGGATTTAAAAATCCTAGAAAAATTGCGGTGTCGTAATCAGTAAAAATCATATCAAGCCGGCTTAATGCTGGTTTTTTTGTACCTGAAATTCAGGGTAAGCCTTCTCCTCAAACCTACCTCCTGTCTATCTCCTGTTCTCTGTGCAGATTTCCTGTGCGATTAAAGTGTCAAGAATCTCCTGTGCTGATGAACTGTGCGTGATTTACGTGCCAATATAGCCAAGGCTGAATTGCTGTGGGTCTCTTGTCTGTGTCCGGTCTGGTGGGGCGTGATGAAGCGGACGCGAAACCTAATAAAAGTTTTTACTTAAGGGTTAGTGTCCACTTTATAGAAAATTAACTAGTAATCATCCCGGCCCAAACGTTATCAGTTCACAATTTTTGGCAAGTATGCGCATGCTGGAATATCTTTCTTATGCAGCGTGTTGATATGATTGTGTGCTAAAGATCAGCTTGAAATATGTCTATCGAAAACCTGTTTGTTGAAGACATTCAAGATTCATATTTGGAAAAGGGCGAGTTAATGAGTAAAGTATCATTGTTTTTTGGTGCTGGTGCCGAAATTGGCTATGGTTTACCGTCAGGAGGGAAATTTGCCCTCGACATATTTAGAATGGATGTTGCTGAAGACAAAAAACGGTTAAGAGAAGCAAGGGAAAAAGTCAATAAACGCTCAAATTATGCCAAGAATTGGCTACCACAAGACTATGAGAAGAAGCCCATATCATCATTTGGTAGAACTCAATATGAAAGCTTGGTTAAAAGTAGTTTAGAGTACAAACGTTTTGATATTATTAGATATCTATCAGAATTTGACTCTAGAGTCTCAGAATTAGCCCGTAAGTTTGATGAAACATTTGATAGAAACATACGCGAAGCTTTTGAAAGGGTTTTGGGTATATCATTTGGTTCAGAAACATTTAGCCATGAAATTAGAATTTCTGGTATTTTGGGAGATTATAATCAACTGTTCTCAAGCGACTTTTTCTCGAGTTACTTGAAAGCACTTGAGCTCCCATCCACGGATGAAAACTTCTTTATAAGAAAAAGGTGCCGTGACTTTTGTCGTTCTGTCCTTGAGCTGCTTATAGGGGCTTGTGGCGAAGAATTAGTGCATAATTTAAATGATGGCATTTTTGAAAAGAAACCTGATGAGATTGACATATTTGATGATCTCGGGGCTATTTTTTCTTTAGATTATAGAGGGGCAGGTTTGACAGGCCTCGAAGTTATCTTAGATGGCGAGCCAATTGCAATAACAGCTGATACAAGTGATGAACACCTTATATGTGCATTTGCCCTAGAAATTCTTGAAGATATCTTTGCTGCTTCACTAGACTATCAATCACTGATTGATTCTAACTGGCGCTATCTTTATAGCCCAAAAACAGATTGGGCCAAATTTTGCAAGATAAATATATTTTTGAATACGGCTCAACGATATATATCATCTATAGCTGATAAATTCCATGAGAAAATAATAAGTGGTGATGGTTACTATCATGATATTCTAAATATTAAAGAAGAGCATGAAATTAAGGCTATTGGTACAACGAACTATAACAACTTTATCGGAACAATATCAGATGAAGATGTTTATTATTTGAATGGTTCAGTTGATGACTGCTATGATCCTTACCTAAATACTATTGTATCTAAAGAAATCTCAGCCGATAGTCAGCATTTTACAGTTCCATTTTTATTTACTCAAAGTGGGATTAAACCTCTCACATCAATTAAAATGTCTGAACGTTATGTGAAATTATACAATAACCTAAAGGAGTCTGATGTAGTCGCAGTTATAGGCTATGGTTTTAATGTGGATGACGGGCATATTAATGGCCTATTCCGTTCTTGTATAGAAGATGATGGAAAGGAACTAGTTATTTTTCACTACACAAATGACTTTGGTGCAGAATCTGATTTAAAGCTTAAAGAGTATTATCAAGAAAGATTGAGGTTGAAAGACCATTCAGGAATTACCGTTATTAAAGTAGGGAATGACCGGAAAACACCTGAAGGTAGTTTTTGGTACGATACGTTGAGAGAGTAAAACAGTTGAACTTTCTTTGTCAGTAACCTGGAATAGATGTGAAGCCTGACTTGTCTGTATTACATTAGGCTTCGTGTCCGACTTTCTTCCGGATTAGTACAAAAATTAGACATATATTCTTATTGAGTAAGCCAGTAAAGAGGTTCACTTAATATGGAGAAACGTTTTAAATTCACTACGGCTAAGATCACTAGCTTACCTTCCAATGATCCTAATTCTCGGTCCACTGAAGCAGAGTATTCCTGTTCCGAATTATCGGGCTTCAAGGTTCTGGTTGGTAAAAATGGGCGAAAGAAGTGGTTGGTTCGATATACTTTGAATGGTAAAAAAGGCTCTTTATCTCTTGGTACGTTTCCAGAAGTTTCCTTGGCGGATGCAAGGAAGCAAGCGCAACGTATTAAGCTAATGGTTGCTGAAGGAATAGATCCAAAAAACTCAACCGTCAAACCAGACATACCTACTGTATCTGAATACTTCAACAATCACTTCATTAAAATTTCTAAGTCACGCAAGAAAAGCTGGCGTCATGATATAGCAAGATTTAACCACTGTGTTGATATTTGGGATATCAGTTATGACCAGCTTAAAGTTTCACACATACAGTCCATGGTTGCAGGATTGATGGATAAGGTTCATTTACGTGGTAAGAAGCTAAGTCGTTCAACAATTAACCGTGTGTTATGTTTGCTCAAGCTAATGGGCCGCATGATAGAAGAAGAGTACTCCATTCCCAACGTTGCGGCTCGTGTTAAGTTGTTTCCAGAAACAGGAGCTAGGGAGCGATGGCTATCGCCTCAGGAGATAAAACGGATTTTCGAAGAGCTAAGAAAACCGGATTATTGTCCTATTCGTAGCCGGTTTATTATTCTGCTTTTCATGCTGGGATGCAGAGAACGCAGTCTCAGGGCTGCTCGTTGGCCAAATATTGACCTTGAAAATGGTGTGATGCGTATACCAAGGGAAGACTCAAAGAATGGGTTTCAACACCAGATCCAGCTTACACCCCAGGCGATTCAAGAGTTTCGTTTTTTGCTAAGGCTCAAGAAGAAGGGGAACCCATATGTATTTCCAGGGCAAAAAGAAAAGTCACACATCAGCCAACCTCGACATTTGTTCAACAAGATCAAAAAAGAATTGATGCTTAAAGAACCCGATCAGATCGTTTTTCATACAGCACGTCACTCTTATGCATCATCACTTATATCTGCAGGCGTTGATGTTGGTGTGCTAAAGCAACTTCTCGGCCATAAGTCCATTAGTAGCACAATGCGTTATGCGAGAGCTGGGAATGAGTCTCTTCGTCAATCTTCGCAAGTTCTAATCCAATTAATCGACGAAGCCTAATCGCTTCGATATTAAATCAACATATCAAGCCCGAACTCAACGAATGAGTTCGGGCTTTCTTATATATGGAGTTTTGAAAATGAAAATAATCACACAATTCAATGAGCTTGACTCTCTACCATTATCGAAAGAGACGATAGCAGCTTTACGACACCACATGACTGAACCATTCGAATTTGATGATGTAATTACTGCTGAATTCTGGCAAGAGGTTAGCACTAGCCTGATATTAATCGAAGAGTCAGATACGGATGAATCCATTAATCAGCAACCAGAGAGTGTTCAGCATCTTATTCGTTTTGTACAAAACTACCCCGAAACGGTTTACCTTATTAACAGTACTGACACGGATTTTATCATTGCCCTTGCCATCATCACATCAGCAGGGGGCGGCGTTTATTTAGTTAGTCCGACATCAAATACGTCTCACCCTGTACAGGTTTTGTTACCGCACGCAGAGTCGCTATAACTCAAGCCAAACAATAAGGATAAATATCTATGTCCCGCAAAACCGCCAGTAATAAAAATAAAGCCGATAGCGAGGTAGAAGTTATGGAAGAAAACTTACAGACAGGAATGGAACCGGAGAAAGTACAAGAGACACAAGACCAAGGTAATCAGGAAGCAATAGAGTGTGAGAATACTGCCACTTTGCTATCAGGGAAAGCTAAAAAGCTTAGTCCAAAGAGCGAGAGTTACATTTATTTCGACTTGGTCAAAACAATAGAAGATGAAGAACTGCATCTAAAGCTAACGGGCAATGATAGTGGGGGCTTATTTACCAAAGAACTCATTTCAATAAGAAAATTGATAAATATTCTTAAGGAGTACAAAGATAAATCATTTAAAAGTACAGTGTTAAAACCAGCAATAATCGGCGGAAGTGCTAATAATCCCTCGTTTACAGCTAGTGCACTGAGATCTGATACGATTGGACTAATAAAGGCTGCGCCGAATAGTCTGTTTCTTCACGTTCTGTCGACAAATTTTGATGAACGTCGTGATCAACTGCTCGCATTAGTTGACGCTGACACCTCCACCGAAACTACCGCATAAACCCCTTTCATACTGCGCACTAATCAAGAGCGCAATCCTCGAAAAATCAAAGAGAAATTATTATGAAACTGACCTATGGCGAAAAGCTAGGGCTACCTGTGTCTGATGCTTTTAAACAACTAATTAATGAAGAAGTCAGTAAACATCAAATCAACAATGACGTTACCGCAATTACGCTTAATTACCGTGATAGTTTATATACACCCGAAGATGGAGGATTTCACCCAGTAGAGCTACGTTTTGAGAAAAAAGATAACTGCTGGCATCTGGCTTACCTGACTGACTTTTCCTATGCTGGCCTTTACTCTGAACTTGAGAAAGAAATTGATTTCGATGTGACTCACGATGTCGCTTTCATCCGGTTCATGGGCGAAGTACCACTAAGCAGGCCAGATGTGCAGGACTTCTTTAAAACTTACCAGGCTAACTTTATCAGCTATGTAGCAATGGAAGCTTACGATGACGTTAAGCTAACTGTGGACTGAAGGAACGACCAGACCGGGACAAGAAATGAACAGGAGAAATTTTCACGTTGCTCTGGTCTGTACATTGGACAAGCCATCATGCCAGTGAAAACAAGGTGCGATGGCTTTTGCCTTTTCATTACTGGTCACCGAGCCAAGGGATTAGAAAATCCTTGAACTTCAAAGCCAAAGGAGGAGATCTGAATGACCTTGTGTCAAATCAGTAGTTGGAACTGTCAGGGAAAATTCCCGAGAAAGTTAGCGTTCGACTCATGGCTACATGTAAAAGCAAGGGCTGAAAACAGGTGCGTTGTGTTTGTGGAAGGTCAAAGCGGCCACGGAGCCTAAATCACATTGTTATAAGGTGAACTGGCCGGTTGATGGGGGACGGATTAGTAATCGGCTATTCCGGCCCCATTACTATTACTGGCAATGAGGAAGGGTAATGGATCGCCAAACGGACAATTTTCGTTAAACGTGATGCACTCTAACGATAGCCAGAGGTGATTGAATCTGTAATTTCAATAGCTATATATTATTAACAATTCGGCCCCTAGCGGGTTATTTATTAGTTTATTAGGATGTACTAAAAAATAGCAACGTTTTAAGTTTTCCCTTATTCGGTATCAGTCTACGATTCCATCAAGTCAAGGGCTTTGTATGCGGAGCATGGAAAGACAAGAAAATGGCTCATACTGGAATGTTCAAGGCTAGGGCCGAGGAGTTGGGTAACTCGCGGCTTGATTATGTAGCGGGGTGTCTACGACGGAGATGTCAGCCAACACCAAGATTTAGACGGTGATTGACTAGGAACTGTGGCTTTTACATGACGGTGTTCAGGTAGATCTGAAGTTCTTGCTTCAACTGGTACCGCAACCAGTCGGGTGACAATACCTCTGCATCAGGAAGCCACGCCTTTAGCTGACGAAGCAAGTGTGGAATGTTATTGGTTTGGTTACAGGCTAATACGTCTCCGGAATCCAGTACTTTCAACATTCGAAAATCATGGTCGGTGCTTTCATTGAAGAAGGCATCGGCAATTCGTCCCCGAATCTGTATAACCACGTCAACAGGAGTTATTAACTCAACATCTGATCGCCAACCAGTGATGCTCTGCTCGACGTTAGTATCGGGAGAGTATTTGTCCTCATATCGGACTAACTCGGAAATTCTGGCAACTCTGAGTAAATCTAGGCGGTTTCTGTGTGCTCCGGCGAGATACCAGAGTCCTCTATCGTTCACCAACCGGTATGGGTGGAACTGATCATAGGCCTGTCCATCGCAGACAAAGCTGATTACGTGCCGTAGTTGAACCGATTCGATAAGTTTCTGGAACATAGAAGCGTTTTCGCTGATGTCTTCAATCCGTGGGTTCTTGAATAGAAACGGCGTCGTCGGTTTGTTGTTAAGCACTCCGTTACTCAGGTAGTGCTTGCCTGAAAACAGGGTGTCGAGTCCCATGTTGGCAAGTAATGTTGATATTTCGTGGTTAGTCTGCTTACCCAAGACTTTTGGATCAAGAAAATAACATGCACCTTCGCGTTGAATAGGGAGGTAATTTAATCGCTCATTGAAATCCCTCTGCAGGGTTCTTTCACTCACACCGAACTCTCGCCTCAATTCTTCCAGATATAGCCGTTCTCCCGTATTCAAACGGGTCAAAATAATACCAAGTCTTTTCGCTAGGGTGTCGTGTTCTTTCATGCTACGCATTTTAGATAGACCACTCGTCAGGGCATGTCGTGCTTTGAGAGAATCCGATTATTTCTAGCTAAACTTCATAAGGTTACTGATATTGCTATAGCTTTTATTGGTCGCCACAGCGTATGTCTGACAAGGCATATATAACTTGAGTGAAATTGATTCACTCGTCTCGACACTACCTGTCGATCACCCTCTTTAAACTATTAACCATTCTCGCTTTCGGTGCCTTTACCGATGGCGTCATGACGTATTCAAGGAAACAACACAATGAAAAAATCAATCATCCTGCTAGGTCTAACGTGTCTATTCGCTACCACATCATCATTCGCTGGCGGTACGCTCGGCGGTAATCCGGCTGACATTTCGAAGATAGAAAAATCCTGGAATGGGAAAGCAGGTAAACAAGTTTACTCTCAGTCTGGCCCACGTATTGAGTGGTATGCCGATGCCTGTGGAACCATGAATGGCAAAGTCATGGATGTGGCGAAATGCGGTCTAGATACCCCTAAAGGTAAAGCACAATAAGTTTCGTTGCGGAGCTTGGCTCAAGGTACATCGGTTTCGAATTGGACTCTCTAGGCCGAGGTATCAATGAGCTTCGCAACACCCCATTACTTCATCCAATAAACAATAAGGAGTCTTTATATGACGATTAAATCAATCACAACCCTAGTAACAACCTGTCCGGCATGCGGTGAGCGTGCTTATGATGATGGTAGCTGTCAGGTGTGTGGTCACTCTCACTAAGCAGTGTTACAAAAAATTAGAGGACCATGTTCTTTACTGAGCATGGTCCTTTTTCATATATAAAAGAGGCAAACATGCAAAGCAGAACCTTTTCACAATCGTCATCCCAATCCAAAAAGAACACAGGTATTCGTGCAGCGAAAATAGGTGCAGCTCTCGGAGCTAGGTACTATGGGGCCTACGGTGCTTTAGCTGGTGGAGTTGCTGGGTTTTTGATCGGTATTGTCGCCGACGAGGTTATAGATGATTGACTGAGCGCCAGAAGAGCAGGGGAGAACCCTCTGCTTTTTTTTGTTAAGGGGCAATGAGGCTCACAAAAGTGGACGTGTTTCCTTAGTAAATGACTCATTAAGGAATGTCGTCCACTTTCGTTCACGCAGTGATTACACTTGATTTTTGAGTTCTGAGTGTCTCCAAATTATTTTTGGACAGAAGTTACTTAGAGTTTCTACTTAAAGTAGCAAAACACGAATAACTTCAAGTATGGAAAATTCACTTAAGTTCAGTGTCCACTCTGACTGGAGCAGATCAAATTGAAGATATATCTGAGTCTGTACAACCATTCCCAAAAACTATACCTCTTCGTGGGCTAATATTTAGTTTGGAAAGTTTCTGATAAGCCGATATGTAATTTTGGTATTGTCGGCTTCCAAAACATCAATCACAGCGCCCTTATAACCAATTTGATTCGACTCACTTAGGTCATACTCTGCTTCATTATTAAAAGCTGGTCTTGCCATGTCATTGGAAAACTCACGGTAACTAATATTGATTTTATTTCCTACCTTACCGCTGTATATCAAAGTCTGTTGGAAACTGTCTTGGAACTGGGACATTTTCTTAGTGATAGTAAACTTACCATAAGCATCATCTACACAAGACTTCGCACCAAAGATGGTTACAAAACAAACTTCATTTTGTTGATTATTTTCTACGGCAATGCCCTGTATAGGGTCCGCTAATGCCGCTTTAATAACGCCAACAGGAGAGAAAAACTGTTGCTTGTTATCGTATCCGAGTTGATTGTAGTCACCCTGAGGTATGTCATACGCCAAACTTTTAATCATGCTTGATACGCGTAATACGCTCATTTCAGCCATTGTGCCTTTGCTAACCAAATGGTCTCCGACATAAGCTGTTTTAACTTCACCAACAGATGGATAGTCAACTTTAGTGACCGAGTTCGCTGGCGAACCATTGTATTGAACAGATGTACAGCCACCCAACGCAGCTAACGACAACCCTACTAAAAGTAATTTATTATTAAACATATAGTTCCTTTATTTTTAGCCCCATTGAACGGCATATAGTATACACACTTGATTGCATTTTAAAATAAACGTTATTCTTGAGGATAAAGTTAATCGCGGTATAACTTTTTGTATGGTGATACAAATATTCTGCTTTATTTCTCTGAAACTCGAACATTATTTCTCCACTATAGAATGCTTTTAACTCTTTTAGCAGCTTTTCATACTCCTATCATGCAGCCTTTCCAATCATAGTTCATTTGATAATCAATAGGTTAACGAGAGTTGTTGGATCTTAGATTACAAAATGACGCATAATTTTTAAATTGCTTACTTCGACGCGCCCTCGGAAAACTTTGGGTAAGGGGAACTTTCATCCAAGAGAAATTAATTAGCTTCAGTGATAACAAGAAAAGGGGGCATAAGTGTGCTAGGGAATTGGTACCACTAAGAGAGCTATCCAATCAACTAAGTATCGATTTGCCCACTAATCACTATTTGAGAAACAGAAAAAGTGGACACAAAACCTTAATACTAAATCCATTAGGCCTTGCGTCCAGTTCTGGTCATTTAGCTAGCCACACATCAAGTGTGTTCGGATCACCATCTTTGGTCCAACAATCTGGTTGGCTTATGTTGATATCGGCTCTTATCTTCAACTGAGGGTACATCTCCTGCACTACTTGGGTCATGATCTGTGCAGTTAACTCGCTGACTGCGCTTAGGTGTTTTTTCGGTGCTTCGAAAACAAAGGCATCGTGCATCGCAACGATCAATTTGGCGTCGTAACCTTTATACAATTGATGAAGTCGATTTCCGGCTGCTTTGAACAGTGCCGCAGCTGTACCTTGCACTGGCATGTTCACCATCCAGTTTTTCTCAGTATGGCCGCGCTTAGCGTCCAATTGGCGGTATCGGTGCAATCCCGTTGCAGTGCTTACATGGCCTCGCAGAGCGCCATACTGGGGCATTCTCTCAATGGCTTTTTGTAGTTCGGGAAACATCGATAGAAACTTATTCATCAGTTCCGAGGCCTTGTTGACACTGATATTGAGTTTTTTCGCTATTCCAATGCTGGTGATACCGTAAATTAGGCCAAGTGTGCATTGCTTCATGATGGATCGTTTCTCAGAATATTTTTCTTTGAAGGCCGACGAATCGCAGCTGCGGCATTCTGATTCTAACTCATCACAAAAGAACTCTTGCGCCATGGCTGTGTATAGATCGCCTTGGTTATACATCTTGACTAAGTTTGAGCCGCCATACACGCCAGCAGCAATCGCCACGGAGTTGGAGATACCACGTGGTTAAGAGTCTTTTAAAGTCATGTAATAGGATTGGTGGTCATTCCCAATTGCTGTACTATGCGCCTTTGATTTGGCTGGGAAAAGAGAGGGGCAATGGGTTACATAATCAGTAGCAGCGATCCAGATATTATTACTATGAAAAAGTTGTACGGAGATGATCTGGACGTATTCCATCCAAAACATAAAAGAACACACTTACCTGGAACAGAAGCGTACGGCTGGTCTCAGTTAGATCTGTTTTATGGATCCTTGATGAAGCTTTATCTTCGCCACTGTACTGAGCATTGCAAATTTTTGCTGAATGTGAGTGAGAGAAACTTCTCGATCGTGATGAATGTTCTTCCGAGACTTGTTGAGCATAGCCAGCAAGATGAGCGGCTGTATGAGCTGATAGGCAAAGCGTTGCGAAGCATCGATACCTTGGTATCAGATATGGTATCCAGTATTGAGTTTTCAGAAATAATGGCGCTTATTGACGAAGATGAACCGACAAAGCCATTTGTGCCGCCATATGAGCTTGCTTTAGAGAGAAGCAAAGAAAGTTGGTTTCAATTGACGCAGTACTGTGTTGATAAAGGGACCGTATCGGAGGTGACAAAAGATCTTACGTCAGATACGAAAATCCGAGGGCACCATGTTTTTGCAGTACTGGCGCTCAACTTGACTCACTTCCTGAAAGAGCATGAATCGTTATGGACCTTAAATCAAGCTAAGCGCTTGCTCCCTCTGATTTACTCTTTGATAGAGAAAGCTGAAGAAGAGCAAGTGCAGGAAAGATCAACGAAGAAGAAAAGACAGGTAAAGTGTCCCGATCTTTTCTTAGCTAACCAGCTTGGTAAGGCTGGGCGTAAAAAGAAGGCAGAGAGCACGACAGACAAACAAGACATGGAAAAAGTCTACCTGTCTCAGGAAACAGTTAAGCTGGTGTTCTTAAAAGGCTGGCTCTACCACATGACCAACGATGAAAAAGAGTATGCGCAAACACAGTTAGTGTATGAAATCATCGATAAATTTAATTTGTCAGATGGTCAGGGTGATAAATCAAAATCGGTAAATCGTTGGCTCAGCAAGATCAAAAAGCCAGGTGAATTACTAAAATATTACGCGGGTTCTGAATAGTCGTAATCAGATGCTAAAGGCTGATTGTGGGGGTAGCATTGCTAACCCCTCCATATACTGTTAACGCTCTGCAATCCAACGTTCAACACTGCCTGCATCCCCATCTTTAGTCCAGCAATGAGTGGCAGAGTCATTCAGGTCGATGCGTGGCTTGAGTTCAGGGAAGAATTCAACCACAGTCTGAATCATCACGTCGATTGTCAATCGTCCAACCTCTGGCATCTTGTCTAATGGGGCTTCGAAGATAAAGGCATCATGCATAGCCAAGATCAGCTTAGCACCATAGGGCTTGTAAAGTTGGTAGAGTCGATTCCCCGCGATCTTAAACAGAGCGGCAGCTGTTCCTTGAACAGGCATATTCACCATCCAGTTTGTCTCGTGGCGGCTTAGTGCACCGCTATTAGAACGGTGGCGATGTAATCCGGTACTGGTGCTCACACAACCCCGATATGCTGCTTGTTGTGGCGCGGTTTCCATCATGTGTTTCAGGGTAGGAAACATAGCTAGGAACCGATTCATCAACTGTTTGGCTTCGAGTTCTGATATCTCAAGACGGCTACCCAGTCCGAAGGGGGATAGGCCGTACAGAATACCGAGTACACATGTTTTCATGATATCCCGCTTGTCTTTGTGCTTATGCTTGAAAGTGTCGGAATCGCATTGCCGATCTTCGTCATCCAGGTCGTTGGCATAGAACTCCTGAGCCATGACTGTGTAGATATCCCCCGCGTTGAACTTAGCAATCAGATTCTTATCGCTGTAGACCGCAGCTGTGATGCCGACTTCAATCTGGGAATAGTCCGCTTCACCGATTCCATTTCCTGTCTTCGGGATGATGAGTGGGCGCATTGCGCCAGGTAGTCCGAGCAGGTTCGGGCTGGCACAAGATTGTCTCCCGGTTACGACTTCCAGCTGTTTGTGCTCTGGGTGCACGCGACTATCGGAACCGATAATAGTAGGCCGAAGCAGTATATCTCTCTCAATGGCTTGAACCTTGCTAAATTCAGCCAGTAGGCCGATAGCAGGGTGGATATGGGCCAGATCTTTCAATAGTTGTAACTTGAAGCTGTATTTGCCGCCCTTGTTAAAATGATCGAGTAAGTTGAGTTGACGGAAAAACGTTTCTTTTTGTTGGTGACTATTGGGATTGTCTAACCCCATTTGTGCCAGCTGACTTCTGAGCGCTTCCAGCTTAGGCGTACTGGCATTGAGCACAGCGTTGCATTTTTCCCGATCAACACTCACCCCATGCCACTCCATGGCTGCATTGGTGATGGTCCAGGGCATCTCCACCGTGATAAGGTGGTGGTAACTTCCCTGGAGGGTTAACTGCTGCATCTGAGAAAGGTAAAGCTTTGCTGCAACAATAGCGTCTTCAGCTGCATAGTGGATCTGCTCGCTGGTAAATTCTCCACTGTCATAGTCAATAAAGGAGTGCTGCAAGTCTGATTTCACCAAATTGAATCGGTGGTGAATATCATAGCGGCTCGCCACGGTATTCAATGCATAACGGATCCGATTGTTTTCAGCGTGCTCTGCTCTGGCGCAAATCTCTGCGTTCTCTGAATCAAATACCTGATCATTGTCAAACACATGCAGGCCCAGATATCGTGCTCTCTCGGCGATACAGGTGTCCCAGATAGTGCGAGGCTCAGTCAGACCCAGTTGCCAGAGACAATGTAACTCGGCTTTGGCATGGTGGGCGATATAGGTCGTGGGTAGATCAAGTAATGGCTGAAGTCGTTTCGTATCTTTGAGTTTAGTTAAATCAATAACATAATTGTGAAGATGCAACTGATTGCCTGTGTTGGTCATCAAAGTAACAGCCATCAATAGGGGTTGAATACTTCGGATATCCTGTTTTTGCTTGTTACCTCGAAGTGGGATTGCGAGGCGGCTGAACTTAAACTCAAAGTCTAGTGACACGCCGGTCAATGGCAACTGATGAGCTAGATGTATCAGATCTTCCAAGTCTTCTTGGGTTCCAATGTACGTCACCGCCGCTGAATCTAGTGGTGGCAGCATTGGCAATATAATAGCACTTTTCTTTGGCTCGAATTCGGCTTCGTTAAATCGTTTTGCTAGTGCGGGCAATAAATTCATAATCAATATTCTCTCTTGGAAACGTAGGGCCTCCGGGTGGCCAGCAACCCTATAAAAATGGTTTTATTAGGACTTTTGGCCACTCCAGTAGCGACGGACGGTGCGAACGCCTATACCCAACTGCTCAGCAACTTGCTTTTGTGTTAAGCTTTGTTGTTTAAGTTGCTGTATTTCTTGCTTTTTAGTACCAGTTGTTCGTGCGCGCTGACTATCAATGCCGAAGTGCTCGCGTATTTCTGCCAGATTGTTGAACTCAGCATCGTACTGATAGTTAGGGTGCGGATTGTTCTGGAAAGTAATAACCTCACATGGCGATGTGAAAGGACGCACTCGGCCTACAGCCTGTATCACGGTGCCCATTTCTAGGGTCTGCAACATCGGGTCAGTCAGTTGAGCTACATCGGTATATCGGTACTTATTGTCAGCAATGCGGGCATGACGGCGGCGAGGGTTCGGCAGTACTTTGATTTCCATTTCCAGCTGCTCATCACTGGCTCGCATGTCTTGTAGGGCATTCGCTAATATGGTTTTGGTAACGTAGTAGCTATTCAGACAGTAAGCACAGTCGAATTGCTCGAACTGGTTAATGCCAATTACACCGTAGTGGATGACTGGTATCTGAGTGATGGTGCCATTGGAATCGTATTCTTCGCCATCGACGATTTGAACATCATCTATACTACGGACGGTTAGCATCTCATTCAGCGTATCAATGCAATATTGCTTATGCTTTTTCTTTGAGATCAGCAGCACTCGTTTACCTTCCCGGATGCGCTTGAGAGTTAACTCAAGAAAAAAGTCCAATATCTGTGGGGAGTTCTTCAGGAAATGACCAGATGTACCCAGAGAAGAGGCAATATTCAGCCACTGAGTACCATCGCCTTTAAAGGCTGTGTCCTGATAGAAATTGTGAAAATTAAGCCCCAGCTTATGGTTCAGCAATGTTTCATGAGTCGTGCCGCTGTAGAGTAGAACATCGCAGTCCGCCGCAAGTGGTGTTGCAGAAAAGCGTATATCACCGAACTCGGTTTTCTCGCGTGAATCTAAAGGCGAATTCATCAGTGCTTGCAGGTCAAAGTGAATGTTGCGGAATTCTCCCGGCCAGTGGCGCTCCCCAATAGTAACCAGCTCTCGGATTTCCGTCGGATAGATCGAGGGCATAGACCATACGTCAGGCTCTCTCAGGTCATCTGTTGCTGCATTGAGTAGGCTTTGCAAGGCAAACACGCTGGCGGCCTTGCGCTTCTGAGAGATGTCTGATTCGCACAAACAGAAGATTAGGTTCGCTATTTCTTCTTGCGTGATAGTGCGGCTATATGGTGTTAGCGATACCGTCGCTTCATCAAAAATAACCAGTACATTCTGAGCTTCACACTTAGCTTTCATTCGAGCAATAAAATTCAAGTCATTTGTCAAATGGGCTTGGGTAGCGAAGAGCACTTGGGTGCCGCGCAAAACATCACCAAATTGATCTTTCCAGTGGCATTTCTCTTGATTAGGACATAAGGCGCAAATAGTGCGTTTACCAAGTATAGAAAGGCCACGCTGTTCATAGTCCGCCCAGTCAGCATTGCGCTGCTTACCGCACAGCTCTTTAGGACGCGGGCGGAGATTAGTGATTTTGATATTTTCAGGCGGGAACTGGATATAGTCGCGCTCATTGATGATAGCGCGAGTGGGGGCCAGCACGATGATCAAATCATACTGACCTGATTCTATGCCATATTCTATCACTTGATCCATATTGGTAGATTTACCCACACCTACCGCCCAGTTAATCAGCAGGTGAGGGTGCTTCTTAAGAAGTGACAGGACATAGAGACCATTATTTTCTTTTCTGAAACCAGCAAGCGCCATAGCGCTGCTGATTTGATTCAGAGACGAGTTCATTGTTAAGCCGCCGTGTAGCCATAACATTGAAGCATCACTTGGATACTCGGTATTGCTGCCAGCTCTTCGCTAGAACACTTCTGGAACACGTCGCTCAGTTTAAACTCCCCGTTAGCGTAGGCATTATTAAAAACTTCGATCTCTGACTGGCCCAGATCGATGTTCTCAGGTATCGGTTTTAAATCCACGGTATAGCTGTTACGGTGACGACTCATGAGTATCATCATTGGCTCTACAGCATCAAAAACTGGCAGGATTTGCGGCAGAGCTGCTTTGGGATGGGTAGCATCGGTGATTGCCAGAATCTCAACTTGACGAGAGCTGAAGTTAAATACAGGTAGCAGTAGGCGGTTGTATGCTTTGTTGCCAGCACGACATAGCGGGCAACCATTACCGTTACACAGGATGTAGCCTTTCTTCTCTGGCGTATCAATCCAGTGAATATTCACATCTTCATGCTCAACGGAAAAAGCCATGAAGGGAGTTGCGCTTTCGCCCACTCTTGCTTGTTCAAGTACGGTTTGGCTTGGCACGGTATTAGCGGCGGCACGATCTTTAAGTGTCTGGAGTTTCTTTTGTGTATCGTTTAATGATGCTTCCGGAGAAAGGGCACCAGATACGACAGTTGTGACAGCATTAGTTTGGATATTAGTGTTCATATTGAATCCTTCTAAACATAAAAATTTGTTGAATGGGGGCCTCTCTGGGGCCACCCGTAGAATGTAAATGGAATTGTGATTTCGTCCTATCAGAGTGTGTCTCACCCATTCCCACTGAGTGCTAATTCATTAAGCTTCAGCTGGTTGTGTAATCTTTGAGTGGTGTTGCTGACTGTAGTCGAGGTCATGTCGTACAGCGGTTACAATGTCAAAATGCAGTCCAAGGAGACGAGAAACCTCGGTTTGTTGGAGCTCTTCTTCATCCATGAACTCACCCCAGTAAGGCACGGTGATTTGATGTAATAGGCTTCCAAAGATGGCAAGCGTGCCTTCGACGGAATAGGACTTGCTTTCAATCAAATGTGAGAGAAAGTCGTATAGGAACTGCGGATATCCAGGCATTTGATAATCATAAGATGACCAGAACTCTTTATCTTCAAAGTGGATGCCTGCAAACTCTGAGTGCGCGTCGAGTTCTTCTGGAACTTCGAAATAGATGAGAAACTCACTGTCGATGAAATGATTTATGCGACGAGCGTTTTCTTCCTGATCATTCGTGAAAACATCTGAATTGTGACAAATACTAAAGGCACCTGGACCAATATTTTCTGCCCCGATAGATATTCGGTTTTTATTTGGGTTAATGCCCAGGTCTTCATTCGAGTAGAACGGGTCGGTGATAAGACCTAAATATGCCTCAACATAGGCTGTCAGTGGCTTCGGAATAATAGCTTGTACTGAATTGTTCATAATAAATCTCCGTGTTGTATTGGCCGCTTAATAACTTAAGCGGTGATTTCAGGGTGCAAGAGGCCGTCACCGATATTTCACGGCTAGTTGCTTAATTAATATGTGTTTATTTTTCGTGCGGTCTGAATAAACAGACTTAAGTGTTAGTCGCTTTGGTGTTGAAGTCTTACATCGTGGGCAATAGCTCTTTCGACATCAAAGTGGTCGCCCATCGTTCCGGCTAGTCCGGTATGAAATAACTCCTCTTGGTGGAATGTGATTGCACTGGTAATCGCACCAAATATTTCCAGCATAATGTCCAACGGAAGCGAAAGGTTGGAGCGAAGGTACTCATAAGCTTGGTACATCTGCAGAGGCAGTCCTTTGTTATTGTCAAAGTCGTACACGGCTTCAAATTCCGCAGGTTCTACACCCTCGAAGGTTACTTTAGTTGTCAGTATGTGGGTATTACCTACTAGATGTTCAGATTCTGTTCTGAAGTGATCGGTCAGTCTTAAGAAACGTTCGTGGTCATACTCTCCGTTAGTACAGATCAGCGACTCAGAGTTGTTAAAGGCCATGATCAGGCCGCCAAATTCAGAGTCTCCGTATGCGACCAGTTCTACAGTTTCATCTTGCTCGTTAACCAGAGAGTTTTCGTTACCAACCAGTAGGTTAGTCAGAATCTTAATATCTTTTTGGATGGAAGCTGGGATTCTGTTTTCCATGGTTTAGTCCTTATCAAATGTTTCAATATGTGAGCGAACTGCTCAGTCAGGAAGGATTATGTAGTCAGAGCCCAAAATAGGACAGGAAATAGAATCTCACGGATTCCCATAGAGTGGGTCTTGGGGCTATCTGGTTGATTTGTAATGTTATTTACGTAGCGTTTATGTCAGGTGGCGGGGACGTAAATACAGTAAAGTGGCCACGAAGCCTTTAAAAATAATATGTTAAAGGGTTGGTGGCCACTTGGTGAGTTCGAGGTCTGTGATCTGGCCTAGAAATCTGTTGTTGAATATGCGCTATGTTGTATTTATATCAAAATAACAAGCAATCAATAGGCTGGGTAAATGGAACAAATCTCAATAATTCACGTGGCTATCGCTGGTGCTGTCATCGTGGTGATACTTGCGCTTGTCAGTAGCAGAAAAGTAACACGAGGCTTTGTTGCTTAATTCGATGAGAAGACATGGTAGCCCCATGTTGTTCAGTTCTTAAACAACATACTGAGTTTCAG
>NZ_JAWOQN010000498.1:0-699 GCF_033337395.1 Vibrio sp. YT-19(2023) | reverse complement strand
CGGGGTTTCTGCTGGTGCGGCGTTGGGCGGCGCTTTTGCCATCGTCGTTTTTGCTGAGTTTAGCCAAAACCATCCTCAACTCATGAACTTAGCAGCGTTGCCATTATTTGCTTTTCTGGGCGGTGCTCTGACAACGGTGCTGGTGTACTGGCTCGGTACGAATAAGTTTGGTACGTCCGTCACGATCATGCTGCTCGCTGGCGTGGCGATCAGTGCACTTTCAGGTGCCGCGATCGGCTTTCTCAACTTTTCTGCGGATGACCAAATGCTGCGCGATTTAACGTTGTGGTCGATGGGTTCGCTTGCGGGCGCAAACTGGGCGGGCATTGGCTTATCTTCAGTGACTCTCGTGGTGTTACTTTTCTGGTTTCACAAAAAAGCCATGTCTTTAAACGCATTATTACTTGGTGAATCAGAAGCTCGCCACTTGGGCGTTCCGGTACAAAAATTGAAGCGTCAGCTCATTCTGCTTTCCGCCGTAGGCGTTGGTGTCACAGTTAGTATCTGCGGAGCAATCGGCTTTATCGGTTTGGTTATCCCACATCTCGGACGCATGCTAGCAGGCCCAGATCATCGCACACTGTTACCTATTTCGGCGTTATTAGGGGCTTTACTGCTGACCTGTGCAGACATGATCGCGCGAGTGTTATTAGCACCAGCCGAATTACCTGTCGGAATCGTAACAGCACTCATCGGTGC
>NZ_JAWOQN010000497.1:0-700 GCF_033337395.1 Vibrio sp. YT-19(2023) | reverse complement strand
GTAATGAAATCATGGCTGATGGTGTGTCTGTCGAGATCTCAGCAATGAGTGCACCGAGTAAAGGAACGGTGAAGCTACTTTCTGATGGGAGTATCCAATACACACCAGCGAAGCGATTCAAGAATCAAGACAGCTTTAGCTATACGATCACCAGCGGTAATGTTACGTCGACAGCAATGGTGACTGTGGCGCTGCAATCATCTCCTGATTCTGGAGGGTCTTCACCTGGCAAAGGTAAGAACAAATAACAAAGCAAAGCCACCTTATGTTTAAGGTGGCTTTTTCGTTATTGTTTACTGTGGATTGCTGCTATCGGGTTTGTCTTGCTTACGGTGCAGGACATAGTGGACAGCTTGCCTCTACAGGCATGCCTGTATCGACAGTGACACCTGTAATGGCGTTAACACCTTCTGCAACGACGGTGTCTTTGAAGGTTCTTACATCATGTGCAACAACCGGACCACCAGAAACGTCACTACCCGGAGCAGGGATGTAGGTACCATCGTAGTTCATACAGCTTTCAGGATTTAAAGTACCGACATCTTTAACGACTGTCATACCGTCATGCATTTCAGTAATTTTCACATCGTTAAGTTTCACTTTACTGTCGTTACATACTTTACCTTCGTAGTTCACTCTTAATCCGTACGCGCCAGATGCGTTTTCTTCAACGTAGGTTGTACAGTCTTTAGTGATACTC
>NZ_JAWOQN010000496.1:0-701 GCF_033337395.1 Vibrio sp. YT-19(2023) | reverse complement strand
AACCATCCAGCATTTGCCATCCACGTGGTTCGTTCATGCGCTCGCCTCCTGCCCCATACTCATGCCTTGGATTGAGAATTTCTTATCAATCACTTTGACCGCGCGCTGCGTGATAAGCGTGATCACTAAGTAAATCGCCGCTGCCGTCGCATACCAAGTAAACGCTTCGTGCGTGGCTGCCGATGTAAGCTGAGCTTGTTTCAGCAGATCCGTCACGCCAATCAAAGAAACCAGCGCCGTGTCTTTTAGCAAAACCAGCCATTGGTTGGTTAAGCCAGGAAGCGCATGTCGCACGGCTTGTGGCAACACAATGCGCACAAACGCGTGAAACTGACTGATACCGAGTGCGCTTGCAGCTTCTCTCTGCCCTCTGCCAACGGCTTTTAATGCTCCGCGCAGAGTTTGAGAAGCATAGGAAGCGAAGATCAACGATAACGCCACCACACCAGACAAAAACGGGCTAACCTCAATAAAGTCTCCGGTGATTAAAAACAGAACCTGAGTCGAACCAAAATAGATGAACAAAACGACAAGGATTTCTGGCAAGCCACGCACCACCGTAACAAACGCCGTTGTAGGCCATTTCACGAATACGCGACGAGACATTTCACCACTGGCGAATACCACTGCCAGAATCAAACCGACTAAAAGGCTTGTGAAGGCTAGCTGAACCGTCATCCAGCTAGCTTGTACAAGCGATA
>NZ_JAWOQN010000495.1:0-702 GCF_033337395.1 Vibrio sp. YT-19(2023) | reverse complement strand
CACGGGTAGCACCTTAAGCCTGATTTATGGTCTTGCGTTAAATCAACGGCGTCGCTACGTCATAGGGTACGTGGCTACGCAGAACGCTCGCCGTAGCCCTCGGCGTAGCCTGACGTGCACCTCCCCAGAAATGTAACTACACTTCACAGCAACACAGACCTCCTGTGTAATTTTGTAAGCTGAAACCATTTCCCTCAGTGGAAACAAAGCTTTTATTTACTTTAATTTCACAGATAAGAAACAATAAATTGTGAAGACAATAAAGCCTCCACAAAAATAGCATTTTAAGTCTTGTGTGTGATTTATCCTGGCTTCATATGAGCAGAGGAAATCTCTGCTAGTTGCTAGGCGAATTTATAAAATGTAAAATGCCATAGGCCTGTGCTAAAAAGATTAGCATGTTGTATTTGTGGGGAAAATGTGTCCAGATAAAGACAAGTGTTTGTCTGTGAATGCTGCGAGTTATAGTGAAGCTGATTTGTGCACTTGAGTTTGAAATGATCCCATGTTTAATGTGTGTTTAATGTGTGTTTTGAATCAACTAAACTTTACAGCACTTCACAGAAACCCTGCAGCCAGCTCGTGCTTTGGAGGTGTAACTGCAGAGTGACACAGACACACCACAGCAGAAGTAAAAATAACGTGCAGTTTGGTTTTCCCCTCACGACTAATCGATTAGTTGAAGATTACGTGCCCTAGTGG
>NZ_JAWOQN010000494.1:0-702 GCF_033337395.1 Vibrio sp. YT-19(2023) | reverse complement strand
AATTCATGCACGCTTACGCCCTGTACTGGACGTTGTTCTGCGCGCTCATCGCGGCCTATTATGCGTTCCTTAGCCAGCGCCTTCGCTCTCTTGCACTTGAATGTTCAGCGGTCGTTCACGCTCTGATTTCTGGCGTCGCTTTCGTTTGGTTAAGCGACACTTGGCTCACCACTGCCATTTCGATACAAGTCGCGGTGATGGCACTGCAAATCCAAGCCGGGTTTTTTCGCCCAGCAAGTTGGGCGGTCAAAATCGTGATGGGTATTTTGGTAGTTCGTCTCACGTTGCTGCCATTTATTCCACAATGGCAGCCGGGTGAAAGTGGGCATTGGGCTTGGGTCATTCTTAGTTACGTGCCGTCATTGGCTATCTTAGCCTATGCCCGAAGCGTGCTAGCGAAACAAGATTCCGACCTGACCAACTGGTTTGAAGGGGCGTTTTTGCATGTGTTCTTAATGGCGTTGTTCACCCAAACCAACTACTGGTTAACAGGACAATACGGCTATTTGGGGCACATCGATTTCACAAGTGCCGTGGTCTTTGCCAACCAAGCTCTGGTTATGGGCTTGGTTTACAGTTATCGCAGCCAATTTGCTCAGCAGCTCACCCTTGTTTATCAAGCCTACAGCTACTTATTGTGGGGCGCATTCGCGCTATTGACGGTATGGCTGAACAGCGTTGAATCGCCACTCATCCCCAACA
>NZ_JAWOQN010000493.1:0-702 GCF_033337395.1 Vibrio sp. YT-19(2023) | reverse complement strand
CCCCTCTTCTGACAAAACCATACATTTCGATACTTAACCTTTATTTTTTGACTCGTTATGCTGCACGCATGAGAGGTGCGACTTATTTGCTTAACTAACGCTTCGGTGACTTGTGTTTTTTCAAGTAGCCGATGAAAAATCCCAAAAGCAGATAAAGCCTCTTATATTTCACTTCGTTTTAATCAAAATAATAAAGTTAATTACACATGAAAAAAGCTGTCCTTTTGTTAGCTGCTGTTTCAGCATTCGCGCAAGCAAATCAAACTGATGTCGAGAAAAAAGACGTATCAGGCTTTTACCTTGGTGGTGGTATCGGAGTTACAACTGTCTATGACGACAGTGTTTGGCCGTATGCGGTTAATCTGGATTCTAACGACTCCACATACAAACTGTTTGGCGGTTACCAGTTCAACCGTATCGTCGCAATCGAAGCGCAATACACACGCTACGGTGATATTTTTGACAAGTTTGAAGATGCACCACGCACAATGGTAAAACCTGAAAACATCGCTCTAATGGCGAACCTAGGTTACACGTTTGACAGTGGCTGGCGTCCGTTTGCGACGGTCGGCCTTGGTCGTACCGAACTTGATTTTGGCTCTTCGTCAAAAGCAGAAACGTCATTCCGTGCAGGTGTTGGTGGCGAATACTCACCTAAAGCGATCGAGAATCTGAATTTCCGCATCGCGTATGAAGTAGACA
>NZ_JAWOQN010000492.1:0-703 GCF_033337395.1 Vibrio sp. YT-19(2023) | reverse complement strand
CCTAGTGAGTGACCCAGCATTTTTACTTGAGAGCCCGTCATTGGGTTAAAACCTTGAAGAGGGCCTCCAGCCAATAGGCCGCCTTGCGCTGATACTACTAAACTAGCACGTAAGCCCAATACATCCAGCACGCTTTGACGAAGGTTATCACGCGCTACAGCAAGGTTAGAAAGGTTCAAGTAAGCAAGAACGTTCGCATTTGCCGATCGTTGTTCGTCTAGGCTACGTGTGCCGTGGATTGGAAGATCGATAGCGATAACAGCTACGCCAGCCTGCACCATATTAAAAGCAAATGCATACGCGTTTTCTTTCGCTGAGGTGATACCGTGTTGGTAGATCACCACGTCTTTCGCTACACCATTTTGAGGAGTAAACAGTAAAAACTCGACATTTTCTAAAGACTTAACCGCAGGAACAGGAGAGGAACGAGTAATAACTCGCTCACTATCCAGCTGTGTACCGTCGTTTAAGTACAGTTTCGAGCCTACCAGTTTTAGCTGCTCTGTTGGATCTGTTGCCAGCTTGCTAACGTCTACAGGAGAGCTTGCGAAAACGCCAGAAGAAAGTTGCTGAACCATGTTCGCTTGTTCTGCTGGATCGGTAAGTGCTGCGTTTAGCTTCGCTAGGCTTGGCATCGCAGACACCATCGGTTGCATGTTCCAGTTTGCGCCTTTTTCAAGGTAGTGTGGCAGTCTTACTTGAC
>NZ_JAWOQN010000491.1:0-703 GCF_033337395.1 Vibrio sp. YT-19(2023) | reverse complement strand
CGGCGATTGTCAGTTCAGGGATTAAGTTCAGCTCTTGGTGAATAATGCTGATGCCCGCTTCTTGAGAATCTCGCGGACCTTTAAATGCAGCAGGTTGACCTTGATACTGAATGCTACCTGCATCCAAATGATAAATACCGGTCAGCACTTTCATCAATGTTGACTTGCCTGCCCCATTTTCGCCCATGAGCGCCATAACACGACCTGGGTATACGTTCAGGCTCGCTTTATCTAGCGCCTTTACACCTGGGAACGCTTTTTCAATTTCGCTCAGTTGTAGAATGGCTTGAGTCATAATCTGTCCTCAATTCTCAGGCTTAAAAAACCACGCCCGCTTGGAAAATCACGTTCGCGTACGGTGTGCATTCACCGGTTCGAACCACTGCGCGACTTTGCTCTGTGCGTGCTTTAAAAGCCTCGTGCGAAACGTATTTGATTTCAATCGATTTGCCCGTTTCCTCACTCTCTTTGCTCAACTCTTTAAGCAGTGCTTCATAAAGAACAGGACTGACATCGGAAAATTCTTCTGCAATGATGACCCCTTCAATCTGTGACTCAGACAAAATCACGCGAACGGTATCAAGAAAACTTGGTACCCCATGCGTTAGCGCCAAATCGATGCGCTGTACATGATCAGGAATCGGCAGCCCCGCGTCACAAATCGTGATTTCATCGGTGTGGCCTAGCGTTGCCACTAAGTAAG
>NZ_JAWOQN010000490.1:0-703 GCF_033337395.1 Vibrio sp. YT-19(2023) | reverse complement strand
GATCATTGGGTGATGTTCCATTTTGTGATCACTAGATTGATTTTTACGTCTGATGTCGTCAGCTTTAGTTTATTCGGTAATGGAAGCGTCTGTTCATGCCATTCTACGTCGCCATAACGTTCGTAAGCGATTTTCCAGTCGTTAAGACCTATCTGTTTGTCTAAGGTTTGCAGTGTGTTGGCTGGAGAAAGCTGGAATGTATCTGCATCGGTAGGTAAACCGAGTAACCAGTCGGGCATGTGGTCAACTGGCATCATCAAGCCTGTGAGGCGATAAATCAGTTGATTAGCGTTGCGTGCTGAAAGGACTTGGTCATCATACGTTTCAACCGTTGCCCCTTGTGGGGTAATCGTCAGTTTTAATGCGGTTTGTCCCAAGACAGTGGTTAATCGAAGTTGGCTTAAAGCGGTGGAGTGCTTCCAAAAAAAGTTCAGACTTTGTCTTTGGTCGGGGCCGATGTAGCCTAATTTCCCGGTCGCTTGAAAATCATGGATGGTTTCAAGACGTTGTTCATGAGCTTGCCATTCGACGCTGGTGACGCTTTCAGGAACGGAACTACCCCCAGCGAGAATAAGGCTCGACAAGAAAAAGATGAGAAAGGAACGTAAGGTCATGTTTGATGGCTTATTAATCAGTTTTATCGGGAATCACTCACAACTATAGCATTGAAAAGACGGACTTAGGAAAACAAATCCGGCTTACC
>NZ_JAWOQN010000489.1:0-703 GCF_033337395.1 Vibrio sp. YT-19(2023) | reverse complement strand
GTGCGAACTCGATATTTTACACGACTCTCTTTACCAATTCTGCCCCGAATTACACTTAAAACGACTCAACAGCTTAACGTTGGCTTGCCACGCCTTACTTGACTGTAAAACTCTCACTCTTACCGAACTTGGCCGTAACCTGCCAACCAAAGCGAGAACAAAACATAACATCAAACGAATCGACCGATTGTTAGGTAATCGTCACCTCCACAAAGAGCGACTCGCTGTATACCGTTGGCATGCTAGCTTTATCTGTTCGGGCAATACGATGCCCATTGTACTTGTTGACTGGTCTGATATCCGTGAGCAAAAACGGCTTATGGTATTGCGAGCTTCAGTCGCACTACACGGTCGTTCTGTTACTCTTTATGAGAAAGCGTTCCCGCTTTCAGAGCAATGTTCAAAGAAAGCTCATGACCAATTTCTAGCCGACCTTGCGAGCATTCTACCGAGTAACACCACACCGCTCATTGTCAGTGATGCTGGCTTTAAAGTGCCATGGTATAAATCCGTTGAGAAGCTGGGTTGGTACTGGTTAAGTCGAGTAAGAGGAAAAGTACAATATGCAGACCTAGGAGCGGAAAACTGGAAACCTATCAGCAACTTACATGATATGTCATCTAGTCACTCAAAGACTTTAGGCTATAAGAGGCTGACTAAAAGCAATCCAATCTCATGCCAAATTCTATTGTATAAATCTCGC
>NZ_JAWOQN010000048.1:0-27016 GCF_033337395.1 Vibrio sp. YT-19(2023) | reverse complement strand
GCTACGACGATTGATGGGCGTAGCCGCTCAGATCGTAGTTTCTTGATTTAGTTCCATCGAATTACGCAACAAAGCCTCTTGTAGCCGAAGTAATAACCAACACTCATGGCTGGGATTAACGTGCTAAGAAAGCCTGTACCACTCATTTCTATCCCAACAATATATTCAATGGCCAACAGCAATGCAGCCCAACAAACGGACGCCAGACACAACAGAGACGTAACAAGAAGTACCGATGGTGGCTGGTTTATTTCTGATTCTGAATAGTTATTTTTTAATTCCACTTTCATTTCCTTCCATTTATTTGAATAAAATAAGCGTTTTAGATCATGCTTCCGCTTGGACAACCTAGAGAAACAACACCGCCATAACTCGTTGTTGGCGTAACTACCATGACTAAATCAACAGGAAGAAACACAACGTCCGTTGCTAACGACAAAGGAATGTCAATCAATGATAGTGGGTATAACGCGATAGAAGTAATATCAGCTCTTAAATAGCAAGGTTGTCGTGCGACTGATAACGCGGTGCCTGAAAACGGCTTTCCGTATCCGCCACCAGCATGCGCATCTATAGACGAACACCCCACCATTAAAGATGCTGACACCACAAGAAATACAACTTGTAGCTTTTTAAATAGTTTTATTTTCATTTAACCTAGATTCCAACTAACTGTTATTTTTTAAAACTAACCCCTCTCTCTCAAATTGTATATTCAATAAGTTTACTCATATGGGCCCAGTGCAACCATGTTAATACGTTCTATGTATCAGAAACAATTCATTTATTTCCAATGACACTAGCGAGATCATGCGACGTGATTGGAATCTCACTTAAGTTTTCATGGATCTATCGCGCTGAAAATTGAAGCCTCTACCTGTCATAGAATAAAAAGCCGTCAAAACCAGTGGTTCTGACGGCTTTTTGTAAGCGCCCCGTGGGCATTACCTGCACCATTATTGCTTGAAGCTTATCTAGTGACAGACCTAGATAGCTAATAGTCGCACTTGCTGTCGGAGGATTTTATTGGCTTTTACGCGGACTTTAACCAACACATCACCATCGACCAACCTAAGGTCGAATATTGGTGAATGTCGCGATGGTGACTCCATCACTTTGTGACGACAACGATTTTACGTCTGCGCTAAAGTAATATGGATTAAGTGGCATTTTACTCTCGGCTAGTCGCGCGTAGTAAAGCTTGGCGGGCTGTTTTGCCATTTGTTGCGCGTACAAATACCCGACCAACGCATGTTCAAACTGGTGGTAACCATTTCCCCAATGGAACGCTTTGGTTGATTTAGGGCTTAGACCGACGCCTCCATATTGATGATCCACCCATACGTCCATAAAAGTGGGTAACGTGTATTGAAGCGTTTCTTTCATCGAACCATCGACAAGAGAAACTGTCATTGCCGCTTGATCGAGCTCTGCCCATTCCCAAGACGAGCTATAGTGCTTGTATGGTCTTGGTTGCCAAGCAGGAATGCTCTCTTGCGTCCATTTACTCTGCCATTCTGGTGAGAAAAGCGCTTTGACTTGCTCAAAGTTTTGCTGGTATTGCGCTTGCTTAAGCGTGTGTTTCATTCCTTTGAAACCAAACTCTGTCCACTTTGAATTTTCCAACAACTGACCTGTCAGATACGTCATCCAATACGCCTTGATGGTGTGTCCAAAATCATTGTGTTTCGCATCTGGAATCATTACCGCTTTGTGGTGTATCGCGCCATAAAAGCGCTGCTCTTTGTCGGAGTGGTAGTTATCCAGCATCACTTGCGTCAGCCACTCCAGATCTTGTTTCCACTTGGCTTGCGCTGGTTCTGGTAAAAGTGGCGCCGTTAACAACAGGTAGCCATTAATTTGGTCAAGTTGAGCGACTAGCTCTTGCTGCTTCGCACTTTCCCCATCACCGTCTTTCAAAACCCAAGCCAGACCGCGATCATCGCTTCGTCGGTATTGTTTAAATATAAACGCTTGCTGGTCGATAAGCGCTTGTTCGACCTTTGGATCTTGAGTCAAGTAGTAGTACATCGCCAAACCCACTAAGGCGTAAGCTTGGTCTTGAGAAGTTCGTTGTTGCCACTCCATCCCCGGTTTCCCACTACGCGTAAAGCTCACAAACCCGCCGTTTTTCTCATCTTGTTGATGATCAATCAGGTAATAAGCCCCTTTCTTTGCCAGCTCTAATGCTTGCTTGTCACCCGTAAGATGAAAAAGTACGCCATAAGCGTAAGTTTGGCGCGATTTCATGCGGGTGTACTCGCGATCGAAGTGCGGGCTAATCCACCCTTTGTTTAATTCTTCACACGGCTTTTGTGGGTCGAGAATGACACCGTTATCACAACGAAAAGTCGGAAAATTCCCCGCAGGTTGCCCATGCGCGCTTTCCATCATCCAATATGGGGCTAGGCCATTCGTCACATGGTTTAACCAATCATCCCCCGAAGGCAGGCCTACATCAGCAAAGCTGTTCATACTCATCGTTGCGAGCAATAAGGTAAGATATTTAAAAGACATAATGCTCAATTAAGTTATTGAATTTTATCCAGTATAAATAACTCCCTTTACGCATATTGTTGTCGTGCTCACAATCGCCTTACGCATTTGTTTGCGTCAATCATCTTTCAGCCTCGTTCGATGACTGAGCCGCGAATAAACGCTACTCTGTCTTCGACTGACATTTTGGGCACTTCGATCAATTGATAACCAAATTTGTGATAAGCGTTGACCATCTGTTGATACGTAGCCACCGCTTCAGAAAAATCTTGCTTTCGCTCTTCGTCGTTGCTGAATATCGATGCCCAAGGTGGAAAAATGAACACTTGAGAATGATAACGAAGCGTCTGGCAATGCGTGATGAGCTCATGCGAGATTGGCAGTTGTTCCAACTTACTGTAGCCATATACGTCCGCAATACTGCGATCAAAAAACACATTCCCTTGGTGGACATTGAAAGCTCGGTAATTGCTCACTTCTGCCTTCATCATTTCGTCTCGAAAAGCTTGTTTGTCATTCCAAGGTAATGCTGAACCGTGATTGGCAACCTGCGTTTGTATCACGTGACGACCGGTTTCTGGCGCGCAGATAAAGCCTTGTGTTTTTAGCTGTTCGATTACCGAAGTTTTCCCTGCACCGGGACCACCAGTGAATACGATGAGTTTATTCAAAATTGTTTCCTTATTTTTTGTTTGAGTGAAGTAATGCGTATACAGCCAAGAAAATGGGCATCATCTGGCGTTTGAAATTGGCATTTGGCACGCCAGCGTTAAGCGAGATCGGTAGTGGGAAATTTGGGGGAATAGAGCTGGGCAGTGAAGAGATATACAAAGTAAGAACCGAAACGACGTGTTCATCGGTTATGGAAAACGGAGGAATTTTGAGCGAACCAAACGTACCCAAAATATTGGGTTAGGAAATGGTGCGATTGGTTCTGCTGGTTAACACGTCAATTGGATATCTATATCAAGAAAATGGCACCTAAGCCTAAGAACGCAAAGAAACCGACGACATCGGTAACGGTCGTCAATACTACCGAGCCAGCCACGGCGGGGTCAATGTTAAACTTTTTCAACGTGAATGGTATCAACGTACCCGATGCCGCGGCCGCCAAACTATTGAGGAAAATGGCACAGCAAATAATAAGCGCCAATGGCAAAGAGTCAAACACCATGTAAACGACACCCGCGATCACCAATCCCATAATTAAACCATTAATGGTGGCGATTTTTAATTCCTTATTCACCAATAGCTTCAAGTTACTTTGGTGCAAGTGGTTCAATGCGATACCCCGAATGGCCACCGCTAAGGTTTGGCTACCTGCGATGCCGCCCATACTCGCCACAACGGGCATTAAGATAGCAAGCGCAACGACTTGCTCGACCACATTATCAAAAAGCCCAATGATGGCGGAGGCTACGAAAGCGGTCAGCAAGTTAATCACCAACCAAAGTGCTCTTAGCCTTGTCGCCACGCTTAATGGTGTAAACAAATCTTCTTCGCTTCGTACGTTTTCTGCCACTACAGCTTGTAGGCTGAGTTCGCGCAACGTAATCGCGATGGTCGCCATCGACAAGACGCCCATAATTTTGCCACCAGCCATGATAGGAAACCAATGTGCTCCACCATCAATCGAGACTTGTTTGCTGACGCTTTGAATCGTTTGAATATCTTCTAGAATTGGCGTAACTACGGTCAAGTCGGTAAGTTTGATATGATTTTCGTGCAGCAACAGGGTTTGCGGCTCTATCGTACCAATCACACCACTTGCATCACGCACAATAATCAACCGCACAGGACTTTGCCCGCGTTTTAGCAGCTCGGTTTTGATGCCTCCTACGCTGTTTTTAGGGTTTGCGACCAGAAAGTGAGGCTCGGCATAACGTCCAACTTTGTTGTCTTCATACGACAATGCTTGTTGGATATGCGCGACAGACTCTTCACTTTGATCAATAAGGTATTCATCTACAAACTCGGTCGGTAGAAAGTCCGCAAAGATGATCAGTTCTGAATCCGTTATGTACGTCAAGCGTTCATGTTGTAAGTCTTTATTGAGTGATTGATGAATGTGCTTGGCAGTGTCGTATCGGAGCAAATTTAATACCGTCCAATACTTCTCAGGCGGCACTGCTTCTATGACACGTTTACGGTAAGCAATGTTGACCGACTCCAAAATGTTCGCAATCTGTGCTTCTTGATAGTCTTTCAAAAAGCTCAAGTCTTCGGTCGATTCTATCGCTTTAATGATCTCAGCAAGCAAATGTGGCACTTTGCGGTTAATTTGCAATTGGTTGGAATCTATCATTACTTTTACCTATAGCTTTCACTACCACATTCGCCGCATTGACGATATGTGCTATCCGAAGTCATGAATTCTTGATGTTAAAATTCTAGGCGATAGTTGACTTAATTGCGGAATTTATATTTCGCTCGCAGAAACAAAACGCCTCTGCATCAGTTCATGGTATAGACTTGAATGTGTGTCAGGCTCATTCGCCTTGTTTGATAATGGAGTAATCAATGGCACCTGTATTTTTTCTGACTCAGCAGGCCGCCTTACCAAGTCGTAAGGTGCTTCGTAAAGTGATTCAATTTTCGACAGCGCTGGCCCAGCCTATTGTAGTTTTAGTGGAAGACCATCGCCGAAGTGAAGATCACGCATTCGCTCATTTTCTCAGTTTCAACTCTGACCATATAGAAAAAAGACAAGCTGAGTTTGAAGCTTGGACCTTAAAGTTCAACGCATTAATTTTCGAACTTTGTGAAGAAGAAGAGCTTGAAACACCAACGCTCTCTTACGAGCATTTCAAAGGGAGCCATTGGGTTGAGCAAGTTGCGAAACGACTTGTTGACCACACTGACTTACTGCTCGTGGGACACTTTAACAAACACGAGATTCAAACGATGCTCACAGAACTAGCACAACAAGATTGCGACTTGTTGCTACTGAGTGAGCGGTCATGGCCTTCTCACGCCAACATGCTTTGTGCAATCGACCCACTTCATCGAGGGGATGAAAAGTCGATAGTAGATAAAGCCATCGTCTCGCGAGGCTCAAAATTAGAACAAACCTTAAGCGGGAAAAAGACGCTCGTTTACTGCCGATACGTCGCACCATACCTCTCTCGCTATCGTGCAGAGATATTAAGCAATCAAAAAGCAGGCATTACAGATTTTATTAGTGCGCAAAAGTTAACGCGAGTTCCATTACTATTACCGGAAGGAAACCCTGAAACGGCGTTACCAAAAGCAGTTAAGCAATCACAAGCGGCGATTTTGATTATGGGGGCATGTAAACGAAGCATGTCATCCCAATTTTGGTCTGGCAGCACTGTAGACACGTTACTTGACCAACCACCTTGTGACCTACTGTTGGTCAACAGCTCCAAGGGCTGACTAGGTATTCCCTATTAATCTATCCTTTCAATACCAAGCGCAGTTATTGGCTCTTTACATCTTCTAACTGCGCGACTTCATGCTCTGCGTTCAAGGCTTGTTTCTGCTGCTGTTTTATTTCATCCCAACTGCGTCCCGACTCAATCGCAGATACACGCTGATCGTATTTGTTGCAGGCTCTTTCGAGTACTTTCTCAGGATCTATCCCCTTTTCTCTTTCCAACGCTTTTAATACGTTAAGATAGTTCCACAACACATCGCCTAACTCGTCTTCCAAATGACAAAGGCGATCCTCACGAATCTTTTCGCGGACTTCATCAACTTCTTTGCCAATGGCCTCCAGATAAGTCTCTACGCCTTTAAACCAAGTATTGGTTTGGTCATATTGAGATTTTCTCGTCGCAATTGCATACAGCTCATCAAATTTCTTCATTGTCTCTCCGTAGAACACGTTTTTATTTATGCCTTTTTAGGACGAATAAACTTCCCTTTAGCCGTCACTCTAACTTCGCTATTGACCCGCAATTGAGCCACCAGTTGATATATACCGCGTCGTTCACCTTCACAGTGTGCAGTAATCGTGACTCGATCATCTAACTGAATAGGTGCATGGTAGCGCACATCCAACTGCGCCGTAAGGGCTTGAATGTCTCTAGATAACAAACAATGCGTCATTGCACCATCGAGAAGCGAACTGGCAATACCACCATGCAACAGGTCTGTGTAACCTTGATGACGCGGTAAAACGTGAAACTCTCCGACAACAGAACCATCGGCTAGGTATTGGTAGTTCACGGCCAAAGAGTTCGGATTCACATTAATTGAAGAACAAACCGCACATTGATGATGAGATTCGTGAGTGTAATGACAATAGCTGTTTGTAGACATGATAGTTACTCGGTTTCTCAAAAGAGTAATTAGCATATGCCAACAATTAAAAAGAAACGGCGAGTAATCTTTGTTTGCATGTTGCAGGGCCAGCAACCTCGCTTTTCATAACACTAAATAATCATTTTAATAATTAACGATAATTTCCAGTTTATTTAGAGTGGCGATATGGTTTGCATAGTGATTACGCAACGTTATGAAAAGGCGACTTATGAAGTTTCTCCACACGATGATCCGTGTTGCTGACCTAGACAAATCGATCGAATTTTATACAAAGGTTCTGGGAATGAGTGTTTTGGATCGTTTTGAAAACCAAGAATACCGTTACTCACTGGTGTTTGTTGGTAACCCTGATCAACCAGATGGCGCGACCATCGAGCTAACTTATAACTGGGATACCGACAGTTACGACTTGGGTAACGCATTCGGACACATGGCACTGGGGTCTGAAGATATTTACGCCGCTTGCGAAAAAATCAAAGCGCTTGGTGGCAACGTTACTCGCGAGCCAGGTCCAATGAAAGGCGGAGAAACTCACATCGCCTTCATTAAAGATCCCGATGGTTACCAAATCGAACTCATCCAAACTCAAAAATAACGAGGTTTCCTATGACAGACGCATTATTTCAACCCATTCAACTTGGCTCTCTCTCATTAAAAAACCGTATCGTTATGCCTCCGATGACGCGCTCTCGTGCTTCTCAACCAGGTAATATCGCTAACGATATGATGGCGACCTACTATGCTCAACGTGCTGAAGCGGGCCTAATCGTTGCTGAAGGCACACAAATTTCGCCAATGGGTCAAGGCTATGCATGGACACCAGGCATTTACAGCCCAGAGCAAATTGCTGGCTGGAAAAAAGTAACTGATGCAGTGCACGAGAAAGGCGGCGTTATCTTCGCGCAATTATGGCACGTTGGTCGTGTGACTCACCCTGATAACATTGGCGGTGAGCAACCTATTTCTTCTTCTGCGCTAAAAGCAGAAAACGTGAAAGTATTTGTCGATAACGGCACAGACGAACCGGGTTTTGTCGACGTGGTTGTGCCACGTGAAATGACCAAACAAGACATCAAGAACGTTATTGAAGAGTACCGCCAAGCCGCACTAAACGCGATGGAAGCCGGATTCGATGGTATCGAGCTTCATGCAGCGAATGGCTACTTGGTTAACCAGTTTATCGATTCTGAAGCGAATAACCGCACCGATGAATACGGTGGCTCTATTGAAAACCGTCTGCGTTTTCTTGGTGAAGTGATAGAAGCGATGACGCAAGCTATTGGCGCTGAGCGCGTTGGTGTTCGTCTTGCACCATTCACTTCGTTAAATGGCACCGTTGATAGTACGCCAGTCGAAACCTACACCGCCGCTGCAGCGCTGCTTGATAAACTCAATGTGGTTTACATTCACATTGCAGAAGTGGATTGGGACGACGCGCCAGACACTCCGCACAACTTTAAAACCGCAGTTCGTGAGGCGTACAAAGGTACACTGATTTATGCCGGTCGTTACAACGATGAAAAGGCGCAACACGCGATCGAAAGTGGTTTAGCTGACATGATTGGCTTTGGCCGTCCGTTTGTTGCAAACCCCGACTTACCAAGCCGCATCAAGCATGGCTATCCACTGGCAGAACATGACCCTGCCACATTGTTCGGCGGCGGTGAAAAAGGCTTAGTGGACTACCCTGCGTACCACGCGGGTTAATTCATCTACGTAAAGCTGATTCGCAACTCGCGACAAACCAATAGCGAAACCAAAAGAACCTTGCTCTTCCCCCTGTAACGCCAAGATGCAGGGTTCTTTTTAGGCAAGCCATCAGAATTAACGTCTTTGACAAGATGTACAACCTCGACACGCAGAGCGCGTCTTTTTACTGAGCAAACTGCGTTGTACTTTACAGTAAGCATTCTTTAAAGCACGACGACCTGAAAACCAATCATCCGGTTTAGTGAGGATTAAGTAGCCGTGAAACCTCTTAACCAACTCGGTTCGATTGTTTTCGATAAATCGGCTATCAAACTCGATGTCGAAGTAATTCAAAGCCTCTTCGATACAAGTAAAGCTGGCAATTTTTTCCTGAATCGTATTCTCTGTCATCGTTTCTTTAGCGTAATCATTTTCAATGGAGTCTAAGTGCCTCGCGCTTTACGTTCTTTGATTTAGCGCTTCTTAAGATCATTCTTTATGGGTTTTCCATATTGAAATTCAATTTGGGAATTCGTTAACCCACCTAGCATTTTCATTTTGACAATCACTTTAAGGCACTGATTTAAATAAACATTATTTCTGGTTCATATTTTGCTCTACTTCATTAAACGGAATGTTGGAGCAACACGATATGACTTACAGAGCAGAAGTAGACGGATTAAGGGCGATTGCTGTCACGTTGGTGATTTTGTTTCATGCAGGAGTTGAGCAATTCGCTGGTGGCTTTATTGGCGTCGACGTGTTCTTTGTGATCAGCGGCTATTTGATCACTATCATCGTGATTAACGACTTAGAAAACCAGAAGTTCAGCCTTGGTGATTTTTATGAGCGACGCATTCGTCGCATACTCCCCCTCTTACTAGTGGTGATCGCCGTCAGCTATTTGATGTCTTGGTGGCTATTTTTGCCGCAAGCACACAAAGACGTTGGTCAATTTGCAGTGTCTTCCATTCTTTCCGCATCCAACATTCTTCTGTATTTAAAAGGCCACAATTACTTCGGTTTAGAAGATCAAGCCAACCCGCTGTTCCACACATGGAGCTTGGGCGTTGAAGAACAGTACTACATTGTCACTCCTTTGCTACTCATGCTACTCGCTCGTGGTAAAAACGCGTTTTACCTGACTTTTTTTATCACGGTATTTGTGCTGAGTTTGATGACTATTGTCTACGCGAGCAACGACCCTGATTTCGCCTTCTACATGATCTTCTCTCGCGCTTGGGAACTGGCAAGCGGTTCATTACTCGCATTAGTGATGAGAAAAGTCCAAGTTCAATCTAACGATACTCTAGCAACCATTGGCATCGTTTTGATATTGGCTTCCGCGCTTTTGTTTGAAAAATCGCAAGATGGCGCGGGCATTACGCTGCTGGTGCCGGTCATCGGTAGCGCGTTGGTGATTTTGTTTGCCTCTAAAGACAATGTCTGCGGTAGATTACTGAGCTTAAAGTGGGTCGTGTTCGTCGGCTTAATCAGCTACAGCTTATACTTGTGGCACATTCCATTATTTGTCTTTTACCGCTACGTGTTGGACACAACACAAGACATCAATATCCCACTTTACGTTGTCACTCTTTTTGTACTTTCTTACTTCACTTGGCGCTTTATTGAAAAGCCGTTCCGTAGCCGAAAAGCCATGAGCATGCGCACTGTGTCCGCGGTTATTGTGTTGTTGACGTTGCCCTTGCTAACGCTCGGCGTTATCGGTCATCAAAACGGTGGTTTTCCAGAAAGAAGCGCATTTTTCGAGGCCATGCGCGTTAACAACGGTTATGGTTTAGATTGCAACGGCAACACCAACGTTAACGATGTGTGCTCGTCTGCGCCGCAGCCCGCCATCGCTGTGTTAGGCAATAGTCACAGCATGGTTTACGTGAAGCGTCTATCCGAAGTAACACCAACTGGCGTGGTGCAACTTACTCAAGATTCCTGTGCGGTCGGTTATGTCGACATCCTAGAAGCTGCTGGCTCAATTTCTTGCCGACAGTTCTTCAATGAGGCTGTCGATACAATTCTAAGTACCCCTTCCATTCGTCGCGTTGTTATCTCTTCTAATTTCAATAAAGAGCTTTCACAAGCCGATTATGAAGCATCATTAACCAAATTATTGAATGAACTGAAAGGAAAGGAAGTGGTCGTTTTCGGTCCAACCCCTTCTGCACCGTTTGCGGTAGGAGAATGCCTTTGGAAAGCGCGTTTGTTTGGCGAGACAGAAGAGTCTGCCTGCGACTTTTCTCCCAAACAACATCACCCTCAAAACGTGGCGAAGTTAGTGAACTACTTTGAGCAATTTGAGCACGTTGAGTTTGTCGACTTGACCGATGCCATTTGCAGAAATGGCGTATGTCGAATGAGAGTTGGAGCAAACAATGCGATGTATACGGATGACAGCCATTTATCTTACAAAGGTGCTGAGTTGGTGCTTGGGCATTACCTCAACACTACAAATGAAGCGCAACAGTTCACTTACGATCGACAATAACCAAGGAAATAAACTTTTATGCTTCAGCGCTTATCTCAGGTAAGCGCTGAATGCTTTAAAGCAAGACAAAGCTAGGCGTCTATTTGAAAATGCGCGGATCAAACGCGAAATCGAGCTTTTCGGCTTTCTTGATGATCTCTTTCATTTTGGGATGATTTGGATTCACCACGTAGTTTTTATCACGAGGTGAAATCGTTGAAGGCACTTGCAGCGCGGCAAACTCTGGATGAGGATCATTGAGAAACTGATCACCAATGTACTGCGTAGACTCGCTCGCCGGTATTGCTCGCCACGTCACAGGGAGATCTTCTTCATCTAAGGTGGCGATGAGGTATTCTGGCATTTCAATACGATATAAATCGTAAAGTTTGGTGATAGCAGGATCGTTGTTTACGTGAACAAACACTTCCAACGAACAAAGGGATTCCGATTCAGAGAAGTAGAGGGCTTCGGTTCCTTTTGAGTTCCATCGCCCTCCAAATAACTTTGCGCCAACGGGGCTGAATGGCGTGTCAGCAAATTTCTTTTGTGTGAGACGATAGAGCTTCATATTACGAGAATACCCCGTGCTCTAAACGGCCGATCAAATCTTTTACGATTTCAAAATCCACCGTGGTCGAGACCATATCAAGTGGACGTTTTCCACCTAAGCCATACACATTCTCTCTCATCCATTTTAACGCGCGCTCTTCGTCGTCAAACAGTTCTGTCGCGAGTTTCAATAACATCGCTAATCGATAGATTGCATCACTTTCTTGCGTATTGAAGCGTTCATCGTTTTTTAGACGACGCTTGATCGTGCTAACAGGTATCAATGTGACGTTTTGAAACTCACTCTGAGAAAGCTTCACACGCTCAACAATATTGCGATACACCTTTGGCTCAAAGCCTTTGTGAACCGCATCAGTGCGACCTGTTTCAGCGTCTTCAATACCCAACATAAACCAGAAATTGGCTTTATGAGGTTGTTTCGGTTTGAAGCTTTTTAATGCTGCAGTTGCCATATCAAGCTCCTATGGTTCATATGGTCCAGTTATTATGGTTCAAATGAGCTTAACTTTCAATCAAAGTAACAATCAAAGTAAAAAGATAGGTAAAGAAAAAGGCGAGCTTTTCGCCCGCCTCTCTTACTTATTCATCAACCCATCTACCGACGGGCATCGTTTCACTTATTGCAAGTCAAAACGATCCGCGTTCATGACTTTCGTCCATGCGGCGATGAAGTCATGGATGAATTTTTCCTGATTATCATCTTGCGCATACACTTCCGCATACGAACGCAGGATCGAGTTTGAACCAAAGACAAGATCCACTCGAGTAGCCGTCCACTTCACAGCGTCGGTTTTACGATCACGGATTTCATATTGATTAGCACTCACTGGTTTCCACGTATATGCCATGTCAGTAAGGTTCACGAAGAAATCATTCGACAAAGTGCCGACTCGGTCAGTAAATACGCCCTCTTTTCCACCGCCGTAGTTACTGCCTAGAACGCGCATACCACCGATAAGTACCGTCATTTCTGGCGCCGTAAGCCCCATAAGCTGAGCACGATCTAATAAAAGCTCTTCTGGCTTAACCGCGTAGTCTTTCTTCAACCAATTTCGGAAACCGTCAGCAACAGGCTCAAGTACTTCGAACGATTCCACATCCGTCATCTCTTGGGTGGCATCACCTCGGCCTGGCGCGAATGGTACGGAAACATCATGACCTGCGGCACGCGCAGCCAGTTCAATACCTACGTTCCCAGCAAGCACGATAGCGTCTGCAACACTACAGCCCTCTTCTGCTGCTATTTTTTCTAGCACCGCAAGAATACGTCTTAGACGTTCAGGTTCGTTCCCTTGCCAATCTTTTTGCGGAGCCAAGCGAATTCTCGCACCATTTGCGCCGCCTCGGCGGTCAGAGCCACGGTAAGTACGCGCACTATCCCAAGCCGTGCTTACTAGCTCACTAATGGATAGGCCACTTGCTTCGATTTTTGTTTTCACTAAATCGACATCGTAGTCTGTCTTACCTGCAGGCGTTGGGTCTTGCCAAATAAGATCTTCGCTTGGCACATCAGGGCCGAAATAACATGATTTTGGTCCTAGATCGCGGTGTGTCAACTTAAACCAGGCACGAGCAAAAACGTCATCAAAGTACGCTGGGTCATTTTGGAACTTTTCTGCAATCTTGCGATATTCAGGGTCCATTTTGAGCGCCATATCGGCGTCGGTCATGATTGGATTGTAGCGCTTAGAACCGTCTTCAACATCGACAGGCTTGTCTTCTTCTTCAATGTCGATTGGCTCCCATTGCCATGCACCTGCTGGGCTCTTTTTCAGTTCCCAGTCATACTTAAATAGTAGGTGGAAGTATCCGTAGTCCCATTGTGTAGGGTGTGTTGTCCAAGCACCTTCAATGCCACTCGTTACCGCGTCACGACCAATACCACGTGTTTTGTGATTAATCCAGCCAAGACCTTGCTCATGAACGTCTGCTGCTTCGGGCTCTGGGCCAAGGTTTGCGGCATCACCATTACCATGACACTTACCCACCGTGTGACCACCAGCTGTGAGCGCGACGGTTTCTTCATCGTTCATTGCCATTCGCGCAAAGGTCACTCGCATGTCATGTGCTGTTTTGAGAGGATCTGGGTTACCGTCTACCCCTTCAGGGTTCACATAGATAAGACCCATCATTACCGCAGCAAGCGGGTTTTCTAAATCTCGCTCACCAGAGTAGCGGCTGTTATCAGCGTCACTTGTGGCTAACCATTCTTGCTCAGAGCCCCAGTAAGTGTCTTTTTCTGGGTGCCAAATGTCCTCTCGTCCAAACGCAAAGCCAAAGGTCTTAAAACCCATGGATTCGTACGCCATGTTACCGGCAAGGACAATCAGGTCTGCCCAACTTAGTTTGTTGCCATATTTTTTCTTGATTGGCCATAAAAGGCGTCGAGCCTTATCGAGGTTGGCGTTATCTGGCCAAGAGTTGAGAGGAGCAAAGCGTTGGTTGCCTGTAGCAGCACCGCCACGGCCATCCGCAATACGATAACTGCCCGCTGCATGCCATGCCATTCGGATCATTAAACCACCGTAGTGTCCCCAGTCGGCAGGCCACCATTCTTGGCTATCAGTCATTAAATCTTTTAAATCTTTTTTAAGTGCTTCGACATCTAGCTTTTTCAGTTCTTCTTTGTAATTAAAGTCCTGACCAAATGGGTTGGTTTTGGAGTCGTGTTGATGCAGGATGTCTAAGTTCAAGGCATTCGGCCACCAATCCATCACCGACTTATCTGTAGATGTTTGCCCACCATGCATAACTGGACATTTACCTACCGAACCGCCGTTTGCTTTGCTCATATAATGCTCCTTCGTGTCGTGGTTGTGGTAACCACTCTTTGTTATTCAATAAATCGAATATCCACCTCAAACAGCGTAGTTCATACACTGTTTTTTTAGTTAACGCCAAGTCAAAATTTCAAACATTTCAGCGAATAAATAATTGTTATCAAACATGTACCTATATGCAGAAAATATGGATAGAGATCAGTTTAAGTCCATACCTGAATACTTAATCCCAGACAGCCTCGCCATGTTGTGATCCCAGGTCGCTAAATCATGATGACTAAATTCACTCAGAGCGTGATGACCACAAGCCCTCGCCATGACTTTCATGAGCTCGACCGAGGATTCGAAGAAATTTTTCAGTTGCTGGGATGACTTTTCAACGTCGAGACGCTGCCTCAAATCGGCATTTTGTGTCGCAATGCCTGCAGGGCAATTATTGGTGTTGCAGATGCGAGCCGCGACACAACCGATCGATTGCATCGCACTGTTTGCTATCGCTACTCCGTCTGCTCCAAGTGCCAACGCTTTGACAAAATCCGTAGGAACTCGCAACCCACCAGTGATGATTAATGTGACACTGTCACTTACACCTTTTTCATCTAAGTACTTACGTGCACGAGCTAATGCAGGGATGGTGGGCACACTAATATGATCACGGAACATAGTTGGCGCCGCACCCGTGCCACCACCGCGACCGTCTAAGATGATGTAATCAGCCCCAGCATCAAGCGCAAACTGAATGTCTTGCTCAATATGGTTGGCACTGAGTTTAAATCCAATTGGAATACCGCCTGTGATGCCACGAACTCTGTCAGCAAACTTTCTAAAATCGTGAGTAGTGTGAAGATCTTTGAACGTTGGTGGTGATATCGCTGGTTGTCCCTCGGGGATGCCTCTCACCTGAGAGATCTTACCTACATTTTTATTTGCAGGCAGATGACCACCCGTGCCCGTTTTTGCTCCTTGCCCGCCTTTGAAGTGAAACGCCTGAACATTAAGAAGCTTAGATTCGTCGTAGCCAAATTGAGCACTAGCAAGCTCATAGAAATACCGTGAATTGGCGGCTTGCTCTTCCGGTAACATGCCACCCTCACCAGAGCAAATCCCAGTCCCTGCCAACTCTGCACCTTTTGCTAGTGCAATTTTCGCCTCTTCAGAAAGTGCGCCAAAACTCATGTCCGACACCAACAAAGGAATGGCGAGTCTGAGCGGCTTACGCGCGTTTGGTCCCACAATCAACTCGGTAGACACAGGAACGTCTTCCAACAACGGTTGTGTAGCCATTTGCGCCACCATGATTTGTATAGCATCCCAATGTGGTAGCAAATGCCTAGGAACCCCCATTGCAGCCATCGGACCATGATGACCGAGTTTAGAGAGTCCTTCTCTCGCTAATTGGTGGATAAACTCGAGGGTTGGTTCTTCTTGTGTAGCAGACGCTGTTGGTTTGTCTCTTTTCTCTCGCTTTTGTTCCGGTCCCTCTTTACCGACTTGCTCTGCGGTAAATCGCTTGTGTGTACCATCACAAAAAGGAGCATTGGCGGTATGCTTACATTGGCAGAGATAGGCATCTTCGTCTTTTTCCGCACTAAAGCTCATTGGCTTTAAGCCGGTTCCTGAATGAGACCCATCGCAGTAAGGTTGATTTTTAGAGCGCCCACATCGGCAGAAGTAATATTCTTGCCCAGCTTTCAACTCTACTTTGATCGGCTTGTTATCAGCGATGATTGGCTTGCTCATGTTGCCCCCCTATTTATTATTGTTAACCATGCTTTCTCGCTGGCTTGCAATAAGCGTAGAACAGGAGCGTAAAGAGCGTCAGTGTCGCCGAGTAAAATGCGCGATTGTCGCCCGACTAACCTATACTTTTTATGGGTCTCATACACGTGGAGGCTATATGACGATTGCAACCCGATTAGATGAATATTTGACTGAGCATAACATTCACTTTCAAACCGTGAATCACAGCCACAGTCATAGCTCGCTACAAAGTGGTGTTGCAGCAGGTGTGCCTTTAATGAATATCGCAAAAGGTGTGATTCTAGAGGATCATGAAGGGCGTCATATGATGGCGGTCTTACCTGCCAACAACAAAATCAGTTTGTCGAGATTAAACGACGAATTTAATGCCACCTTCCACTTGGTGAAAGAGCGTATGGTTTACCGACTCTTCACCGATTGTGAACACGGCGCTATTCCACCGATTGGTAGTCCTTACCACATGTCGACAGTTTGCGATGAAAGACTAGCAAACTTGGAACATGTCTACCTTGAAGCTGGCGATCATGAAACTCTGATTAAGCTGGACCGAAAGGCGTTTAAAGAACTGATGAACGACTGTAGATATCTAAGATTCAGCAGTGAAGTTCTGCATTAAACTTGCCAAGATCTCTCGACATTTCCTGAACAAGGCTCTTTCAACAAGAGCCTTTCTTTGTTTTGCTGGTAGCACGCGATGGAAGCTTCTCGGCCTTTGGTAATCCGCAATTTAGAACGCATAGAAACCAAAAAACCGCCCGTTTGGGCGGTTTTTTATCAATCCAATCACTATCGAACAAAAATCTTTTGAATCGCTTTTATCGCCATTGCTCTGCGACGCATTAAAGCCCCCGTCCTTGGCAGCCATTTCGGCGTGTGGAGTACGGTTTTCGCATGGCTAAAGGTTCTGAATCCTTCCACTCCGTGATAATGACCAATGCCCGATTGACCAATGCCACCGAAAGGCGCATCTTCAGCGCCAACGTGTAATACCGTGTCGTTAATGCCGACGCCGCCACTGTGTGTGTTGCGCACGATCTGTTTGATGGTCGATTTGTCGTCCGACATAACATACAGCGCAAGTGGTCTTTGGCGCTGATTAATGTAATCAATCGCTTCATCAACCGCATTGTAGGGCTTAACAGGTAGAAATGGCCCGAAGATCTCCTCTTGCATGATTCGCATATTCGGCGACACATCCGTGACCAAATGAGGATACAGAAGTCGTTCCTCTTGGGGCGACGCTTCAACAGTGTGAAGGTTAGCACCTTGCGCTTTTGCATCCTCAAGTAGCGCAGTCAAACGATCATATTGTCGTTGGTTGACAATATGGGTCAGCTTTTGATTCTTGTTGGATTTTAAATAGAGCTTTTCAAAACGTTTTAAGAATAGCGAAATGAACTCTTCGACACGTTCTTGCGGTACAAATGCGTAGTCAGGCGCGACACAAATCTGGCCTGCATTAATGCATTTACCAAACAAGATAGCATCAACGGCTTTCTTCATGTCTGCATCTTTTGCAATGATCACCGGGGACTTTCCACCCAACTCTAACGTCACCGGGGTAAGGTTTTCCGCTGCCGCTTTTGCCACTGCGCGACCAACACTCGTAGAACCCGTGAACAAAAGGTGATCGAATGGCAGTTGGCTGAATGCTTGTGCGACGTCTGCTTCACCCTCAAAAACTTCGACATACTCAGACAACCCACGGCAAACATCGACGATGACTTTATTGGTTTTTGGCGTAAATTCGCTGAGCTTCATCATCACGCGGTTGCCAGCAGCCAATGCTGTCACTAAAGGCGCAAGGCTCAAAATCACAGGAAAGTTCCACGGTGAAATGATCCCGACGACACCTAACGGTTGATACTGAACGGTGACTTTAGAAGGTGCGAGCAATAAGCCGGATTCGCGCTTGCTGGGTTTGCACCATTTTTTTAGTCGCTTGAGGGTATAATTAATATGCGAGACCGTTGGCAAAACGTCGGTCATAGCGGTATCAAATTCTGAGCGATAGCCAAAATCGTCACTTAACGCGTCAACCAGAGCTTGTTTGTTCTCAAGCAGCGATTTTTTTAACAAAACGAGGCGCTGTTTACGTTCATCCAAACTAGGATAAGGCTCGGCTGCATATGCCGCTTTTAAGCGTTCGAGGCTTTGCTGTAACAAGTTATCTACTTCAACCTCTGTGATTGCGTTCATGATGCTTCTCCTAGCCTAGTTTCTACCAATGACGCCCCAAGTTAACACGAGCGCAACAATGTTACTATTGTAGCGCTCGTGAAGTTAGAGTTCGAACTCTGATTAAAATATCTCTAGGGTGGATACTACGTCAAACGTAGTTCATAAATGCCTAGTCGTTGAGAGCGGTCAAGCATATCGAACTCATGATCAACGTATTCTTTTAATGTGGCGCCTGCACGCTCAGCAATATTGATGCTAGCGATGTTATCTTCCATACAATGGAACTGAATGAATTGTGCGTGCCCTTTCTTCTTCAAGAAAGGGATCAATACTGCGAGTACTTGATCAATCACACGATGGCCTCGCCCATTGTTAGCAAGCCAGTAGCCAATTTCAGTAACACGTGTATGTGAATCCACACCTTTAATGCCAATAACACCCGTAAGCTGCTCATCAAAATAAATTGCACACCAGTGGGAATCCAGCGCGTTACTGTTCACTCGCTGGGAAATGTAGTTCACGGCCTCTCGATGATTCGTGACAGAATCCGTCCAAGGTAGATAGCCCTCAAGGCTCTCTCGGTGAGTGTTCACAACCTCTAGTAAAGCGGACGCGTGTTTCGTATTGAGGGGCTCAATTGAGATCCTTTGCGAGACGGAAAAACGCTTCTGTAAGTGATTTCCTTGATACGTCTCTTGGCATGTGACTTCATCCATAGATGTTATTCCTTTTTATTGTGAACGCTCAGCGCAAATCCTAACGCTTCATTTTATGAGAACAAACCTCTCTATAAAAACTAATCAAAGCCGTTGCCGTTCATTTAGCCCTTTTGATCGATCAGCGTAAATGGCGTTAGTGATTCCACATCTACATAATGCTTCCATACATGTTCATAGAGGTGATGCTGATTGGCAAACGGAGCCAGCTGCTTAGCTTCTTCAAGCGTACACCAGCGATACTCTGTATGCTCTTCGTTAAGAACAACTGATTGGTTAGGCGGACAAAATAGCACAAAACATGGGATAACCATGATACGGTTATTTTTTGCTTCGTAGAACTGCTCTAGAAAGTCTGCTGTATGTAACTCAACTTGGTCAATTAGTGTCTCTTCTTTTAACTCTCTTAAAATGGTTTGCCACCCGGCTTCACCCGCTTCGATACCACCTGCAACATGGCACCAATAGCCACCTTTTACGCGTTTGAGTAACAGCATTTTTTCTATGCCATCAATTTTTGAAATGACAACGCCTGAAACATGCGTTGCTTTTATCGGGATCATGTAAGCTCCTTAAATATCGAGTTTTTATTGTTACGCTGAAGAGAGGCAGATTAATTGCTACGTATTCTACTGTTTATTCATCTTGTCGACAGAAGTGTTTGAGTTGAGAGGATTTAATCGCTAACTAAGTATGCTAAAGTGAGATCTGTCGCAACAAATGAGCAGTAAAATGTCCAATTCATTCAACACTATGATTCCCATCGGTGTGCGCTTTATGGTGCTTTCCGCGTTCGGCTTTGCTCTGATGTCGGCTACAGTAAAGCACGTCGGCAACTACGGTATCCCCGTTTTTGAAATCGTTGCAGCAAGAGCGCTCGTTTCACTTATCATTAGTTATTTCGATGTAAAGCGAAAACGAATTTCTGTATGGGGCAATAATAAGCCATTACTATTTGCACGCGGTGCTGTGGGCACGATGGCTCTGATGTGTGTATATTATTCAGTGACCACCTTACCTTTGGCAGAAGCGACGATATTCCAATATATTCATCCGGTATTTACTGCACTACTCGCCGTATTTTTCTTGAAAGAGCGCATCCAGCCGTCAACTTTCCTTTGTATTGCGTTGTGCTTACTCGGCATCTATATCATGGTAAGCCCAGAAACTGGGCAAGGCTCAGATAGCGCTTTACCAATGTTTAGCGTCATGATTGCGATCTTAGGCGCATTTGGTAGCTCAATTGCCTACGTCATTGTCAGAAAACTGAGTCAGACAGAAGACAGCTCAGTGATCATTTTCTATTTCCCGTTGGTTGCTCTCCCCGCTTCACTCTTACTGATTGGCGACGATTTTGTAATGCCCGATCTATATCTGACTTTCATGTTGGTTCTAGTTGGTGTCTTTACCCAAATTGGACAATTGGGGTTAACCAAAGCGATGCAAACTCAACAAGCGGGTAAAGCCTCCGCTTATTCGTATATCCAGATCGTATTTTCTGTGTTGTTAGGCATCATTTTCTTTGGCGAGGTTCCGATCATTTGGACGTACGTCGGTGGCGGTCTGATTGTTACAGGCGCATTAATTAATGCGTTTGGTCATCACTTACGGTTACCTTTTATTAAGCGCAACGCTTGATATACCTCGCCAGAACCGTAAACACGACATTTAGAAAAACAGCCAGAGTGACTCTGGCTGTTTTGTGTTTAGCCTAACGTTAAGCTGATATTTTTAACCCTGCGATACCAGCGACAATCATTAGCAAGCTTAAGGCTTTGATAAGTGTTGCTGGCTCATTGAACAGATAAATACTCACGACTGCCGTGCCTATTGCGCCAATCCCTACCCATACGCCATAAGCAATGCCTAAAGGCAAGGTTCTTAACGCAATGCCAAGCAACCAAAAGCTCAATAACATAAAGACAATAGTGAATGCCGAAGCACCGAATTTGGTAAACCCTTGTGAATATTTAAGACCGACAGCCCATGCGATTTCACACAAGCCCGCAATGAAGAGAATTCCCCAAGCCATGTCACATTTCCCAACGAGATGGGGTCGTCCCCGAGAAAAGATAGAGCGGTGAGGTCGTCCTCACTTCTGATTGACTGCTTATTATATACGGAAATCTAAACATAAAAAATAAAACACGGCGATAAGCATACAACTCAAACATCTCATGCACGCTTAAATTCTACGCTTTTCTTTTTAACGGTGGCGGACTCTCTATTTCGCATCAATAACGACACCGTTTTTTAACAATTTACATATAACCTTCTGGTGTTGAAAGTGTTGCATTTATTGCACAAATCACACAAAAACTAATTGAACATGTAAATATGAAAACGTTTGTGTGACTAATATCGCTTAAAACAATGACTGATGACTTTAATATTCAGCCGAATTAATTATAAGGTATGACGTACCCATGAAAGCAATCAAAACCTCTATCGCTGTCCTTGTTGGCGCCGCTCTACTATCTGGATGTAATGACGATACTGAATACGTCAATGTTCAGCCTAAAGAAGTAAAAATAGCGACTTACAACCTCTCTTTTGACCGCGCTACCTTCGAAACTTTGGTAGATGAAATGCAAATTGAACCAACGCAGCAAACTGCGTTGGTCACCTCTTATTTAGACGGTTCAATCGCAGCCGAAGACAAAACCACTGCGGAAAAAGTCATTCAAATTCGTAACGTTGCAGCAATCATTCAAAAGAATCGTCCTGATGTTCTTATGATGGCGGAATACAACAACGAGGGAACAGGCGAAAACAAAGCAGCCATTGAAGGATTCCAGAAGAACTACTTGTCTGTCGCGCAAAGCATCAATGGCGCGGGCGGTGAAGCAAACCTTGAGCCTATTGAATACCCTTATGCTGAATCTTACTCAACTAATACAGGGTTGTTGAGTGAGTTTGATCTCGACAACAACGGAACCGCAGGTCAAATGCCAGGTGATGCATGGGGCTTTGGCATGTACCATGGTCAATATGCATTTGCCCTTATGTCTAAGTATAAAATTGACACAGCAAACACACGTACATTCCAAGCATTTAAATGGAAAGATATGGAAGGTGCGAAAATTCCAACCATTACTATCTGCGATGGTTCGCAAAAGATTCCAGACGGCATGAAGTGTGGTGATGAATGGTACTCAGCGGAAGAATGGGATCAAGTGCGTCTATCTTCGAAAAACCACGTTGACGCACCAATCATCATTCCAACTCGCAACGGCGAAGAAGTTGTACACTTGTTGATGTCTCATCCTACTCCACCAGTATTCGACACCGGTAAAAACAAAGCGCAAAACGCAGCAGAAGTGGAGTTTTGGCATCATTACATTCAAGGCAAAGACTATTTTTACGACGATGCGGGTAAAACAGGTGGCTTAACGAACGGCGCTAAATTCGTAATGATGGGTGATCAAAACCTTGATCCAGTGTCTGGTGACGGTATTAGCTCTGTAATGCAAGAGCTGCACAACGATCCATTGGTTAATCAAACCGTGATGAATGGTGAGCTTTACCCAACAAGCTTTGGTGCAGCCGAACACGCTGTTGACCGCAGCTCAACTCACCCATATCCGAATCGCATCACTTCAACGTTTGGCTTAGGGGTAGACTATGCCTTGCCTTCAGCAAATTTGAATGTAATAGACTCTGGTGTGTACTGGTCAGCGTCTTATGAAGAAGGGCGTAAACTATTTAACGATGCACGTATCGGTAAGTATGGTGATGGTAAAGATGTATCTTCTGACCATCGCATGATCTGGATTAAAGCACAGTTCTAGATTGCATAAAAAAAAGCCAACCACAAGGAGTCGTGATTGGCTGTATATATTTGTGAACAAGATGGTTCACTAACAACGTCAGTTGGCTAGGTGACCCTCGGCTTAGAAAGGGTCACTCATACTAAAGCATGAGGCGTGCCAACTTTTCAGCGCACAAAAACAGGTTGTTATTTAATCACTTTCATTAAAACTTAACCAATAGCTACTGTTTGCTCACAGAATAAATTGCAATTTGCAAACTACCATTGGCATTTCGCAATAAACCTGATCTTTAGCTCTTGCTTTTATTGCTTCCTAGCTAAGTCGCGTGCAAGGATTAACGCAAGTCCGAATACTTGCAAGAAGAGTCCGATATTCTTGTACCAAGCGATCTTTTCATCCTGCTTTGCCATTACCTCATTGAGCCCTACATTCTCAATGTAGTAATTATCGATGCGGTCTCTATACGAAGCTTGTGCCTGATTTATCTTTGACATTAGTTGAGGAAGTTGATCAATTTTTATTTCATCCGACTCGTTATGAACCCAAGAAGATAAATGCCCTGCTAATACCTCTTCTAGCTCTAAAGGTATCGCTACGCTCTGACTTATGTGCACATGCAGCAGTAAAGCTTCTCTTTTCCTTTCTAGGGTTTCCACACTGTTCCATGCGAGTTGGATGGAATACAAGTTTTCTGCTGTTTGCTCTGCGAGCTGCGAGTGCTGTTTACCCAACTTATCAAGGACTAAGCTAGTAACGATGATCGCGCCAATATTCAGTACTAATCCAATCAGAACGAGTACCCAAGGTGGTGGAATGTAACGTCGCAGACTTACCATAACTTATCGTATGGCAGGTAAATCATATTTAACACAACCAATGAAAGTATCACCAGAAATGTCACCTGCATCCCTCTAATGCGTTTTTTCAAGTCTTTTTTCAATATGCCTTTAGCATGAATAACTCGACCAATTACAAAAATAATACCGGTGAGATGTATCCATGTTGGGTAAGCACTGTTAAATTCTAAAAGTGCCATTAAAATCAGGGTAATGGGGATATATTCTGTCGCATTACTCTGGGCACTACGAGCAATTTGTAGAGCCTCTACCCCACCATCGGCATAAGCAATTTGATTTAAGCGACGTTGCTTAATTACTTGAACAGCCAACCAAATAATGAGTATTGCGAGAATGTTGGCATACAGAGCTGTGATCATATGTCGTCCTTCTTGATCTGGTTTTCACTTATATAAGCGTGTCACTTGGCTATAACTATAGCGGTATCATTATGATAATGCGTCAAATAATCTCAAGTTATGATTTCTATTCGGGCAAAAAACGAAAGCCAATGCTTCATGACATTAAAAATGCCCTCGAATGGAGGGCATAAGAATAAAGAAGCTAATATGTGAGAATATTGAAACCACTATAAGGGGTGTTTGACCAGCTTTTTGCGCCGATGCCCTTTGATAATACTTTCAAAAATTGTGAACAACAGCCCTACCCAAATAAATGCAAAGGTCACCGCTTTCACTTCGTCAAACAACTCGCCAAAAAACATAACTGCCAACACAAACTGCAAGCTTGGCTCGATGTATTGCATTAGACCGACGGTTGATAAATTAGTTATACGTATTGCGATAGAATAAAATACGAGTGGCAAAAGTGTGATAGGCGCACTGCCAAAATACAAAAGCAATGTTGTGGTATCTGTGCCCGAAGCCAGTTCACCAGTTGCCCATTGTTTATAGAGCAAATATGCGAGTGCAACTGGAGTCAGTAACAACGCCTCAACAAACAAGGTTGTACTCCAGTCATAATTTATCTTCTTCTTGTACAGCCCATACAAAGCAAAGAACAACCCCATCGTTAGTGCGATAACGGGCAGCTGACTATAGTGAATCACTTGATACATAACACCAATTGTTGCCAGCACGATTGCAATAAGTTTGCCTTTTGAGAGCCTATCCCCAAGAATAAATACGCCCAGCGCAACAGATACTAATGGCCCAATAAAGAAGCCTAAGCTGGCATCGATGACCCGATGATGGGTCAAAGCCCAAGTGAACGCACTCCAAGAAATACACATCAAACTGCTCGCCACAAACGTGTACCACAAGGATTTTTTATCAAGCCAGATTTCTTTCCAATTCAGCCCTCGACGGGTTATCCCAAGTACAATTAGAAACCCGACAGGTACAGACCCAATGATTCGCCATGCTAGCAACTCATCCATAGAAGCATTTGGTAAATAACGATAATAAATTGGTAGCAATCCCCAGATCACAAAGGAGAATGCTGCCATAAAAGTGCCATAACGAGTGTTATTCATAAAACTATCGCCCATCTAAACGACCAATTTGGCGTAAGTAAACAAGTCCGCCATACATAAAAAGGAATGCAATCCCGCAGTGACTTTATGATGCAGATGGCATTATTGGCTCAACGCTTGTACGACGGCGGTAAAGCCACTCACAAAACACAACATAAGTGCCCCAAACCGAATCTTTTCTTTTGGTAACGACTGGGTAGTTTTCATTGCTAGCCAGTAACCAAGCGCCGCAGCAGGTAATAGAGGAATAGTAATGACCAAATGATGCAATGTGAAGAAGCCCACTGGGATTTGTACTATTAGTGAAATAATCGAACTGAAAACAAAAAAAGCCGATAAGTTGCCGCGTAACTGATTTGCTTATTGATGCTGCAACAATAACGCCATCGGAGGGCCTCCAATCGCAGAACTGGTACCAAACAACCCAGAAAAGAAACCAGCACATGTCATACGCGAAGGCGTAGGCTCAACCCGAAACGGTAAAACACTCACCACGACTGCAAACAGCACCAACAAACCAATCCAAAGCGTGAGAGTTTGTGTAGATACAAAAAAGAGTAGCAAGCCACCAGCAATTGATCCCGGCACTCGCCCAATCAACGCCATCTTTAAGCCGCCGATTTCAACACTACTGCGGTGCTTCATCGCATTCATCAACGAAATAAATAACGCGACTAAACAGATTGGCGCAGGAACATATTCTGGCGCCCAAAGAATCAGTAAAGGTGCGGCAACAATAGCCAAGCCAAAACCGATTGCGGTCTGGACATAAGAGCCAAGAAATATCAAACCTATTGCAAGGAAGTTTATCGAATCGAATTCCATTTAGATTATTCTTATATTTGAAAAATAAACACAAAACCAAAGCACATTCGCATGATGAATACCTCAGGCATACTGCGATATGAATTCCGCGTAGCATTCATCAAAGTGAATAAAAAGACAATCCATTTGTGCGGTTCGCCCTCATTTGCATTTTGTATTTCATTCCGCTGATGTACATGTTTGCTTACATCGAAGAGGATTCATGCTCGCCTGTTCACGCAGCATTTCTTCAGCGGAATTAATGACCTCTTAAAATCTAGCAGAATTAGACCCGTGAATTCTCCATTGCATTTAATGGATTCAGTCAATTAGTGCGGCGTCGGTATAGCACTTTACAACTCACCTCTTTATACTACTGATCGATTTATCATTACCGTACTTATTTACACAATAAACAAGTGTACGGTCAGTGTTTTTCTACCTTTAACTTGCTGTGAAAATAATATGAAAAAACAAACGGGATTTACTCTAATAGAGTTAGTCGTAGTTATTGTCGTGCTCGGTATTCTTGCTGTCACTGCCGCGCCACGCTTTTTAAACCTTCAAAGCGATGCACGTGAAGCACGTTTGGAAGGAATGAAAGGCGCTATTGCGTCAGCATTAGGCGTGGGTTATGGGAAAATGGCGATTGCGGGATTGGAAAGCAAGCCTTACGTTTCAAACTTCGTAGACAGTGCTTTAATGGCAGATTTACCATTTGACGGCTGTAATATTGGTGGTTCAAAGCGCTGTGTTTTTTTATATGGATATCCTGATTCTGATAGCGAATCGATGAAGTTACTCGTGCAAGGACTGAACGAAGAAGACTCGGATTGGAAAACATTTCATCACCCGGCTGGTTCAACAACTCGCGAAATGGTCATTGCTGCAGCCGACGAAAAAAGAGCTAGCCTTACACAATGCGGAATTTTATATGGGCCACCGCAGACTCCAAACGAGAGTTACACCTTAGATATTCTTCCCTGCCCTCAATAAAAATAAGGCTGCCAATCGGCAGCCTTATTTGTTTCATCTGTGCCGTCCTAAATAAGGTTGACACTTTCCACCCCCAAAATTGGAGAGTGTTATGAAATCAACAACTAAAAGAACTCAGCGCGATTACTCCCTCGCTTTTAAACTCAC
>NZ_JAWOQN010000488.1:0-704 GCF_033337395.1 Vibrio sp. YT-19(2023) | reverse complement strand
CGCCGAGAAGTTCTTGATTACTCTCCCTTTTGTCGGCCACAACCACTTCGATACTTTGTCGTTTTGTACCGTCGTTGTTGGCGGCTTCGGTTTAGTAGGTTGGTTATCTTTTGAACCAACATACTCCTTTGCTTTGGTTTGTTCAACTTTCTTTGGCGGCTCTTTTTGTGCGACTTTAGTCGGAGTTGTTGTAGGCTTTTGACTAGAGTTTTTACTTGAAGTCACAGGCTTTGTCGTCGTCGTTGGCTTCACCACTGGAGGCGGTGTCGTTGTAACTACAGGTACTACAACGGGTTCAACTTTTTGGCCATATTTTGGCGCGACATATTTCGGAGCCCAAAGTTTTAGCTTTTGACCTGGATAAATGGTGTAAGGCTGAGAGAGCTCGTTGTAACGTACAAGATCATTTACATCTTTATCTGTGACGTAAGCAATGAAATAAAGTGTGTCACCTTTCTTTACTTCGTAGTAACTCCCTCTATAACTGCCACGCTCAACGCTCGAATAATCCTTCTTTAGGCTGGAAACAGGCGCAGGTGAGTGAGCCGCGCAACCAACGAGTCCCGCAGCTAATACAAAGCTAATACCAATATGACGCAGTAACTTACTCACCTAACCTCAGATCCTTAAGCCAAATCACCCGCCACAAGAGGAACAAAGCGAACCATTTCCACAACGGTAGAAAGGTACTCGTCACCCTTGCG
>NZ_JAWOQN010000487.1:0-704 GCF_033337395.1 Vibrio sp. YT-19(2023) | reverse complement strand
ACATGAGCCGAGCATAAGCATGTCTGATTTGATTTCTTACGACGACGTCATCGACGCAGCGTACGACATCTTCCTTGAAATGGCTCCAGACAATCTAGAGCCAGCTGATGTCATTCTGTTTACTGCTCAATTTGAAGATCGCGGTGCCGCAGAACTTGTTGAAACTGGTGAAGACTGGGTTGAACATGTGGGCTTTGAGGTCGACAAAGAAGTGTATGCAGAAGTTAGAATCGGCCTAGTAAACGAAGAAAATGACGTACTTGATGACGTATTCGCTCGTATGCTAATCAGCCGAGACCCAGAACATAAGTTCTGCCATATGCTTTGGAAGCGCGACTAACGCTCCTTCCCTTATGAATGAAAACACCAGCCTAGCGCTGGTGTTTTTTTATCTTCAAACATCACCGAATATAGAAAACTGGCCTTTTTGCGTATAAGAAAAAGGCCTGCCAATTGGCAAGCCTTTCTGATTTTCGTTTTTCGCTCTCGATTAACGATGCTTGTTGCGTGCACCTTGTTCGCCAGCATTTTTCTTTGGCTTACGACGAGCAGGATTGTTGCTGCGACCTTTAGACGTGCTTACACGTTCTTCATGGCGCTTAACCGCGCGGCGGATTTTTTGGCTGCGAGCACGTTCACGCTTACGTGACGTATTATCCTTGCTCAAATCTAGCATGGTTTCTTTCTCTGGGCGAAGTTCTACA
>NZ_JAWOQN010000486.1:0-705 GCF_033337395.1 Vibrio sp. YT-19(2023) | reverse complement strand
CTGCGGTAGATGACGTTGCAAGAACTGAAGTAAGTACAATTTTAGCTGCGATGTTATTCATGGTAATTCTCCTATATTGACGTTGCAGTTCTAATAGAGCAAAGCATGTGCCAACTTCATAAGTAACTATTTTTAAAGCGTTTATTTTAAAACGGCCGTTATATTTAAGATGAGAGAGAAACCATTCGTGAATAATTTACACAGAAGAAATGTAATTTTTAATCATTGAAGAAGAAAAGATAAATAGAGAAGAAATAACACCTCATCCTTTCGTTTATTTTTGTACGCAAAAACCATCAAGAGAGATTAATTTCTAAGGATTACAATTCCACACAACAAATAAGGAAAGAAAAAACGATGTGGATATATAGTTTGCTGTTGATCTCACTATATTAATAACCAACCAGATTCTAAACAGACTTTGACAATATTTTGTCTTGTACAGCTTAAATAATACACGTACATTGTTTCTGTTATAGTGAAGAGGACATTTCTATGTCACTGCCAAGCCTGTTTCTAAGAATACAAGACCCCGCCCTCAAAGAGGCTATCGCTTCTTGTCAGGAATTACATAAGTTCCGTTTGTATGACACAGAAACGGACGATGATTGGATTGATCACTTCGTCGACGTTCAACCGGATGTCGCGATTGTCGAAGTGGCGCATTTCACTCACACTGATTACCAGCGACTTTCCGATATCGAA
>NZ_JAWOQN010000485.1:0-706 GCF_033337395.1 Vibrio sp. YT-19(2023) | reverse complement strand
TTCGACATCGGCCACCAAACCGTCACGCTGGAACAACTCAACCAACTGCAACCTGGGTACGTTTTCGAGCTCAACCAACCGGTGTCTAAGCCCGTGACACTGCGCGCGAATGGTAAAATCATTGGAGAATGTGAACTGGTAAACGTCAACGATCATTTAGGTGTACGTGTGCTTGAATTATTCGGCGGCACTCAGGAGCCGGCATGATTCAGTTACCTGATGAGCTAAACCTCATTGTCAGCCTAGCGTTGCTGGCATTGATCCCGTTTATCGCCATGATGGCGACCTCATTTGTAAAACTCGCGGTCGTGTTTTCGCTGCTGCGAAATGCGCTTGGCGTACAACAGATTCCACCGAATATGGCGCTGTATGGCTTGGCGATCATTTTGTCGATTTTCATCATGGCACCGGTTGGCTTTGAAACGTACGACTACGTAAAACAGCACGACATTTCTTTGGAAGACTCTGCCAGCGTTGAGGGCCTGATTGAAAGTGGTTTACAGCCGTATCGCGAGTTTTTGAAAAAGCACATTCGTGAAACCGAAGCGATATTTTTTACCGACGCAGCACGCACACTGTGGCCGCAAAAATACGTGGACCGTTTGGACTCCGACAGCTTATTGCTGTTGCTGCCTGCATTTACGGTCAGCGAGTTAACGCGGGCTTTTGAAATCGGCTTCCTACTCTACTTGCCGTTTATCGCTAT
>NZ_JAWOQN010000484.1:0-706 GCF_033337395.1 Vibrio sp. YT-19(2023) | reverse complement strand
AATCAAGCAAAACGACTCATGACACCATTTATTTATTACATTTTATTGTAATTATATTGTAATCGCAATCACACATTTTTTTTCAAATCGTGCAGCACTATTTATTATATTCAATAAAAGTGTATGTTCCTAAATCTTGAGACACCTCATATGTAAGCTAGACAGACATTTCACCTGCTCATTACTGTGCACACATGTACTGTATGTACGTAGTCCTAAAGAGCCCTTCTGGTGCCAGTAGATACACAGAAACATTCCAGCAGGCTGTGCTTTCCAAGCATAGAAAAAAAGTTTCACGCATGTGAAAATTATTTTTCATGCGTGTGCTTCACCTCCGCTGCTACAACTCCATCCTAGGGGAAACACTGCTGTGTGCGTTTTGTGCAACAGGCGGATGTGGTAGTCTACTGGTAGAGTAGAGAGAGAGACCTAAGTAGCGTTGAAGTATAGTAGAGCAGGGCAGAGAGATGGAAGCAAAATATATTAAACCCGGTGTTAATACAGCAGAACTGGAGAGAGGGGTGAAAAATAAATAGAGGTGGGCATGGCTCAAGTAGGGCGCAAAATTATAGACAGAGAACGATTGACAAATTTTTCACTTTAAGCCCTGACACTGTCATTTTTGTGTAGGAATTAAGCTACAATACATGACATATGTTGTTTTAATTTTTATTAAGCACTTTGGGGTTGCATTTTTGATGTATGA
>NZ_JAWOQN010000483.1:0-707 GCF_033337395.1 Vibrio sp. YT-19(2023) | reverse complement strand
CCCAAAAACCACTATTCAATGCAACTATCTGCAATCAGCACATAAATGTATCTCTATATCGACTGTCCCGTCACATCTGATGTCAGATCAAAGGGGATTGGCACCGTTTGGCACGTTTGGCACGCGTAATGGAAACCCAACCTGATTTGATTAAGACAGCTGCAAACTAATAAGTTCACATCCCTCTCAGCCAACCACAAACAGCCACAGCATCAGATAGAGAGTATATATTCAGCATCTGTCATCTTAGAAAAGTCAAAAGAAAAGAAATCGAGTGAGACTGCGAGAGAGAAAGAGAGAGCGCGCGCGCATGAGAGAAACGCAACATTGATTTACAATTGTGGTGACCTCCTCCCAGGCTACCTTTGCATCATCAGCCCGTGGAGGTCTGCTCGCAGTTCCGTATATTCGGATACTGCTGGACCTCCCGGATTATGATGATTATTATTACTGCGATTAGATCGTTCTAATTAATGACTGACCATTAATACGTGTTTCTGATAAATATTTTAATGTGCACAATAATTACCTTTCACATTGTAATCATATTTTTATGTGTTATCTTTTGCATATGTGTGGCTGCTCCGTGTGTGTCTGAGCAGAGTGCACGCGCGTTGTGCACCCGCCTAGAGACGCATATTACTAACTTGTTTAACAGTGAAATACTGCACCGTTGACTTTAGACCAGGTTTTTGTTGGTCACTGGC
>NZ_JAWOQN010000482.1:0-707 GCF_033337395.1 Vibrio sp. YT-19(2023) | reverse complement strand
TTAATTGTTGATGATAACCACAATGTTTCCGAGACCATTGCTGACTACCTAGAACTCGAAGGTATGACGATAGATTGCGCGTATCACGGAGAGGCTGCGCTGGCGTTGTTGGAAGATAACCATTACGACGTGATCATTATGGATATCATGATGCCAAAACTCGATGGCATCAGTACCGTACAAACGCTGCGTCAGGAACAGTTTTGCGGAACGCCCATTCTTTTTCTAACCGCAAAAGACACATTAGATGACAAAATAGCGGCATTTAAAGCGGGTGGGGATGACTACTTAATGAAGCCGTTTGCGATGCAAGAGCTCAGTTTACGTATTCATGCTTTAGCTAGTCGTGGCCCACGCCAAGACATTGGTACGCTGACGTTCGCTGATATCTGTTTAGATGCGCGCACTGGTAAAGTCACGCGCGATGGTAAAGAGATCAAGCTAAGTCGCATCCAAACCAGAATCTTAAAGCTGTTGTTGAAGTACGCGCCTGCGTCAGTATCACGAACGGAAGTGATCGAAAGTGTTTGGGGTGACGAACCACCCAGTAGTGATGCATTACGCAGTCATATTTATGGTTTGAGAACTGCTCTCGATAAAGGTTTTGAAGAATCACGATTAGAGACTATTCATGGACAAGGTTACCGACTTAAAGCATAACGAATACCCAAGTATTTATCGCAAGATTCGCTGGTGTTTTTGCGTGA
>NZ_JAWOQN010000481.1:0-707 GCF_033337395.1 Vibrio sp. YT-19(2023) | reverse complement strand
AACGTTTTTTCCCCCACACTAAACTGCATCGGCCAACGCCTCTCAACCACATCTTGCTTGATTTCTGTTCCGAGCTCGATGATAACTTCGTCTTTGGTAGCAATCCGTAGGTAATCCACCGATGGCAAACGCATCGCTCCCAGCGCTTGGGTGAGTAACAGTTCACGGTCTTCAACCCACAAACTGGCTGAAAAGCTGGAGAGGTAGCTCGACTCCACTTGTTTTAAGTCGGTGTCGAGATGGGACAACTCTTCTTGAAAATCACGATATAAACTGATGGCAGAAATGACTAACGTAAAGATCAAACTCAACGTTAAAACCGCCAGCATAAGCTGGTTACCGATACTAAACCGGCGTTGAGTTCGCTCTTTTACATCCATATGAAATCACTCCGATAATCTTGCGCTACTCTAAATATAGTCGTGAGCAAATAATAATCGAGGATAGGATGAAAGGACTTCTACGTGTATTGGCTTTTAGTTGTATGGCTGTCAGTGCTGCGACCGCCGCTGAAGAGGTGAATTATTACGTTATCGCCGACCAAGCAAGGCCATTTCAAATCGAACAACAAGGACAACAACACGCCGGGATCGTGACGGATATTGTCAACGCGATTTTTGCCAACTCAGATTATAAGGTGAATTTTCACACCTATCCGTTTAAGCGCATGATTTCATTATTAGAAGCGGGTGGGGAAGAAAACTGGC
>NZ_JAWOQN010000480.1:0-708 GCF_033337395.1 Vibrio sp. YT-19(2023) | reverse complement strand
CGATCATTGGCGTTGATAGAATTTGTCCCATCGTAATATAACCACCAAATAGACCAAGCTGAGCATCCGGTTCGCGAACGAACTCGACTAAGAAGCGGAATGTACCATATCCAGCTAAAAATAGCCCTGATACCGAACCCAATGGGCGAGGCTTTTTGATGAACCAGTTCAAGATGAAAAACAGCACTACGCCTTCTAACAGCATTTCATACAGTTGCGATGGGTGACGTGGTAAAGGCCCGCCATTTGGGAAAACGATAGCCCAAGGAACGTCTGTTACACGCCCCCAAAGCTCGCTGTTCATGAAGTTACCCATACGGCCCATACCCAAGCCAAATGGCACAAGAGGCGCAACAAAGTCAGCAACGCCGAAGAAGGTACGACCGTTCTTGTGTGCATACCAGAACATTGCCGTAATCACACCCAACAAACCACCGTGGAACGACATACCGCCAGTCCAAACTTTGAAGAGATACAAAGGATCATCTAAAAACAGTTCAAAGTTATAGAAGATAACGTAACCGACGCGACCACCGATGACGACCCCTAAGAAGCCCGCGAAAAGTAGATCAGAGACTTGCTCTCGAGTCCAGCCGCTGCCTGGTTTGTCAGCACGACGGTTCGCCAACCACAATGCAAACATGAAACCGACGAGGTACATCAAACCGTACCAACGAATTGAAACAGGACCAATAGAGACTAAAACCG
>NZ_JAWOQN010000479.1:0-709 GCF_033337395.1 Vibrio sp. YT-19(2023) | reverse complement strand
TGCTGCGCTTGCGTGCTTTCGGTTCCAAGCTGAAATTGACTCACAAACTGAGTCGGCAATGACGAATCCACTTTGTCCGTAAGCTGGTCGGCAAACCAAGTTTGGAACTGACTTGCCAATGCATTGTTCATCTGCGTCGTAAGTTCGGCGGCGTCCACTTCACCGTTTGAACTCGCGCCTTGTAGTGACTTCGTCCAAATAGATTCGCTTTCGCTGAGCGCAGCACCCGAAAATGCGCTGTTTTTCTCTTTCAATTGAGTCAGCGTATCGACGTAAAGTGCGATGCTCTGTTCGTCAGTTTGACCTTTAATGGTTGGTAAATGTGCGATCAGTGAAGCAAGCTGCTCAGTTTCCGCATCACCTACAATTGGGGTCAATTGCTCTGTTAGGCTTTGTCCAAACGTTGGCAGTGGCGTACTGCTTGCGGCGGCGGTTGCCGCACCGGTTGCTGAGCCCGTTGTTGTCATATTCGTCATATCCAAACCTCTAGATCACCATACCGCGCATCATGGTTGGTCGCTTTCGTCTTTTACCCTGCACGCCTTGCAACTGATGCTGTTGCTGCCTGCGGCGCTGAACTTCTTCGATGAGTTCTTGCTCTGCGTGTTGCATTAACTTCGGCGAGGCGTTTAAACCGGCAAGCAGAACTTCTCCTGCTACGGGGCCAACACCGAGTCCTTCTAATAGCTCACTAAAAATGTCATTTCTT
>NZ_JAWOQN010000047.1:0-29408 GCF_033337395.1 Vibrio sp. YT-19(2023) | reverse complement strand
GAAACTCAGTATGTTGTTTAAGAACTGAACAACATGGGGCTACCATGTCTTCTCATCGAATTAAGCAACAAAGCCGCGGAGATGCTCAAACCTTTAGGTTACGCTACTGGACAGTTTGGTAAAAACCACTTAGGTGATAAAGATGAACACCTTCCTACTAATCACGGCTTCGATGAATTTTTTGGCAACCTTTATCACTTGAACGCCGAGGAGGAACCAGAAAACGTCGATTATCCTAAAGATCCTGAATTTCGTAAAAAATTTGGACCAAGAGGCGTAATCAAGTCATTTGCTGACGGTAAAATTGAAGATACAGGGCCATTAACTCGTAAACGTATGGAAACTGTGGATGAAGAAACGTTAGATGCGGCCCTTGATTTCATTGATCGTTCAGTGAAAGCTGACAAGCCTTTCTTTGTTTGGTGGAACGCAACTCGTATGCACTTCCGTACCCACGTTAAAGACGACAATTCAGGTAAAACTGGTATTAGCGAGTATGCGGATGGTATGGTCGAGCATGATAATCACGTCGGTCAACTACTGAAAAAAGTGGATGATTTGGGTATAAAAGACAACACCATCGTCTTTTACTCCACCGATAATGGTCCTCACATGAATACTTGGCCGGATGCTGGTTTAACTCCTTTCCGTGGTGAGAAAAATACTAACTGGGAAGGTGCGTACCGAGTTCCTGCGATGGTACGTTGGCCAGGAAAAATTAAACCAGGTTCGGTTTCCAATGAAATTATGCATCACATGGATTGGTTACCAACTTTCGTAGCGGCTGCCGGTGATAATAAAATCAAAGAAAAGCTACTTGATGGATACAAGGCGGGTGATAGAACCTACAAGTTGCATCTCGATGGTTACAACTTCTTACCTTACCTAACGGGTAAAGAGGAGAAAGGTCCTCGTGAGGAGATCTTTTATTTTTCGGACGATGGTGATTTAACTGCTCTCCGCTACAATAACTGGAAGTTGGTCTTCATGGAGCAACGCGCAAAAGGAACCTTACGTATTTGGTCTGAACCATTTACGACTCTGCGAGTACCTAAGATCTTCAACTTGCGTATGGACCCGTATGAAGTAGCGGATATTACCTCGAATACCTATTATGATTGGATGATAGATAGATTGTATATGTTGGTACCAGCCCAGGCTTACGTGGGTAAATTCCTTGAAACGTTCAAAGAGTACCCTCCAAGGCAAAAAGCTGCGAGTTTCTCTCTCGACCAAGTTATGGAAAAGCTTCAAGAAAGCCATAACGAATAACACGATAAGAAACGTTACATGAGGCTCCTATAGGAGCCTCTTTTTTATTTCTAGATTACTTTTAGCGCCAGAACTACAGAGAGATAGGCTCGTAATGTGCTGTTGTTAAGCATATTTTGATTTTTTCACGTAGAGCGATGTGGGCTGGGTTGTTTACTTCTCGCTTATGGTAGACGAACTTGTAAGGGATAGAGCGTATCGAAATGGGGCAGGGCAAAATTTGAAGTTTGAGCGCTTTGCTCCACTTGTTTGCAAAAGATTGAGACACGATCCCTAAACTGTCTCTTTGGGCGACATACAGCGCCATGCCCGCTAGCGAAGATGTGATCAAGTCGACTTTTCTTTCTTGAATCGTTTCCTTTGCTAGTTGCTCGAACCCCGACATGTTGTTCCACTTTCCTGAAAATAAACAGTGAGTTTCCTCATAAAATTGCTCTTTTGTGAGCGTGCCTTGCACACGAGGGTGGTTCTCACGACAGATAACCACTGCTTCTTCTTCATAGGCATCTTCAATAATAAATGCTGCATCTTTCGTGATCACCGTATCGATTACTAGATCGACTTTTTGTTGTCTTAACAGCTCAAATAGTAGGAATTTTTCGGGTGGTGATTCATAAAAAATAGTGTTCTTTATCGGATCCATAATGTGCAGCAAAATTTCCGAACAACACACTTCAAAATGATTTCTATCAGATATCGCATTGTCAATAATATTAACCGCTTGCTGGAATTGCGGCAGTAATTGATAAGCGGTGGAGGTTAGTGCGATACCTCGTCCTTTTTTAACGAATAATTGCTTATCGACGACTTGCTCTAAACGCTTTATTGCAGCGCTCACAGCAGGTTGAGTAAGCCCCAATTGTTCCGCGGCTTTTGTATAAGATTGAAACTCCGCAACAACAAGAAAAGTTTGGATCAAATTCAAGTCCATAACGTCACTCATAAATTTAATTTATAGGTTAACTAATTTTGACTGCATTTATCGCCTGAAACTAGTGCTTTATCTTATATCAACAATGGTATTGAAAAGCGAATACCATTTTTACGCACTAGCGAACTCTTGGAGATAATATGAAAAATGCGACCAAAACGAGCAGTAAAAAACTCGTACTTAACGCATGTACGTTAGCTTTGGGCGCTGCATCTGCAGTTGCACATGCAGCGGACAAACCCAACATTCTTGTCATCTTTGGTGATGATGTTGGTTACTGGAACCTTAGTACCTACAACCAAGGCATGATGGCGTACAACACGCCAAACATTGATAGCATTGCTAAAGAAGGTGCGAAGTTCACTAACTTCTACGCGCAGCAAAGCTCGACAGCAGGCCGTTCTGCATTCATCACTGGTCAAATGCCAAAACGTACAGGTCTATCAAAAGTGGGCTTACCAGGCGCTCCGGAAGGTATCTCGGAAAAAGATCCGACGATTGCAACCGTGCTTAAGCAAATGGGTTACGCAACCGGACAATTTGGTAAGAACCATTTAGGTGACCGAGACGAGCATCTTCCTACCAACCACGGTTTTGATGAATTCTTCGGCAACCTATACCACTTGAACGCAGAAGAAGAGCCAGAGAACGTGGATTACCCTAAAGATCCGGAGTTCAAGAAGAAATTTGGCCCTCGTGGCGTTATCCATTCTTACGCTGATGGCAAAATCGAAGATACCGGTCCACTAACGCGTAAGCGTATGGAAAATGTTGATGGTGAGTTTCTTGATGCCGCTGAGAGCTTCATAGAAAAACAAGTAAAAGCGGACAAGCCGTTCTTTACTTGGTTTAACACCACTCGCATGCACAACTTCACGCATGTTCCTGAAGAATACCAAGGTAAAACAGGTGCCGGTTTCTACGCGGATGGTGTTAAGCAGCACGATGATCAAATCGGTCAGCTACTTAACAAGATCAAAGAGTTAGGTGTGGATGACAATACAATCATTGTTTACACCACTGACAACGGCCCTATGGTGGATTTGTGGCCGGATGCAGGGATGACACCGTTCCGCTCCGAGAAAAACACTGGCTGGGAAGGGAGTTTCCGTGTGCCAATGTTGATTAAATGGCCTGGAAAAATTGAGGCAGGTAAAACATTCAACGGCATGATGTCATTAGAGGACTTTTTCCCGACACTAGTTGCTGCGGCAGGTGATACCAAAGTTAAAGACGAACTGCTAAAAGGCAAAAAAGTTGGCGATATGGACTACAAAGTTCACCTAGACGGTTACAACCAATTGCCATATTTAACGGGTAAGTCAGACAAATCCGCACGAAATGAGTTCGTTTACTGGAGCGACGACGGCGATCTTGTGGCATTGCGCCAAGGAAAGTACAAGTTCCACTTTATGATTCAAGAGAATGAAACGGGTATGGATGTATGGCGTAAGCCGTTCACTAAACTTCGTGTGCCACTGATCTTTGACTTGAGCATTGATCCATTTGAACGAGGCGATCAAGGCATGGGTTATTCTCGTTGGATGTACGAGCGTTCATTCTTAATGATGCCAGCAATGGATACAGTGAAAGAGGTGATGGGTACATTCAAAGAATTCCCTCCTCGTATGGAAGCAGGTTCGTTCGTACCTAAGTCTTCTAAGTAAATTAAGATTATATAGCGCTTTTTGGAGCGCTATATACCCAAATAGCTTCACTTTTGCTGTACAGCGCTCACGAGGTTATTTGGGTATATGTAATAGTGAGAAACGTATGAGTAAGATTTCCCCTCGCCATTCTACTACTATGCCTATTGTTCCTCTTAAAACGGCGTCTAAAGCGCCGGTTCTGGGCGCGTATGACCGTCGATTCCATGTGATGGCGAAGCCAGGCGGAGCAAAGTGCAACATCGATTGTCAGTACTGCTTTTATCTGCATAAAGAAAATCTACTGCACCAAGAAAAGCAGCCAAAAATGGACGACGCAACACTGGAAGCGTTCGTGAAAAGCTATATCGAAAGTCAGGATGGCGAAGAAATTGTATTCTCATGGCAGGGCGGGGAGCCGACGCTGCTTGGGTTGGACTATTTCCGCAATGTCGTAGCTTTGCAAAAGAAATATCAGCCGAAAGGCGTTCGCATTGAAAACGACCTTCAGACCAACGGCATTTTGCTAAACGATGAGTGGTGTGCGTTTTTAAAAGAGCACAACTTCCTAGTTGGCTTGTCGATTGATGGACCACGAGAGCTGCACGACAAATATCGCAAAACCCGCAGCGGTAAGCCAACGTTTGATCTCGTGATGAAAGCGGTAGATAAGCTCAAAGCGCATGGCGTGAAATTCAACGCGTTGGTCACGGTGAATCGTCACAATGCGAAATACCCGCTCGAAGTATATCGATTTTTAACCCAAGAATTGGGTGTGACTTATATTCAGTTTGCGCCGGTGGTAGAAGCCAACAACTTCCAAACAACCGCGCCGCAGTTTTGGAACGAACAGATGATCCCAACTAAAGGAAGTGATCTGGCTAAACCGGGGCATCCTATGTCTGTTGTAACGGATTGGTCAGTCGATCCTGAAGACTGGGGACGCTTTTTAATGGCGACCTTTGAAGAGTGGGTGAATAACGATCTTGGCCGTGTGCTGGTTAATCTGTTTGAAACCGTGGTAGCGCAAGTAATGGGGAAACCGTCTCAGCTTTGCTTGACGGCGGAGTTTTGTGGCAAAGGCTTGGCGATTGAGCACAATGGCGACGTGTTCAGTTGCGACCACTATGTGTATCCAGAATACAAACTCGCCAACATTCATGAACACTCACTGAATGAAATGGCCTTCTCTACAAGACAATATACTTTTGGCATGGCAAAACGCGATTCATTGCCGACGTATTGTAAGCAATGCCCTTACTTGCCTTATTGTCGGGGTGAGTGCCCAAAAAACCGTTTGATCAAAACGCCGAATGGTGAGAGTGGTCTAAACTACCTGTGTGTGGGAATCAAAATGTTCTTCGATTATGCGTTACCAATGTTGGTTGGTCTTGCACAGCTCCTCCAGTCTGACGAGCCGCAAAAATAATATAGCAAATATAACCTCAAGTTATTTTATTTGTTCCTGTACTTAACTATTGAAAAAGGCGGCTTAAACCATTGAAAAGGTACCCTATGAATCACGCACAACAAGCGATAAATGAACTCATCGAACAAGCAGAAAAAAGCGTTATTGGACAAAGCCACGTAGTTCGAGCTTTAGTTATCGGGTTATTAACGAACGGGCACATTCTGCTAGAAGGTTTACCGGGAACGGCAAAAACACGTTCCGTAAAATCCTTGGCGAACTTGTTAAACACCAGTTTTGGTCGAATCCAGTTTACGCCGGATCTTTTACCATCTGACGTGACGGGCACTGAGGTTTATCAAGAGCTGGAAGGTAAGCCGCAACTCCACTTTCAACCAGGGCCAATTTTTAACAGCATTGTACTCGCTGATGAGGTCAACCGTGCACCAGCCAAAGTACAAGCGGCACTACTTGAAGCCATGGCCGAAGGCACAATCACGGTAGGCGATAAAACTCACGTATTGCCAGACTTATTTATGGTGCTTGCAACGCAAAACCCTGTAGAGCAAGAGGGCACGTACCCGCTGCCAGAAGCGCAAATGGACCGCTTTATCATGAAGGTTACCGTCGATTATCCAGAAGATGATGCAGAACGTGACATCATTCGTTTGGTGCGCAGTGAAGAATTGGGTGCGGAAACCAGCAGCGAAATTATTACGCCAAAACACATCGAGCCAGACGTGGTGCTAGAAGCGCGTCGTCAGTTACCAAACATCGTGGTATCAGACCTAGTGGAAAACTACATCGTTGCGTTAGTGATGGCGACTCGTAAGCCAGAGCGTTATGCCGATTCAAACTTAGCAAAATGGATTGAGATTGGCTCTAGTCCTCGTGCTTCCATCGCACTCGACAAATGCGCTCGTGCGTATGCGTGGATGCAAGGACGTGACCATGTGACTCCTGACGATGTGCGTGCCATGGTTCCGTCTGTATTGGGCCACCGTTTTTCTTTGACCTACGATGCACTAGCAGACGGGGTCGATCATCAACGAGTCGTACAAGAGCTGCTAGATTGTGTAGAAATTGGGTAAGTGGGAGGCATTATGGCTAAGCCAACTCTTGCGCCAAAATCACAGGGGATGGATCCCCGTTTGTCCTGCGATTACGCTCGTTTAGTACGCTTGCAAGCACAAGCAGAATCATTCAGTTTACTTCCTCACCTAAAGGCGGGTAGCGTACTCTCTGGCCGACACAATTCGTTGTTTCGCGGTCGTGGATTGAACTTCGAAGAGCTGCGCCATTACCAATTGGGTGACGATATTCGTAACCTTGATTGGAGAGTTACGATGCGTACAGGTAAGCCGCACGTACGCAGTTATACAGAAGAAAAAGATCGCAACGTAATCGTGTGTGTCGACCAGAGAAGTACAATGTTCTTTGCTTCGACGCAAGTAATGAAATCGGTTGTCGCGGCAGAGATCGCAGCGATGTGTGGGTGGCGAGTATTAAAAGATGGCGACCGAGTCGGTTTTGTCATCGCATCCCAGCAAGCGTTGTTTCACAGCAAGGCACAGCGTTCGCAAAACGATCTTCTGGCGCAGCTTAAGCGTCTCGCTAAAGCCAATCAATCGCTCAATGTGGACTCCCGCAATTCCGAAAAAGTAACGTTCAGTCAATGGATTGAGCTCATTAAGCGCATGAAGCTCAAGCAATCCACTTTGATTTTTATCAGCGACTGGAGCGACTGCGAGGAGCACCACCTTGATCACCTTAAACAGCTACAACAGCACAACGATGTTCTTGCAGTGATGGTCAGTGACCCATTAGAACAAGCGCTACCAGACGATTTGGCAAAATCGAAATGGGTGGTTGGTGACGGGCAGTATCAACTCAATTTAGACAGCAAAGCAAAGGTAGAAGCTGCGAGCGCAAAGCTTGAGGCTCGAACTAGCTTACAGCGTCAATCACTCTCTCAACTTATGGCGATGAAACACCTTCCGCACATCGAACTCGATACGACAGGTGAGCACATTAAACAATTCCAAAAACTGGTAGGAGGGCGTTAAATGAGTGATCTTCCTACGCCTCCAAGTACCTACATACTCAGAGAGCTGCATGATGTGGCCGTACCATCTAGCGTGAGTTGGTACCCGCAAACTATTGGCTGGAAAATTTTAGCGGCGGTTGCGTTCATTGCATTGGTATATTTCGCATATCGCTTGGCTCGGCAATGGTGGCATAATCGTTACCGAAAAGAAGCTCTACTGGCGATTTCGCAAATCAACCCGAGCGACAAAGACATGCCAAAAGTATTGTTCTCTGTGCTTAAAATAGTGCTGATTCATATTGATAGCCGCAACGCGAAATTGTTTGATACCGCCTTTCTGCGCAAGCTCGATGCGCTGTATCCGCAAACCAGAGACTCTCAAGCAAACTCGCAAATGGTTTTTAACGATGAGCTTTCAAAGTGCTGGCTACAAAGTATTGTTGACCCAAGCGTTACGCTAACCAACGAAGAGCGAGTAACGCTTATTGCTCGTGCGAAAAACTGGGTGAGTGAGCACCGTTGTGATGCTCAAAAAAGCGCGGCAAATAAATCACCACGATTGAAACGCAAAGCACATCAGGGAGGTCAACATGAATGATCTTCTTGCATCGATAACTGGTTTGTCTGGTTTTGAATTTGCTCACCCAATGTGGTTTCTGGTTTTGCCCTTGCCGTTGGTGGTGTACTACTTGGTGCCTGCATATCGCACTAAGCAAATGGCGATCAAAGTGCCGTTTTTTAGTCAGCTGGTGGAAGCGATTGGCGAGACGCCATCAGAAGGTGCAAGCCAGTTGACCCCGAGTTGGTGGCAACGAGCAACGTTAATTCTCTCATGGCTTTTGGTGGTGTGTGCGATGGCAAAACCCACCGTGTTAGGCGAGCCTCAAGTTCGCGAGAGTTTAGGTCGCGATGTGATGGTGGTGGTGGATCTTTCGGGCTCCATGGCCGAGCCAGATTTCACCTCACGTACAGGCGAAAAAATTTCTCGTCTTGATGCGGCAAAAGAAGTGCTGTCGGAGTTTGTTCAGTCTCGTAAAGGTGACCGATTAGGCTTGGTGCTTTTTGGTGATGCTGCTTTCGTGCAAACGCCATTTACCGCAGACCAAAAAGTGTGGCTCGAACTGCTTAACCAAACCGATGTGGCAATGGCAGGGCAGAGTACCCATCTTGGTGATGCGATTGGCTTAGCGATTAAAGTTTTTGAGCAAAGCGATAAGTCGCGTGGTGCTTTAGAACAAGACCAAAACCGTGAAAAAGTCGCGATTGTATTAACCGATGGTAACGACACGGGCAGTTTTGTTGAACCGATTGATGCGGCGAAAGTTGCGAAAGCCAAAGGCGTGAGAGTGCACGTGATTGCGATGGGTGATCCGGAAACGATAGGTGAAACCGCGTTGGATATGGACACGATTCATCGCATTGCGAAAGAATCCGGCGGTGAAGCGTTTGAAGCACTCAACCGTGATGAACTATCGGCTGCCTACGACGAAATTGGCAAACTGGAACCTCAACTTTACGAAAGCACCACATACCGCCCAAAACAAAGCCTTCACCATTACTTGATGGCGTTAGTGGTCATCATGCATTTGCTCGCGTTCAGCGTCGCAACACTCAAAAGAAGGGCTGTTACACGATCATCATTAGGAGAGAGCGATGTTTGATTCTCTTAGTTGGACGCAATTCTTTACGCAGTTTCATTTTATTCGACCACTGTGGTTACTGGCTTTGATCCCCATGTTTTTCTTGGTGTGGTTACGCTGGCGAGAAGAAAGCAAGCCAAGCTGGAAGGATATTCTGCCCGAACATTTACGCAATGCTTTGACGATAGGTGAGCGAGGCTGGCGTAAGCAACTGCCGCTTAAGCTCTTGATGCTGATTGTGTTCATCGCCATTGTGATTTGTGCAGGCCCAACGTGGCAACGTGAATCTTCCCCCTTTGGCGAAGATAAAGCCTCTATGCTTGTGGTGCTTGATAACAGCGACTCGATGCTGCAAAAAGATCTCCCACCAAGCCGCCTTGAGCGTTCCAAACAGAAAATACGCGATTTGCTAGCCGCGCGAAAAGGCGGAAAAACGGGTTTAGTCGTGTTCGCGGGCAGTGCTCATGTCGCGATGCCTATAACTCAAGACAGCAAAGTATTTGACCCGTTTTTGGCGGCCATTACGCCAGAAATTATGCCCGTGCAAGGTAAGCTTGCCGAAAAAGCATTGCCGTTAATTGACCAACAATTGCAAGGTCAACCAGGCTCCATTGTTCTGTTGGTGAGTGATGGCGTTAATCCAGCCACGATTGAGCAATACCAAGCGTATTTCTCGGGCAAACCTTATCAACTGTTAATTCTTGCGGCAGGGAATGCTGACATTGTGAGTAACAACCCAATGCATTTGGATTCTCTACAAAAACTGGCTAGTCAGACTAACGGTCGATTGGTGGAAGTGACCGTCGATAATAGTGATATCGAGCAACTGAATCGATACGTTGAGCGCAATATGCAGCTTAATGGCGAATCTTCAATGCCTTGGAAAGACATGGGGTATCAACTTCTGTTCCCAATCGCGCTGATCATGATGCTGTGGTTTAGAAAAGGGTGGTTAGTGCAGTGGTGCGTGATTGTAATGGTGAGCGGCACGTTATTGATGCCAACAAGTGCATTGGCCGAGAACATTTCAGTTAAAGCCGAGCAGCCACAAGTTGTGCAAAAAGTGACGGCTTTCGACAAGGTGACGCAATGGTGGTGGGATTTGTGGCTAACGCCAGATCAACAAGGACAGCGTTTGTTCAACCAACAAGCGTATTTAGAAGCCGCGAAACACTTTGTCGATCCATTACGCAAAGGGACGGCGTACTACTACGCTAGCGAGTTTGAACTCGCCCACAGTGCGTTTTTGGAAATGCAAAACGACCCGTCCGAAGAGGTTCGAGATTACGGTCTTTATAATGCGGCGAGTGCATTGGCGCGTCAGCGTGAATATTTGGCTGCACGTGACTTGTTAAAATCCCTAGCCAACAAGCCAACGTTAAGCGAGAGGCTAAGACCGGATGTTGAGCATAACTTGAAAGTGATTGGTGGTATTGTAGAGGACATCAACCGGATGAGTGAGAGTCAGGCAGGAACGGAGCAAGAAGCATCAACCGAGCTAGGCGATAACCCTCAAACCGCAGAAGGGGCGGATGAAAAAACGTCAGCGGAGTTGATGATTAAAGAGACGTTAAGTGCAGACGACATCTTAGGTAGCCAAGAATTAGCCGACAAATGGTTAAAGCGAGTCGAAGCGGATCCTAAATACTTCTTAAATGCGAAGTTTCAGATTCAATTGCGTTCAATAGAAACCGGAGAATCAACTTCTACTGCGAACGAAAATACAGAGGAGGCGGTGCAATGATGAAAAGCCACCGTTTTACGCCCTTTGCTTTACCCTTGTGGTTAGTTATCTGTTTCGGTTTCCTCCTGAGCAGTAGTGTGTTGGCTCAAGATATTCGTGACGTTCAACGAGAGCATGGTGTTGAGTTACAAGCGTGGGTTGGTAAACAACCAACGGCTGGAGAGAAGCGTAAAACACCAAGTTTTAGCGTCAATGAGCAAGTTATTTTAACCATCGAAGTGGCAACGCCGCGTTGGTTTACGGGTGGTACGAGAATTGGCAATATTGAAATACCCAATGTTATCGCCAAACAGCGTAATCAACTAGCAACCAACTTTACTGAGCAAAAAGAGGGACAAACTTGGTCGCGTCAACGCTGGGAAGTGACTTTGTATCCTCAAGCTTCTGGTGATTTTGTGATTCCACCTGTCGCAGTGGGCGTTCAGGTGTCGGCGCCGGACGGCGAGAAGGTGTCAGGCACACTTTACACGCAGCCGATTAAGTTCAAAACTGTCTTGCCATCGGGATTGTTGAGCGGTGATACGCCTTGGTTTTCTGCAACGCACGTAGACGTAAAACAAGAGTGGGAAACCTCCACTGAGTCACTCAAAGTTGGGGATGCAATCACGCGTAAAATCACCATTTTGGCTCATGATTCGCTATCTGTGTTGCTACCAGACTTGTTGAAAGGAGAATCAACAACCCGTTACCAAGCGTATCCTCAACCGCACCGTCTTACAGATACGCAAACACGTGGTGACTACCAGTCAACACGCACAGAAGAGAGCGTGTACGTGATTCAACAAGGTGGTGAATTAACCCTGCCTGATTATGAGTTTCGTTGGTGGAACAGTAAGACTCAGCAAGTGGAAACGGTGATGTTAGAGGGCAAAACTTTTGCCGCGAAGCACACGTTGAAGTCCTTCATCAGAACGTACTTTGAATGGATTGTTTCCACGCTTGTGTTGCTGGGTTTTGTGATTATTTCATTGGTAGCCATTAAACGTTACTACCGCAACAGACCGACACCAGCATGGCTGACGTTCCACCGTTTGTTAAAGGCTAAACGTTGGTCTGAAGCAAGGACCATATTGTACAAACAATTGCGTTTAAATACGGCCGAGCTAGAAATGACCAAAGCCGATACGAGTGAATCGTGGCAAAAAAGTGCGTCGCGAATGCAAAATGGTGAAAATAGCGCTCATTTACTGAAGTCGATGTGGCGCAAAATCCAGACCAAACAAAAACGCTTTAAATTCCGTATTCCGCGAGCGTTACCAGAACTGGACAAAGTCATTGGAAGAGATGGCAATGAATAAAACGGGGCGCTAATATAGCGCCTCGTTTTTATTAGAGAATAGAGTTCAAATGAGCCAAGAGTTTATGCGCCGCGCATTGGAAGTGTCCAAAAATGCGCTTCCTGAATGTCAACCCAACCCGCCGGTTGGCTGCGTGTTAGTGAAAGACAATCAAATCGTTTCTGAAGGTCATACTCAAGCGATTGGTGGCAATCACGCGGAAGTGGAAGCGCTGAATGCGTATCAAGGCTCGTTAGAATCGGTGACGGCATACGTTACGCTGGAACCGTGTTCGTTTGTTGGTCGCACGCCAGCTTGCGCGGTGACATTAGTCAAATCCGGCATAAGCAAAGTCGTCGTAGCCATATTGGACCCCGACCCGCGCAACAGTGGTCGAGGTATCGAGATTCTAAAACAAGCAGGTATAGAGGTAGAAACTGGTTTATGCGGCGAGGAAGTCAGCGAGTTTCTTACCCCTTACCTAGGCAAAGCCTAAGTCAAGCTTTACGTTGCACTACGGTGCCAGTTTATGTAGTGAATGAAGTGCGTCAAAATTGAGTTAAAACTCATTAAAACAAGCGATACCGCCCATTTATTGCACTTGGCTGCGTGAACGATCATGCTGTTAGATTAAAATAGAGAAAGTGACTTTTGAAAAATTTAATAGCATGAAACCGACCGACCTTAATCTTATTCCCATTTTCACTGCCATCTATGAAGAGCGTAACTTGTCTCGGGCGGCGGCTCGTTTAAACATCACCCAGCCTGCGGTGAGTAAAGCGCTAGCAAGGCTACGTGATATCTACGATGATCCATTGTTTCATCGTTGCGTTAAAGGTGTCGAGCCTACCTCGTTTGCGATGGATATTTATCCTGCTCTTCTTGCTTCAGTACAAAATTTCACTTCGACATTATCGGCCTCTAGTGAGTTTGACCCTAAAGTGTCGAATAGAGTGTTTTCTATTGCCTGTGTGTCCGTTGCAAGTTTTGAGTTGCTACCTCAAGTCATGAAACAAATCCGTGTGTCGGCGCCAAATGTTGCATTAGAAGTACATCCGCTTTTTACGGAAGATTTTGAAAGTGATCTGCGGTTACAACGATACGATTTGATCATTGATATCACACCAAGAGCAAGAACGGTGTTAAAACTGGAAACTGTACTTACGGAGCGTTTGGTGGTGGTATGTAGCGAAGCGCATCCACGCCTGAATGACGAGATTACGGCTGAACAATTTTTTGAAGAAGAACATGTAGTGGTTTCGCAGTGGCAGAGTCGTAAGAGCTTGTTAAACGCCGATGACATTGTCGACTTGGATAAGAGAAAGATTAAGTATCGAGCCTCGGGCGTACTAGAAATGCTCCCAATTATTTGTGGTAGTGAATACATTGGTTTAATGCCAGAGTCGATGATCAACTTGTTCAATAACACCTATCATGTTAAATCTTTATCAATGCCATTTGATGAACAAATGTATGAGCTTTGCACAATCTGGCATCCTAGTCGCACAAACGACAGCGCCCATCAGTGGTTGCGTTCACAGATTAAGCAAGCAGGAAAAGTCATCAACCAATAGGAAGTGCAATGAAAAAGACAATACGTGCCATCCTTAACGGAAAAAAAGCTGGGAATCCAGAGTTAAGAGATGCAATCATGAAAATGAGAGAAAAAGGCATCGACGTACAGGTGCGTGTGACGTGGGAATCTCAAGACATGCCGCGGCTAGTTAAAGAAGCGGTTGATGAAGGCATTGAACGTATTGTTGTCGCTGGTGGCGATGGGACCGTCAATGAGGCGGCTTCTGCGATTATTCAAATTGACAAAGAAAAACGCCCTGAGTTAGCCATTATTCCCCTTGGTACCGCCAATGACTTTGCTACCGCTATTCAAGTACCTAATTCCATTAAGGCGTCTTTATCTCTTGCTGTTGAGGGGCAGTCCGCTTTGGTCGATTGCGTCAAAGCGAACGATCGCTGCTTTATTAACGTGGCAACAGCAGGGTTTGGTGCAGAAGTTACAGCAGAAACGCCTGTTGAACTCAAAAACTTTCTTGGCGGCGGAGCTTACACGTTAACTGGTGTTATAAAAGCACTTGGCTTTAAACCATATGACGGAACAATAAAGATTGAAGGTGGCGCGTATCAGGGAGAAATGTTGCTCGGTGCGTTTTGTAATGGGCGCCTTGCTGGAGGTGGGCAAGAGTTAGCTCCAAAAGCGATGATTAATGATGGGATGATGGATCTAACATTGGTGCGCCCATTTTTACCTCATGAGCTGCCTAAAGTAATCGACGAGATCAATAACCCGAGTGAGAAAGGAGAGTTTGTGAAGTACACTAAAGCAAGCTGGTTGGAGATAGATTTTCCGAATCCATTGCCTCTTAATTTAGATGGAGAACCTTATCATTCGAGAACCATTAGATTTGATGTTCAGCCTAAGAGTATACGATTAGTCGTACCGCAAGATTGCCCTTGCTTGACTAGCTAAACGAGCGTTTTCCATGATTATTGCGTAACACAGCCACTAAAATGTGGCTGTGTTATTTGTGTTGAGGTATTAGTCAACTTCTTAACGTTTTTGAATGGTCTCAACGTCTATTTGCGTAGTTGTCCAATCTGAATCAACCTCTCCTCGAATCATTACGGTATCTTTTGGTGTCACTTCTTGACCCATCCAATCTTCGTTGTCGATCTCACCAGTGTTGTCTTTGAACAAGTAAGTCTCGTTACCAAATGATTGAACAATATGCCCGGTTAGCACTACAGCGCTGTCGTCGGTTGCGTTGCGCGCCTCTTTCACCGTATTGATTGCACTGACTTCTGGACCATTAAACGCGGCGAAAACCGAGCTTGAAAGTAGGGCAAGCATGGATGTTAACAATACTCTTTTCATTATCCTCTCCTGATATTAGAAGTAATAAGTTGTGCCTACATTAAAGGATGCAGTGTTTGCGTAGCTGTCTAGTTGGTATTTTGCGTTTGCGCCAATGGTGAGCTTTGGCAACACTTGGTATTCCGCGCCCACAGAGAACATTGCGCCTAACTCGTTGTTTTTCTCTGAGCTATGGAAAAGCGTGTTGCTTATTTCCACATCGTCATTCACGACAAGCTCATATTCTTGATGTTGAGCAACCTTGGCGTCGTATTGTGTGTAAGTTAAACCCGCTTTGAATTTTGTTGTCCATTTGTCACTTAATGCATAGCTAAACACTGGTGCTAGCGAGACTTGTTTGGCTGTGATAGAGGAATCCCAATCCATTTCATGATTGTAATCTTTGCCATCAATTGTCTTGATACCAAGGTCCTTAGAACGGCCGTCATCAAGGTCAAACTGGCTGTAACCTAGCTCAATTGCCCAATTGTCATTAAACGAGTAACCGATAAATCCTGAGAAAATACCATCCTCAAGTTCTGGGTTAAGTGTTACATTTTCAGCTGAAAAGTGAGGTTCCAAGTCATGGTCAGTGGTGCCTAGTCCATATTCCAGACCTACATAAGGAGCCGCAGATACCGAAACTGAGCAGGTAACAAGTAACGCAAGAAGTGTTTTGTTCATTTTATTTTGCCTCTTCAAATCAACTTAGTGAGTAGAAGCGCATTTTGTGTGAAGAAGCGTGAAGCGATCGTGAAGAAACGAAAAAATGTTTAGAAAAAAGAGCAAGGGGCGATAACCGAGGGGCGGTTTGAGTGAACAAACACCAAGCTCTTTATATAGAGTAAGTTAAGTTGCTGCGACGTAACACACCGCAAACGGGACATTAAGGCGAGTAAACTCTTTGATCCAACGCCATTGGTTATCCTGGAGTTTATCGCCTGGCCCTTTTACTTCAATCCATTCGAACTCGTTTCCTTTAAAAGCAATCAGATCAGGCATCCCATTGCGGTAAAGCTTTAGGTCACTCAATTGTATTTTAAATAGCGCCATCAACATGTTAGTTGGGATTGTATCGAGTGCCATTTCGAGTAGCTCTTTACTTATTAAGCTCCAATGCACAAATGGATTGCTGATACCAAACTTCTCATCGTATCTAGTTAACAACGTATAAGTATTGCCCGTTTCCAACATATCAAACGTCGCATCTATCAAAGCTTGGCGTTTGGTAACAAAATCAGAATGGTACAAATCCAGAGGACGATGTTGATAGGCATTGATGAATGCGCCTTCGATGGGAGCGAAAATCGCATCCCAAAAAGTGAGACCAAGTAATGCATTAAGCAGTGCATTTTCGGCGTAAAATACAGTCCAGCCTAAGGACTCAAAATACGCTTTGCTGGCGAGTTCGACTCTCTGTTGAGATAAATCCAGTTCAAGGCGGTATTCCGTACAGGTTGGCTTCGTCACTCTTGGCACTTTCTCGCCTTGTTTTCGTTTTAACCGTTGCTCAAGTTTTTGTGCAACTTCGAGCTCAGACACATCGATCGGTGAGTTAAGCATATCTGTGACAATGTCACCAAATAAATCATCATGGTTTAATTTGTCATAGATACGTGCGCGTCGTTCTCGGCTCGGTGTGAGTTGAGTTTGGCCAAATAGAGACAGGGCGGTCTCTAGATCATTAAGCCGTTCGTAATCACGTGCTATGTCATTCAACATGTGCTCGCGTTTACGATCTACGTAACGGTGTTTAACGGGCTGAGGCATTGCCTCAATTAATAAGTCGAGATTGGCTTTGTCTTTTCGGTCAAATTGCCAGTACAGGTTGGCCAACTGGCTCAGTTCAATTAAACGGTCTATTTGCTCACGTGAATCAAAGAAACGGCGCACTTTACTCAATTGATATTGCTCGAACTGATGCAAACCTAAGTCATCAAGCACAAACTGACTTAAGTCTTGATGGGTGTTGGCAAAAAACAGAGTGAGCAACACGTCGATCATATGAGCTGAATTGAGTTTGACGATCGTAAACTCAAGCTTCTCTATACGATCAAATTCCGCATTACTCAAACGTTCGACAAGGGCGTCTTTCTTGAGTGATTTCGGCAGTTCGGGATAAAGCGCAGAGATTTCTGGTTTGGTCAGTAAATTGGCCGCTAACTCTTGATGAGAAAGGGGTGGGGAAAGGGCTACAAACTCATGTTGACTCAATTCCGCCAGCGCTTCATTGATAGAAGGTATTTCTTGATAACTCAGTTTATCACTTCGAAACCAACATCCCTTTCGGCTGTATAAACGTACCAAAAGGCACTGGGCGTGTTTGCTCAAAGAATCAAACGAGCAAAGCCATGCGTGTTCTTCCTTGGTCAGTAAATCGCTGTACCAAGTTACTGCGTGATGAGTCAGCTTAAAGAAGTTCTCTAGATAGTAGTCTGGTGCAAGTTCGATAGGGCTTTCCATAAACGACCGATAACAAAAAAGGCTTAACCCATAGGTTAAGCCTTTTTGCTATCAAATCAATTCGCAATTATGCGTTTTTTAGCTGTGCTACTTTCGCATCAGACAATGGCTTAGTGATGAACGCAAGTACGATACATACTGCCATCATTGCCGAAGAAATTGTGTAAGCCAAGGTGTAGCCGTCGCCATTTGTCATCGAGAAACCAACAACCGCTGCGCCGATTGCACCACCGATACCCCATGCTGTGTAAAGCACACCGTAGTTAGTGCCGTAGTTTTTCAGACCGTAGAACTCAGCCGTTAGAGTAGGGAATACCGCTAGAAGTGTGCCGTAACCTACCGCTGCGATTGCTGTACCGATGATCAGTGTAAACTCAGAGTCGAACGTCGCGAACAGCACCATGTTTACGCCTTGTAGAACGAACGCGAGTAGAAGCGTACGAACACCGCCGATTTTATCTGCAAGCATACCCGCGGCAACACGACCGCCAGAGTTAAATACAGCAAGAATAGACGCTAGGTAAACCGCGTTTGGCAAGTTTGCTTGAACGCTTGCGATTGTCGTGATGTTACCAATGATCATTAGACCAACAGAAGCTGCAAACGCGTACATGATCCATAGAGAGTAGAACTGTGGCGTTTTCAACATTGCTTTCCAAGTTAAGTCATCTGACTTTTTCACCGCTTTAGGTGCTTGGCCTTCTTTTACTTTAGGCTCCGCAGGTGTGTAGTCTGCTGGTGGGTTGTTGATGGTTGCTGCAAGAGGAACTGCAATCGCTAGGATACCAACACCAAGAACCATAAAGCTAGTTTGAATGCCCATGCTGTCTATTAGCGCAGAAGTTACTGGCGCAAGGTAAATAGCCGCTAGACCGAAACCTGCCGCAATAATGCCGTTAACCATACCTTTCTTCGAAGCGTGGAACCACTTCATCGCAGAAGGTGATAGGCATGCGTAACCAAAACCGATACCTGCACCTGTGATCACACCGAATGTAATGTTCAGCATTAGTGGAGAGTTCACAAAGCCAGAAGCGATCATGCCCAGACCTGTAAGAACAGTACCTAGGATAAGGATCATTCGAGGGCCCATGCGGTCTTGAAGAATACCTGCAATAAGAAGACAGATAGAGAAAGTGATGGTTGCAGTTGCGTAAGGTGCAGAAGCTTCTGCAGCACTCCAGCCTGATTCAGTTACCAGTGCCTTGTTGAATACACTCCAAGCATACAGGATGCCAAGACAAAGGTTGATACAGAACCCTGCTAACAGGATGCGCATAGCTTTATCAATCTTGCTCATTTTTATTCTCAGTTTTTCCTCTTATTGGCAATGCCGCAAAGAAGGTTAGTTTAAAGATGTTTTTTCTCAAAATTAGTTTGCGTTTTTCAACGTTTAACGCAATGAGCGCGGATTATAACCAATAAATATGTGATTGGAATCTCTTTTTACGGTTACTGATAAAATAATTTGCAACATTAAAAGTGGATGTGAATTCATGGTTTTGTATGTAGTAAGAACGTTGTAAAAAAGTGACATCTTTTGTTCACTAATAACGAATGATGAGTCAAGACAGAGAGGTTTTACGCTGTTGAGTACACAGTTCACATTTCAAATAAAAAATTTCAAAATGTTTCCATGTTAACCATCTGTAACAAAAATGGCGAATTTATCATCTGAGTGTCGTAAGTGTCAGATGCAAAGGGTTTCTTAATTTTTAATTGTTAACCTTTTGTAATAATTGAAGCTGATTAGCTTTTATGTTCATTAAGTGAGCAAAAAAGTAACTTGTAATTGCTGATTTTAGGCGCAAAATATAGTGAAAAATGAGTTTTCATTTATGAAGGGATGCTTTTTAGATTTGTTGTGAGGTGACTTATGAAACTGTTCCTATTACTCATGGCTTCGGTATCCGCTGGTATCGCATCAGCAGACCACATCCATTCATTTATGTTGGGCTTATCTATTGCTTCTTTAGCGGTAGGTAGTTGTTATTTCTTCGCATTTCGCAGCTCGCGCTTTCCACAGCTTGCTTTATTCTTACTCATTTGCGGTATGCTTTCTAAGTTGACGATAACCGTACTCGGTGTTTTGTGGGGAATGTCCGCGGAATTAATCACGTCTCCAATCGTATTCGCACTGTCATATTTATTCTTTTCGCTTGCCGTTACCTACTTATGGTTTAGCTACAGAGAGAGCATCACTAAGATTCCTGACCGATTTAAGTCAGCGTAAATCATCACATTAGAATAAAAAAACGCCAGCACATTTGCTGGCGTTTTTAATTAAATGTAATTTTGTTCGGATATTGCTTTTGGTTTGATCGTGGCAATACCGTTAGGCACTCATTGGAACAAGCACCATAGTACCAATAATCACCGTGATAAGGCCTGCTAGAACTGGAACGGATGTGCGTTTTACAACCTCAAACGGGCTGATGTTTGCCATACCTGATGTCGCAACGATTACGCCAGATACCGGTGAGATAGTACGGCCTAGGTTTGATGCTTGAAGCATCGGGATAATTAGGAACGCAGGGTTTAATCCCATTTTAGCAGCTAAAGATGGTGCTAACTCCACGAACGCATAGAAAGGCGCGTTACCCGAACCCGTTGCAATTGCTGCTGCAACTGTCAATGCAGTTAGAATAAGCATTAAAGCAACGCCGCCTGCACCAGCATTATCTGCGAGATGAAGTAGGTTATCGATAGCGCCGATAGACATCAGACCTTGTGCAAAAACCCCTGCGGCAACCAAAAGCATCACAACGCCTTTAAACGCGTCAGCCATGCCTGCGTAACAAGAATCTAAATCTTCTAGTGACTTCTTACCATCGAACTTATTTACAACATAATGGATCAGAGCTCCAAGGAAAATCGAACCAACCACAATAGTGTAGATGTCTAGACTAAGTCCTGGAATGGTACGACCGTTGAATAGGAAAACGCCGATGATAGGTAGAAATGGAAGAGCTGCATAAAACGCTGGTGCGTCAGCTTTGATCTCTGATACATCAATTTTTTCCATTGGTGTATTTTCTTTCTTATCTAAGTATTTGTTCCAGAAGAACGCTGCCGCTGCCATGACGATGATTGCGCAAATAGAAACAGGCAACACAGTTTGTACCGCAAACACATCAAGCTCTAAACCAGACTTTTCTGCTGCGATAACAACATCACCAGAAGTAGGAGAAAGAATGATTGCCGCTGGAGAGGCACACACTGCAACGGCTGCTGGACGAGAAATGCCCATCGCGACCATCATAGGGAATAGTGTCGCCATTAATAGTACGCCAAGGCCTGTTGCAGAACTTACCGCAAGAGACATTAAACACGCCACAATGTAAGCCGCTACCAAAAGGACGTAAGGAGACTTGATGACAGAAAGCGGTTTAGAGAACTGTTTCACTACCACGTTGTTCGCGCCGATATGAGTCATGTATGACGCAAAACCACAAAGCAGCATGATTTGCATACCAAGACCGCCACCGCGGTATTGAAGCATGTATTTCACGTATTCCAGCGCATCTGTCACCATGTTACCAGTTGAGGTGATTTTTGACGGCAGCACGTCGTGCCCCAAAACGCCAGTCATAAGAAGCAAAGCAATACCAGCGGTCAGTAACACGCCCGCAGCTTTATAGCCTTTGACAATAAAGTAACCCACCGCAATGGTAACCACTAAGCCAATTAAGAGCTCTAACATAGGGATCTCCGAATGTTATGTAAAAAAAGAAAGAAACTGTTTCAGTTTATGACAAGGAATTTACAGAATTCTTAGCTGTGGCACGAGACAAATATGGGGCTTGCATGATCTGAGACAAATAATAATTTAATAAATAATTTCGTTAGATTGTATTGTTGGAATTTGGTTTTCTAAGTGTTATGTGCTGGTTTGAAGCTATTTATAGGAAGGAAAATATGACTAGGAAAGTGAATGAATAATGAGTGAATTGATTCACAATAGGAAAAAGACTTTACTCAATAAGCAATTGTTGGAAAACACTCTTCACCACAAAAAAGCTTCGCCGAAGCGAAGCTAAGTAATCGTAAGAATGAGGATAAACTATGCGTATCGACGAACCATAAGGTTCCAACTACGTTGCTGCCGTTCGAACTCTGCTTTAATTTGCTGGTACTTCATTTTCGTTACAGAACATTCGTATTTTTTTACCACACTGGCAGTTTTGGCACCGAGTACTTCTTTGCGCATCTCGTAGTATTCCTGCATGTGATGAACTAGAGTATCAAACTCGTGCTGTAGTTGATCGAGGATTGTTTGCGTGTTCGGTTTCGATTCTAGCTTTTCTCTTGCTTTCTTCAAAAGTTGACTCGCACGGGCTTTTTCAATTCTAAATGTAGGCGTTGTGCGCAACTTAGATGTGAGTCCTAGCCAAGAACATGACTTTATCAACCACTTCGTTGGGTCGTAATGCCACCAATACACGCCATTGCGATAGTCATTCTCGAAAATATGATGGAAATTATGGTAACCCTCTCCAAATGTGAAAAAGGCGAGTACACCATTATCGCGAGCAGTGTTTTTGTCTGTGAAAGTTTGCTTACCCCAAATATGTGCGAGGGAGTTAATGAAAAAAGTTGTATGGTGACTCATAAATAGTCGAGCCGCACCAACGACCAATAACATCCCCCAGATATCACCGTAGATCAGTCCTAGTATGACTGGGAAACCAATATTAGTCAGTAGGGCAAGTGGAACATAATACTTATGCTGCCACATGACGATTTTATCGCGCTTTAGGTCACGGCAGTTTGTATATTCGTTTTCCTTTGATTTATTGTAATCACGTAACATCCACCCAATGTGAGAATACCAAAAACCCCGCTTGGCTGAGTACGGATCTTTATCGTTATTGTCGACATGTTTGTGATGCACACGATGATCAGAAGACCAATGTAATGCACTATTTTGCAAAGAAAATGCTCCTCCAATCGCAAAAATGGCGCGCAAAATAGGATGAGCTTCGTATGTTTTGTGGCTCCAGAGACGATGATAGCCTGCTGTAATAGAAAGGTTAGTAAAACTAAATGCAATCACTCCCCAAATTAGATGTTCCCAACCCAGTCCAAAATGATATGCATACCAAGGCATTACAATAAAAGTCAGAACAAAACTGGCAGAAAATATTAATGTATTCAACCAGATAACAGGTGGTTTGTTTTGAGTCACAGGTGTATCCCTAACTTTGAGCTAACAACTGTTCGCCAGAATGTCAGCGTACACATGTAAGTCAAATTAAAGTTAGACAAATGTGACTATTCCTTTGGGTGTAGATTAAGGAACTTGATGGGATATTTTGCTTTTAATTGAATAATGAGTAGTATTAAAAAATGAGCTCTGGCTTAAGGTGTATAAAATCTGCCAAGAAACAAGTGTTATAAAGGTGGAATATACCGAGACTCTATAAAGAAGCAAAAATGTAAGAAAATAGGAATACGTAATGGATTTACGATTAGCGGAATATAAGGACTACGAGCGCATTGCGCATCTTCATGCGGATAGCTGGAAGCGTCATTACCGTGGCATTCTTAGTGATAACTATCTTGAGAAAGAAGCGATTGACGACAAACTACTGATTTGGCAAACCCGTTTGACCAACCCACCATTCAATCAGCACATTGTCTTGGCGGAGGAGGGAGGTTTGCTACTTGGCTTTGTTTGTGTGTTTGGCAACCATGATTTCGAGCGTGGAACCTTTATTGACGCATTGCATGTTGATGACAGTTACCGTGGTCGTGGGATTGGTAAGCAGCTATTACTTGCTGTCGCAGAATGGCAACAGCAGTACTTTAAAGACACTGGTCTTTATTTAGAAGTTGTATCGCAAAACATTTCTGCGATTGAATTCTATCGCCACATTGGTGGACAAGAGGATCAAGAGCGAACTTGGCGCGCACCTGATGGCAAAGAGGTGTTAGAAAAAGTATTCCGTTGGAAGAACGCCCAGTCATTAGTTAGTGGGATTGAGGAAAACGTGATTTACTCCTAACCTAGCGTTCTAAAACATTAGATAAGAGCAGTCTCAACACTGCTCTTTTTTGTTTATACACCCTAAGGTTATGTTTTATTACAAGCTTTCTAGAAGTTAACCCCCATGGCTTTTAGTTCGAGCTCACATTGCCGAGCATTTTCAAACTGAATAGCAGCCATGCCAACTGCTCGGGCACCTTCAACATTGTAAGGCATGTCATCAAGAAATACTGTCTCTTCGGGGTTAAGCTGATACTTTGAAAGTAGAGTTTGGTAGATCTCCGCTTGTGGTTTTAGTAATTGAACTTCAGAAGAGATGATTGCTCCATCAAACAGTGGCCAAAACTCATAGGTAGTACGAAGATGTTCCACAATTTCGTTGATGTTGTCTGTGAGCGCATATACGCCATATCCGGCACTTTTTACTCGTTTTAACAGCTCTATACTGCCGTAAAGTAGTATTTGAGTGTGTTTTACATAATAAAAGAAGCGGTCCATTTCTTCCGTCGTTACTTGGTGTTCACGTTGATAACGCTGTTTTGCTTCCCTTTCGGAGATCGTCCCTTTATTTAAATCTTTCCAGATTTGTGATGAAAATAGCATCTGAGCCATTTTCTCTGACTCTACGGAACCACCAAATGTTAAGCGAACGATTTCTACTGGAGACCAGCGTACCAATACATTACCTACATCAAAAATGACATTTTTTATCTGGAAAGAATTCATGACACACCCCAAGCCAATTGTTTGTCACCGCGCTATATGCGGTGAGTACTGTTTTTGAATCGTTGGAAAGTCGTGCCAAAGGCGCGACTTAAGTTTCTTGCACAAAATGAGATTAACATCCAATTGGATACAGAGCGATTATCGCAAAATTGCACTAAACTATATGCAACTTTGTTTATTTGGTTGTAAATCAAGTGTAGCTGTCTTAAAAGATTGAAACTAAAGATAAGTATTGCGAACTGTTTACGTCATTTCGCGCTGCTTATAAATGATGATTAATATATAATTAGTTAATAATAAAACGATAAAAGTGAATCAAAATCACACTATTGTGCGTCAGGCGGAGTAAGCAAAACAGATTATATGGACTCGATACGTAAGGTTTATCAATATGCAGAACCAAACCTAACTCTCGTTGGCTGGATGGGGTTTCTTGGCTTTCCGCTGTACTACTTTGTCTGGGAGTTTGCCTTTCCACAGGCTTATGAAAATTTACCCCTTAGATTGTTTTGTTCGTTATTGTTTTTCGGAATCATTTTTAGAAACCGCTTATCATCGACTTGGAGAGATTATGTTCCTATTTATTACCAAGTGACGATAACGCTGTGTTTACCGTTTTTCTTTTTTTATATGTTACTGATGAATGACTGGTCCAATGTATGGGTTATGTCGTTTATGTCTGCAATTTTCTTACACATTTTACTGGTTCATGTTACTAGGGTCATGTTTGCTCAAACCTTTGCTGGGATAGGTTTAGCAACATTCTTCGCTTGGGTTGCAAAAGGGTTCCATCTGGACCTGACCATGGATTGGACTCATGTGCCAATCTTTCTGTTTATTTATGTCTTCGGTAATTTGTTCTATTTTCGTAACCAAGTTGAACATGAAGCAAAAGTCTCGCTGGCAAAATCATTCGGGGCAGGGATTGCACATGAAATGCGTAACCCGTTGAGTGGGCTTTGCACTTCAATAGATGTTATCCAGTCGATCTTGCCCAACATGAAAGAGGCAGGAAAAGAGCAGTACGTCATGAGTGTAGAAGATGTCACCTTATTACGTGAAGTGAGTCAGGATGCAATGAACATTATCCAATCGGGTAATGAAACCATCGATTTATTGCTGACTTCGATTGATGAAAATCGAGTTTCTCGTTCTAGCTTCAAAAAATATTCAGCTCACTCGGTCGTTGAACAGGCAATTGAAAGCTTCAGTTATAAACGTGCCACTGATCGATTTGCCATATCGTTGGATGCGAGAAGTGAGTTTGAGTTTCTAGGTAGTGATACGCTGCTTAAATACGTTATGTATAATCTTTTCAAGAATGCCTTCCATCACCGTAAATCTGAAGATTTTCACATACATGTATCCATGATAAGTTCAGAACGCTTTAATCAAATTGTTGTAACCGATAATGGTGCTGGTATTGCTCCTGATGTTCTACGCAATATCTTTCAAGACTTTTACACCACCGGCAAATCAGGAAGTTATGGTTTGGGTCTACCGTTTTGTAAAAAAGTCATGCGTTCATTTGGGGGGAACATTGAGTGTCAATCTCAGTTAGGGGAGTGGTCTCAATTTACGTTAACTTTCCCACTAACGACATCTGATACCGTTACTGAAATCAAAAACGATCTGACTAAACTCAAAACCATTCTAACGGTGACTAGCCAAGATATCTTGGTGTCTAAAGTAACAGATATTAGCCGTTTTATGGGCTTTGACTCGACGATTTTAGATGCCAACCAAGTACTCAAAAAGAAAGAGTACGAGTTCGAATTCGATCTGATTTTTATCGATCTCGAGAGCTTAGATCCAAGAGCAAACCAATTGGATAGATTAGAATCTCTCTTGTCTTTCACTGAAGCACGCATAGTTTATCTTTTTGAGCATCATCCGACTCAGAGAGCACGTAAGGCTGCATATGAACCTATTTGGATCGAAACGCAAGCCTGGTTATTGAATACTAAACCAACTATTGAGCGTCTCTTATATGATTCAAGCTATGTATCGACACCAACGGCCTCGGTGACGTTAGATAATTCAAATAAGCGCACAATTATGGTCGTGGATGATAATGAATCTTTGCGTAAATTCACGGCAATGTTACTTGAAAAGCAAGGCTTTGAAGTGATTCAGAAAGAAGACGGGCAGCAGGCTCTGGATACACTAGAGCAAGAAGATGTTGATCTCATTCTGATGGATATCGAAATGCCAATTATGGATGGTGTAGAAGCGTCTAGGCGAATTCGAAGCTCGGATAAAAACTATGCGTCGGTACCTATTATTGCGCATACAGGGGATAGTTCACCTGTCACGTTGGACAAAATTGGGTCTTCGGGTATGTCTGACTTCATCGTAAAACCGGCGGATAAAAATCGTTTGTTCGATAAAATCGCAAACTGGATCTAATCATTCGCGACTTGTTTTCTTGAGGCGAGTTGCTCACAACGAATAACACGAATAAAGAGCTCAGCAAAACTGTTGAGCTCTTTAGTTTTATCTACACACTAACTTACACAAACTCTAAGTCAGGGTGTGCAAATGCTTGTTGGCAGACAGTGAGTACATGATCAACTTCAGCAGCTGTCATGTCTGCATTGACTGAAAAACGGAAGCGTCTTCGCCAGTTTTTCTGGGCCTAAAATCGCGCCAGCACGATAAGCAAATGTCTTGGCAAGACTAACGGTAATAAAATCTACCTTATGAGTTAAGCCAAGACCCTGCAGTATCCCCGCACCTTGTGGACCGTGTGTACCTAAAGAGTGTGATTCATCTACAACCAGGCCGCAGTCAAACTCCTGTGCTATTTCGTAGATATCACGTAGAGGAGCGATGGTCCCGATAGTGCTGTAAACCGAATCCACAACAATGATCCCTGAACCGTGACGTGAAATCTGTTTTCTTAGGTGACTGGTGTTGTTATGCATGAACGGATGAATTTGTGCTCCGGCAATACGTGCGCCTTCCCACAAAGACATATGTGCAAAGAAATCAATGTACACAGGTATGTTCGGTGCACAAATAGTCTGCAATAAACCGACATTCGCAGCCCAACCAGATTGAGAAAGTAGACAACTAGGCATACCAACGAAACTGGCTAGTTGCGTTTCAAATACAGATTTCGATTCATCGTCTTGTAAGAAAATCGCGGACATCACGACGTTGTCATCGTGCTGGGAAATCGCATCACGATGCGCGTTTTGAATCTCCTTATTATGAGACAGTGCAAGGTAATCATTGCTTTGCAGGACAACGGCATTACACGGTGGGCGTTTACCAAGAACAAGGTGTTTTTTGTTCTCATTCGGTTCGATTAGATCTTGAATATAAAAATCTAGGCGTTCCTCGATAAAGGAGGGAAGTGGTTTGCTTTGTATAGTTTCACTCATAATAAATCTCTTCTTCATATGGAAAAACGCCAGCGCTGACACTTATTCATATTGCGGATTTTGGGGAGAGTGTCACTAACCAGGTTGCATAAGTTTGCAGACCCTTGCAAACTCGACATTTGAGGGTTGGATGGTGGCTGTAACTCTATAGGGGCCCGGGGTCTAAACTAGTTTGTGCTTAAAGTTTATACGGCGATTTTGCGGTGTTTTTTCGTGCTTCATATCTGGGATTTTGGATGAGGAATATAAAGTTTGAAAAGTGAAAAAAATGGGCGCATTAGATAACAAAAAAGGCGCGAAAATCGCGCCTTGAAACATGAGTAGATAAGAGACAAGCTTATCGCTTATTACGTAAATAGCGCTTACGACGCTCTTCTTTACGCTTCGCTTTTTCTTCTTCTTTACGGGCGGTCTCAATCTCGACTTCAATCAGCTCTTGAGTGATCATTTCTGGGCGTTCTAATGTAATTTGGCCCAAAGTGCCTTGACGAAGTTCGTGCAATAAGATCTCTGATACTTTGTGCAAGTCAACACGTCCACCTGCACGTAGTGCACCGCGGCGACGACCAATTTCTTCCATGATCTCGATATCTGATTCTGGAAGCTCTTCAATTTGATAACGCTCTTTAAGCTTGTCTGCATAATGAGCTGCTAGGTATTCAATGGTATAGAATGCGACTTCGTCATATTCCATCGCTGTATCTTTTACCGCGCCGGTAGCCGCAAGGCGGAAGCCACTGTGTGGATTTTCCACTTTTGGCCATAAAATTCCTGGAGTATCAGATAATACGATGCCATTTTGCAGGTTGATACGTTGTTGACGACGTGTAACCGCGGGTTGGTTACCTGTTACAGCGATTGTTCGACCTGCGAGGGTGTTAATGATCGTCGACTTTCCAACGTTTGGGATGCCCATGATCATGGTGCGAATGTTTTTACCAATTTCTTCTCGGTGTGGGGCAAGTTTGCGGCAAAGCTCCATGATTCGATGCACTTCTTGTGGTTCAGAAGTCGTGATCGCCATTGCTTTTACATGTTGCTCTTGCTCCAAGTGCTCAATCCACAGTTGAGTTAATTCTGGATCGGCCAAATCACGTTTGTTCAAAACTTTAACGACAGGTTTGTCACCACGGATTTGAGAAATCAAAGGGTTTTCACTACTGAAAGGAATACGAGCATCCAGTACTTCGATGATCACATCCACTTGAGGGATTGCTTCTTCGATCTCTTTACGTGCTTTGTGCATGTGGCCAGGAAACCATTGAATATTATTGTTAACCATTTGAAAAATATGCCTTTTGTTTTTATGGTTAAGCCGGTGGGGTATCAAGTGGGGTACCAAAAGAAAAAATCAGATAGTGGGGTACTAGAAGTACTTTAAGTGTCACCTGAAGCCACGACAGCAATGTTGTGATCATTTTAACACTTTAACGGTTAGGACGAAAATCTTCGTCACTTTAAAAATTTAACAAGTCGATTAGTGAGATTTATTTTTCTGGCTTAATCTGTCTATCTCGGTACGCTAACGTAAGTTCAGCTCTTAAGTGATTATTTATACCAATGCTTCTCTTAAGTCTGGGGTTGAGGGGCTGTTCTTAGCTTATGTAACGTTATAGAGTTGTCAGCGTTCAAAGAGGGTCTACTAATAGCTACCGCTTAAGTCAATGTTTTCACGGCTGGAAGTGATGATCTGCCTTTTGCATATCAACGGCAATTCAGACGTAATTTCTAAAACAGTTTATAACGGTGTAGCGATTTGAGTGACACCTAATCTTTTTAGAACTCCACTTCAGTATCAATCCGAAATCAACAAATGTAGTGCTCATAAAATGAACTATGGAATTTGTATTTTATCGGAAGTTTTCAAAAAATTCGACTTAGACGTTAATCTAGATACAGTTTGATTAAGACGTTAGCTAAGTGTGTACCGTGGCTTTGTTGCGTAATTCAGACGAGAAACCAAACCTCCTAAAGTTGACCGACTTTTATACAATATACTGAGTTTCA